>JAVEVA010000070.1:0-15790 GCA_034005275.1 Thauera sp. | reverse complement strand
CTGGCTGCGGCGGAACTCCGGAGCGCTTAGAGAATGACGTTCATGGCCTCTGGCAGGTGGTGCAACATTAGGCAGACAATGGCCAGACGGCGAAAGCGGGCAGCCCAATCGAAGCTGCGTTCAACCACCCAGCGGCGCGGTAGCCGCACGAAACCCCGCTTGGCCCCGTCTTAGCCGGCGCGGGCACCGCTGGTGCGCGCCCACTGGCGATGTCCTCAAAGCCATCCGCGCCGCTGAGGGCCGCGCAGACCTCAATGGTCAGCAGTTCGCTCAGGCGGTGCCGCGTTTGTTGGGCTGCTGCGCCAGTCCTTGAGATCGCGATGGCTCCGTGGCCCTTCATCACATAGATGCTCAACGCTATGATCACGCCTTCTCACCTGCCATTAGCGATACATGCAATTAAGCGTCAAAGAATGAAAAAAATGCAACCCGCAGACCTCTTTGACTCCTTAAACTCTTGGCTTGATGCTCCGCAGATTGCCTACGCATCGTGGCTAAGCCGGCAACCCTATGCCGCTTCGACCAAAACGGTCTATATCGCTATGTTTACACGCTTTTGCGAGTGGCTAGGCGAGCAGGGTAAGCGTCTGGATCGCTGCGAAAAGGACGATCTTCGCCGATTTCTCGATACCGCGAACCCGAATCTACCCGAAAGCCGTCGGCGCCCTCAAACAGGTCGTCAGCGCCAGCAATATGTTCGCCAACTTGAGCGGGTCTTCGTGCATCTCAATGCCTTGGGACTCGCCGGCCTGAATCCAGGTCGCGAAGCTGCATACGATAGAGTGGGGCAGAACAAGGACAAACCTACCCGCTTTCTTTCCGACAAAGAACGCGGCGCCGTCGTTCAAACCATTGAACAAGCCGTAACGCGGCTTGAGCTTGAAGGCCGTGGCTTAGAAGCTTGGTTGGAATATCGGGATTTAGCTTTGGTGGCGCTTTTGCTGGGCGCTGGTTTAAAGGTGTCGCATGTTGAGCGATTGACGCTTAATTGCATTGATTTGACTGAGGCCAGAGTTGATCTTAGCTTGCCCCGCTATACGCACAGGGCCCGAATCATGCCGTTTGCCATGGCACCACTTAGAGCTTGGTTGCTGATTCAGGCGAAGCGGAAAGGGAAAGAGATGAATGGTGCCGATCCCATTTTCGAGGGGGATCGGAGCGTTGGTTACGGGCGAACGGCGAAGAGCTTGTTCATGCACGCTTCTTCTATCCATCGTCGCACTCAGCGTTGTCTAGAAGCGGCTGGCGTGACGGGGGATCGAGCCTGTGCTCAGACGTTGCGCAATACCTACGCAGGTTTGCTGATCGATGCCGGCGCAAGTGACGCGGAGCTTGTCGACTTCATGGGTCTGAAGGCATCGGTAACAAGCACGCGGCTGCGCCAAGCCTATGCGCAGAGCCAAGTTAGTCAGGAATCCGTCACTTCAGCCCTACCTGCGGCCCATCCACTCCAAAATACCGATCAGCCTAGCGAGTGAGGCGGTGAGACTTTCTGGGTCGCTTCACCGCCTATAAATGAGGCAATGCTAAAAACAATATACTAAACAATTGCATACGGCTACAGCCCTTGTGCTATCCCCACGGATATCCACAAGAACAGTGGGTAACTGAACAGTGCGAATGGACATTCGAGCACTGATTGTCGGCCACGGTCAAGATGGGTTTGCCGGAGGCTTACTTCGGAAATCACTGGGCGCCGGATCAAAGTGCGGTAGATATGCCATATCGGTTTGATTGCCCTATGCGCGGTGGCCTGGCCTCAGTAGCGTGCTGCGAGACGGTAAGCCTCGTCGATCACGCGCATGGCCGGGAGCTGATCCCAAATCAGTTCGTCATGCCAGCGCCCGCTGCGGATGTGGCCGGCGAAGCCGTCCAGCTGCCCGGCCATGGCTTGGCGCCATTCGCGGTCAGTGGTGGCGACCCGCAGCTCGTCGTGCCAGATGCCTTCGCGGTTCGCCTCCCAGATGCCTTGGCTGGTTTTCAGGATGAGGCGCTCGGACTTCATCGGCTTTCCGGTTTTCGGATCGGGCTGTCCGGCCAGCCATGAGTCAAGCATGATCCAGCCTTTTTCGGCGCGTCCGGTCAGCCACGCGCGTTCGTCGATTTCATTGTCGCCGATGGGCTGTCCGTTCCGCCACAGCGAGGCGGACACAAGATCGAATGGGCCGAACATAAAATGCAGCAGATCCACAAGGTGATAGCCGGCGTCTAGCAGTGCGCCGCCACCGGCTTGGTGACGCTTGTCGCGCCACGACTCAACGCCGCCGGTGGTCGCGGTGAAACCCAGGTGCATGTGGGCGTGAACTTCCCTGACTTCGATGCGCCCTGTTTCCAGCGTTTGCTTCAATAGTCGGTAGCTCGGGTGATGGCGACGCTGAATGGCGGTCTGCACCGGACATCCGGCCGCCCGCGCACGATCGAGCAGAGAAAGGGCTTCGTCGAAGCTTCGGCCAAGCGGCTTTTCCTTCAAGATCGGCAGGCCCAAGGCGAGCAGAGCGTCCCACGCCTCAGTGTAACGATGGTGCGGCAAGGCCAGCACCAAGCCATCGAGCATGGCCGGGTCCAGGCTTTCGAGGCTATCCAGCACCTGTATACCGTTGCCGCTTTCAAGCACACGCTGGTGCGTTTCTGGACTGGGGTCTACGCCAGCCACAAAAACGATGTCCTCGCACAGATCCGAGGCGTTCAGGTGTTCCAATCCCTGTTTGCCCAGACCAATCAAAGCCAAGCGCAATTTTTGCCTGCCCATCAGTGCCCCCACATGCTGCCGGCGGTCATGTCTATGACGCTGCCGGTCAGGTAGCTGCAATCCTCGCCAAGCAAAAAGGCAAGCATCCGCGCGATTTCATCCGGCGCACACAGCCGCTTCAGGAAGCTGCCGTCGGCAATTGCGGCACGACGCTCCGGGCTCCAATCGTGGGTCATGCCGGTGAGGGTCGGACCGGGCAGAAGCAGGTTTACGCGAATGTTGTCGGGTCCGAGGTTGCGTGCGCAGCTCACGGTGAGGCCGGTCAGGGCCGCCTTGCTCGCGGCATAACTCGGTTTGCGGGCTCCGACAATGCCGACGGGCGAGCCGACGTTGACGATGCTGCCTTTGCCATAGGCCTTCATGCGCGGCGCGAGGAGGCGTATGAGGCGCATTGCAGGGCTTACATTGACGGCAAATGATAGGTCCCAATCTTCGTCGCTGAGCCGGTCGATCGTGTCGCCGACGGAAATGCCTGCCATGTTGACGAGGCCGGCAACTGGCGGCAAGGAGGTGAGAGCCCCTGCGACCCGGTCTGGGAGGCTGGAGTCGGCCAGGTCTGCAATCAGCGCGTGGAGGCCCGGGATCTCCTTGCTGAGCGGCTTCAGATTGTCGGCGTGGTCGATGCCCAGCACCTGCCAACCCTGCGTGGCGAGGTGGCGCGAGGTTGCGTAGCCCATGCCTCCTGCTGCGCCGGTCACGACGACGGTACGTTCGGTTTGCATCTGCATGGTGCTTCGCTCCAGAGAGTTCAGTTCGGTCATATAAAAAAGGAGGCTCGCCTGACCAGAGTGGCGTCGAAGGATTCGACCTCCTCAAGCAACCAGGCAAAGCCGTTTTCGGCTGGAAACGCAAGGCTGGCCCAGGTCCGGTCGAGAATCGATTCGCTCGTAGGGGCAGGCAGCGCCTCCAGCGCCAACAGTTGGCTTACGGCGGGGGGCGGGGTCACGGGGAGCCCATCGAGCGTGGCGAGCAGGCGGTCGACCCAGGCCCTTTCGCAGGGCAGAGCCTGGCCCGGGAGGTCCAGCGCGCCGAGCGCAGAGTGCAGACACTTGCGCGCAGCGCCGGTATTGCCCAGACGCTGCTCGCGCATGGCTCGACCGACATGCAGGAAGCCTGCAGCAACGGGCGTCAGGCGAGTCGGCAGGTAGTCGCACAGGGTTAGGAGCACGTCCGGTGCACTTTGTCGTCGGTCGTCAAGGAGCAAAAACTGAAGCCGAGCCAGGGCGTGCCAGACGCTATCCGTGTCGTTGGCGTCGTGCGCCATGTGCAGGCTCGTCATCAGGAGCGATTCGGCGCGCAGCGCAGCGCCGCTGCGCATCAGGGTACTGGCCAGGTAGTTCAATTGCCGTGGCTGTTGGCCACTGCCCGGCGGGAGCAGATGGTAGGCGGTGCTCATGCAGGCGTGTGCCGCCTGGGGCTGTGCGGCCCGCAACATCAGCTCGCCGAGCGCGCCATAGGCCTGCACCAGGCCGAACAGGCGCTGCTCGTCGCGGCATTGCTGCAGTGAATGCAGCAGCCAGCAGCGGGCGTCCTGCCAGTGTCCGCTGCGCGTATAGACCTTGCCCAGACCCAGCGCAATGTCGGCCGCGAGGGCTGCTTCGTCGGGCGCATCTCTGAGGGTGGCCCAGGCTCGCGTGAAAGATGCAGCGGCAGCCGGGTAGTCGCCTCGATAATAGTCAAGCCAGCCCTGCCAAGGCAGGCGCAGAGCTTCAAGCGCCTGGGCCAGATGAGCGGGCTGGTCAGGCAGCCTGAGTTCAGCCGACAGCCAAGCGGCCAGTTCTGGATCGTCGCTGCCGTGCTCCGCGACCCAGCGTCTGGAATAGTTTTGTTCGCCATGAACGAGCCGCTGGAGGTGGCGATCCTGGCGGACAAGCGTGGCCCTGATTGTTGAAGTATTCATCCTGGTTTCCTGCGAGGCTTTCATCGATGTCGTCGGTGCGGTTCCCCGTGCCTGGGATACTGCAGTGTGCCCAATCCCGCCCGCGGGGGGCGGCCTTGCAAGCTTGCGAGTGAATTGGGCGTCGGACAGTCTGGGCATTATGCACAACCGATTCATGCGACCAATCGAAAGAACTTTCCATGCAACCTGCTTCATCCAGCGCCCTGGCCTCGCCGGTCTGGCTGTTGAACGCACCCATCATCACGGCTGACGGGCTGTTCCGCAGCCGCACGATTCCACTTCTGGAGGCGCAGCAACTTGTTCATGAGCACGGCTTCGAGAGCGCCATCGGGCATGCGCCGACCGCAACCATCCTCTCTGAACTGCTAGGTATCGAGTGCCCGATGCGCAGGATCGAATTCGAGCAGGCACCGGGCCAGCTTGCTCTCGTCTTCCGGCTTGCGCGGCGCATGGAAGAAGGCCGGGTGCTGCAAAGCCAGGCCGAAATCGAGGCGGTGGGTTTCTCCTTCATGCTGCTCACCCGTGAGTCATGAACGTCTGGCTCTGATGGGCGGCGGCGTGCATGCTCCGGCGTATGCGCTCAATGCTCCATCCAGTCGAGAATCTCCCGCTTCAGGCCGTTCATGCGGACGGCTTCGAGTACCTTGACGCCATAGTTGTCGGCGCGGCGGCGAGCATCGTCGTCGAGCGGGCGGGCGGACACGAGGAGGGTGCGACCGAACAGTCCGCGGGCATGATTGCCAAGCGCGTCGAGCTTATTGAGGATGTCCTGCTTGCCACTTGCTCCCCACCAGTTGATCGTCTTGCATTCGGCGATGAGCAGGCGGTTGTTGTGCAGGACCATCAGATCGAGTTCGTTGTCGTCCTTGTCGCTCGCCGTGCCGTCCTTGTTCATCTGCACGAAAACCCCACAGCGGCAATCGTCGGCGCCACATGCGCGAGCCACATGCCAGGCCCATTCCTCCAGCCAGCCGCCACTCAGATAGCGCAGCGCGTCCACGCCGGCAAAGAAAACCGCACCGTCTTCGTTGCACCGCAGCAGATCGGTATCGAACAGGCTGGCGATCAGCGGGGCCAGGATGGCCGGGGTGGCGAGCGCGGGGCTGGGGGTGAATGGCAGGTGTTGTTCGAGGAGCTCGTTGCGCTTCTCCGTACTGAGCGATCTGGGATTACCCTGGAAATGAGTCCTCAGGAGCTTGTCCTCCACCTGCTGGGCGCGGCGGTTCAGTTCGCCGATGAAGTTGTTCATGATGTTCGTGCCGCTCCCGGCAGCCAGCTGTTCCGAAACGCCGCGGCGTGCATCGGCGTTTTCGCGCCAGCGTTTATTGTCCGAGATGCTTCGGGTGATGCGGTAGCCTTGGCAATGCAGGTAATCGTCGATGCTGGTCACGAGACTGCCAAGCGGCTCGGGGCCGGCAGCGCTGCCATCCATGTGGCGGATGAAGCCGCCGCCCTGGGTGTCGGTATAGAGAATCTCCAGCCCCTGAAACTCCATCAAGAAGGCGCTCGAGAGCGCCTTGGTGCCGCCGGTGGCGTTGAGTGTCAGGGGCTCGCCCGGATGGGCCTGGAATAGTTTCTCGCGCAACTGGCGGGCGAACAGGCGCGCAGCATGAAAGTCCGCGGCGCATTCGCGCGGCGCTGCATGTGGCGTGACCTGCTCGACGCTGTAGCCGTAATGGCAGAGCGAGCGGGCGAGGCGATCCACCCCTCTGCCATCCTGCTGCATCTCCGGCGTACACACCAGTTCGACACGGGCGGGCCGGCGCTTGAGGATGGGCAGCAGGTTGGCCATCTGCTGGTCGGAGACGAGGCACACATGGGCGCCGGTTCCGGGCGCAGGAAGCGATGCGGGCACCCCTGCAGAGGCAGTGCCAGGAGCGCCAAACACGATGAATTCGCGGCAACTGGCGCCAAAGGCGTCCATGTCGTCCGGCGTCAACTCCTGCCCGCGTCGCTCGGTGGGCACTGACATCGCAATATGAAAATAACGCGCCCCCCGCGCGCAGATATCGGCGGCCAAGTGCACTGGCAGGGTGCCGATTACGGTGTCCCCCACGCTGACATCGCTTGCCACAATGCTGTCGACGATCCGCTCTGCGCCCTCTTCGGCTGAAACGATGCCATGCCGGTGTGCCCAGGCGATGGCGCCACGGTGGCGGGTGACAAACCAGATGGTCATGAGGTTTTTGCTCGATTGATTGGAGGGGCAAGCTGAGCGGGGGCGGGGTGGCCACGCTGATTACAATGCTGCGACGTGATCTGGTGCGCCTGCTGGCAGGCGCACCAGATTCAGTCAGGCCGAAACGTCGCGAAGAATTTTCTTGCAGGCATGCTGGATCTTCTTGTTTTCAATCTGGCTGCACTGCTCGGCCAGTCCACGCAACTCCGCCTTTTGCCGGGTATCCATGTCCATGGAGATTTCATATGCCTCCAGAAGTTTCTTGGCGAGGGCTTCCTTTTGTGGACCGCTTGCGCCACTGTCGAGGCAAATCTTCAGTCTTGCCTCGATATCCAGCAGCAACGCGTCTTCCCGTGTCGCATCGTCCTTGCGCTTTTCGAGCTCGACCCTGAGGATCTGTTTCTGAATTTCTTCGCCGGCCTTGTCGAGGTGACCCTCAAAGTGGCTGGTGTAGCCTTGGACTTGCGACGTATCGAAGTCCTTGGCCGGGATGATTCCTGCTTCCGCGTGAAAAGTTTCCTTCAGTTCTTCCAGGCGATTCTTGCGACGCAATTCGACGAAGTCCTTGGGGCTGGGCATGTAATTCCGGTCAACACTGCTGGCTGAAGGCAGAGCCTGTCCCAGCAATACCTTGATGGGCGCGCTGTTTTCCCAGGTCGTCGTGTGCTTTGCCGCGCCGACGATCTGATCCATCAGGTCGATGAACTCATGGCGGCAGGCAAGCAGGAATTCTGGTTCCCGACCCTGCAGGTTCTCGTTGGGGTCGTTGCTGCGCAGGAGTTGCCCCTCTACGCTGATGCCGACCTGGCCGAGTCCGAAGGGCTTGCCCATGCCAAGGGCATGCCGATGAAATTTACGCCCTCCAAAGTCGAGCACCCAAAGCAGTGCGCCCAGCTCGACCCGGCGCAGGTTATGAAAGCGCAGAGTGGTGACGAATGAGGTGCTGGCCGGAAGGGTCTGAAGACTAACCTGAACCTTGAGGTTCTTCTTCTCGGCAAGACGCGGAATCAATTCGTTCTTGACAGGATAGCGCTTCCAGCCGGCCAGTTCGCTACTGTTCTCCATCAACTGCCGAAAATCCTTCTTGTCCTGGCGCATGTAGGCCGGATAAAAAGTGGGCTTCGGCTCGTTCAGGATGCAGGGCTCCTTCCAGGACAATCCGGGTTCGGTGCCGCCAGCCAGCCTTGCCATTGCGATATTGACTCGTCCGCGCAGGCCACCGCGTCCCTCTTCGCCAGGCTCGTCTTCACCAAGGCGGCCGAAAATCAGATCCGGCAAGTCGGGCTTGGTATCGCCAAGATGCTCCTTGTGGGTGTGCCGAATCGCATCGTGCAGGCTGTTTGCGTAAGGCAGCTTGTACATCATCGCCAGGCCAAGGGATTTCACCTGCTCGCCTTCTACGTGGTAGAAAACCGGGATACCCTGCGGCAACTTATCCGTAAGGAGTAGTTCAGACCAAAACCTCCATTCGTCGGACTCTGCATGAATTTGCCGGAAACCGGTCATCACGGCAGCCTCGATCGTCAGCGTCGTCGCCTCTTCGCCGTGAAAGACAAATTCGCATTTCTTGGGCTGCTTCTTGGGATCCTTGTCATCATCAAATTTTTTCCCCGGCTGCCCGGTCACGACGATACGACCCTCAAAGGCACCGTTCGGATCGGGATGCGCCAGCATTTGGTTTGATTTTTGTGGCCTCGGCTTAAGCGTGAAGTGGATCGGCGGACAGATACCGATCTCTTTGTAACGCGCCGCCGCCGTATTCAGTGACTTCCATTTGTCGAGTCGTACTCCAAGATAGGCGATCAGGTCACTCTGTTGGAGACGCGAAAAGCTGCAGGGTCGAATGTGCCATTGCCCTTCAGAAAAGCTCAGCCAACCGGCCCTGGACGGATCCTGAACCATCTTCTTGCAGTAGAAGTTGCTGGCCTCGCTGATGTCGCGAACGCCAAGCCGTTGATCCTCGACTTGCCTGAAACGGGCGAAGCTGGCGATTTCGAGCACGTTGCGCAGCATTCCCTTGAGACTGCTGCCGGGAATTGCCGGCCGTTGATCCGGCGTCCGGAAAAAATGGACCTTGCCGGGCTCACTTTCCGTGGCCTTGTCCTGCTCCCCACCTACGCACAGGGACGTGTGGGTGGTCAGGCGCAGCTGCAGTTCGCCGCAGAGTCCGTCCTTGAACGGTTGGTCGTGGCTGACCTCGTTCGCCCAGCTCGGCAGCAGGATCAGGCGGGACAGCGGAATGAAACGATAGGGGGCGGAAAGCTGGCTCATCGGTGTGTCTCCTGGATGTCGGCAAGCACGGCGATTCGGCATTGCGGGGCCTGGTCCTGATCGGCTTCCCACAGTCGCCAGTAGCGCAGGCGTCCCTTGCTGTGTCCGGCCTGCAGGTGCTCGACGGGCTCACCCAGGTGGGTGGCTTCGGCGGTCGCGCAGGGGGTCAGGCGATGCCGGTGCAACTGCCATTGCCCACGCGGCAAACAGCTCAGTTGCCAGTGCAGGTCATCCCGGTAGAACTCGCCGGCAAGCGGCAGGTTTTCCAGCGCGATAGGGGCGTTGTGAAGGGTTACGACGCGGCTGGTTTCACTCAGCCAGCCGCTAACCTTTCCCAGCTCGGCCAAGCGGGCAGGCAGATCCCGGGCGGTGCAGGTCACGCTGTCGTAGGCGTAACGAAAGGACGCCCAGTCCCTGATATCGAGGTCTGGCATCAGGGCCAGGTCGGCCAGCCATTGTTGAATGGCGCTCATGTGTGGGCCTCCGTTTCGGATTCTTGATTGATCCATACCCCGGCGTCCGACCACTGCGGCCCAAGTCCATCCGGGTTGCTGAAAACACCCAGCCCCCGACTGCCACCGGCGCCCAGGGGCAACCACCCGTTGCTGAGGTCTTCCAGGGCGCGTTGCAGAGCCTGGCGTGCCGCGGCATCGACGTGAGCCAAGCTCCGGGGATCGGGGAGGTTTATTTTCAGGGTGAGCGGGGTCCGCCACAGCGCTTCTTCGCTGAACAGCGCCCCGTTGATGACACCGCCGGTGAAGCGGTCGATCCGGTTGTGCATCAGCACGATGCTCTCGGACTGCATGAACAGGTCATGAAAGAACAGCACCCCGGCCTGGGCATTGGTGTCTTCGGCCTGGCCGAACAGGCTGATCACGGCCGGGCAATCGTCGGTCCTGGGGGAGGCACCGCTCCCTGCGTACTCCCCGGTCAGGCAGCGGTAGTGATACGCCACCCGATGGCGCAAGGCACCCTTGACTGCACTGCCCGGAAGAAGGTGCTGCTGATGTTCGATCCGGGCCGTATCCGCATCCGTGTCCTTGTTCGTGCCCTTATGCCAACTCACGCGCAGCTCATGTTGCGGCAGCAGATCCGGCTCCTTGTAGTGCGGCTTGAGGGAGCGTTCGCCGCCGCCAATCCGCCAGGCGGATTCGGACTGCAGATTGAGCGTGACGTGCAAAGTGTCTTCCGGCCGGGCGGCAACGGCCTGAAGCGTGTGGCGATCACGACGGGAGCGCGGACGGCCGACGTAGGCCTTGCGCCCTTCGGGCGTGCGCAAGTCCCAGCGCGCCTGGGCCAGTTCCGAGACACGGAAGAGTCCGTTGCCGCAGCGGGTGCCGTGACCGACATGCAGCGCCTGTCCGCCGAGCATGCCGATCAGCCGCTGCCATTCTTGGTATGAAGCCTCGCTGCCATCGCACCAGTAGCCGATGAAGCTGGTGTAGCGCACGCCCGCAGGAATCAGCGTGACGTCGAACTTGCCTTTGTCGCGCGCGGCGCCGGTGTGTTCCAGGCACACCCGCTGGCGGACAAGCGGCTTGCTGTCCTGAAGAAAGGCCAGCAGTGGGTCGTCGCCGGCATTGGTCTGCAGGCCTTCCATGGGCCGGTTGTGGCTGTCATGCACCAGCGCCCACGTGACATGAAGCCAGGAGGGATGAGCATTGAAGCCCAGATGTCCAAACAGGTTTTTTGCGGCCTCGCTTCCATACCGCTCACGATAGGCATGACGCAGCACGCCGGCCAGAGTGCTTCCCGGCAAGGCTGGCAAACCGTTTGCATCCCGCACAAGAAGGACGTCATGGGTCGCGTCACCCTGGCCGCTGTGAATGCCATGGGCACTTACGGCTTCCAGGGTCACGCGTGCCAGGCAGTAATAGGAACGATTGACGATCATGATGTGTGCTCCTCATTGATGCCGGCACAGCAGTCAAGCCAGGTTTTCTGAAGACCAAGGACCGCTAAGTGACCAATCAGGCGGCTGAAGTCGTCGCGCTCGTGGTAGGGCGTAAGCGCCTCTCGCATCCAAGTATCCAGTTTTTGCCCGGGCTCGGTGCCGTAGCGCAGACCCCAGCCGCTGCGCGCGCGCAGCATGCCGTCCCGTTCATTCGTCAGGGCGGTCCAGAGTGCAGCCGGATTATTACGGTGATCACTGGCCAGCTCCTTGAAACGTCCCCACTGGCTGCGGCCCGGGGCTGTGGCAAGGGGAACCCCGACACTCAGAGCGGCATAGCGGCGGGCGTCGTAGATCCGCTCCAGCAGCTTCTTGAACAGCGTGAGTGCCTGCGCTTCGGGCGCAATGTCACCGACGCGACGTTGCCGGCGCAAGGCAAGTACGTGGAGGAGGGGCGTGTCAGGTTGGGCCAGCGTGCCTAGCGTGGCGGATGGTGGCACGAACGCTGCAGAAAATTTCGGATGGACTTGTTCGAGCATCGGAGGGTTAATCCATACGGCCCCCAGCCCGGACTCGATCTGCAGTCCCAGCCCCTGCTGCAGTGCATCGGCTTCATCCGCAGCCAAGGGGCGCTGCAGTTCGTAGCGCAGCACACTGCCTCGGCAGATGACTTGGCGCTCGCTGTCGTAATGGCGGCGATACGCGTTATAGGCACTGTAGCGACGACTGCGCAGGAAACTGTGTTCGTTCAGCCACTGGCTGCCTTCCGGCAAGCCGAGCAGATGCGGGCGGGGGATCAGGCAAGGCTGGCCATCCTCTTCCAGCAACAGGTCGCTGAGCAGCCACAATGTCAGCGTGGAGTCGGCGCCTGGGGTTGTCGAGAGCGTCGCGCGCGATGCCAGCGGCTCGATGTGCACTTGCCCGAACTGGGCGCTGCGCGAGCGGCCCAGGCGTGCCACTCCGGCCAGCAGGGTCTGGATTTCCTGCCACAGCGGCACGGAAAAGTCTGCATCTGCGCTCAGCGTGAAGCGGTAGCGCTGGCCGGCGGACAGGGCCTCGTAGCCGAACAGCTGGCTTTCGGCGGCCATGCCGGTTTTGCGGTCGATTGCGGTCTTGAGAGTTTGCTGGCAGGCCGGATTCAGGACCTGGCCACTCCCGGTCGTATATCCCGAGCGCAGTTGTACCGGTTGCCGGTTTGAGTCCGTATCGCCACGGGAGGGGTCGAACAGGGACTCGGCGATCAGGTAGCCCAATTTTCGCGTGCTTTCACCCTTGTAGCCATGCCAGCAAAGGGGCATCGGATAGCCGATTTCGCTGTTGTCGCTGAGCGGGAGTGCGTCGCCAAAACGAATTTGGCCGCTGTGGAACACAGTCCAGGCGCTGTCAGCATCCAGGCGGGCATACAGGCGGCTGGCAACGAGTCCAAGCAACACGGACCCTGGGATGTAGTCGAGGCTTTGATGGGCGCCCGCGCTTGCCGCCTGCTGGCTGATGATGAGCGGCTGCGTGAGTACGATGTCGAACTGGGAAGTGAGCATGTATCAGGCTCCTTGTGCGGGCAGGATCAGCGAGACACGTGCTTCACCCAGTCCACGACTGCGATGGGCCCCCAGGGCATCCAGGAGGGGTAGCGCGCCCTGCAGGACAGCCCATCCTGTCGAGGTGTGAAGGTAGGCTTCCTGTTGGGCCCGCAGCGCGGCGTGTTGTGCGGTGATGGCTTGCACCAGCGGGGCGTGCAGCGTCAGTGGAATGCAGACTTCGAGACCGCGCAGACTGAAACGCTGCGCGCTGCCCTGTTCGTTGATCGCGGTACTGAACAGTTCGCCGAAAAGTTCAGCCTGCAGTTCCGCCTGCTCTGTGTGGGCCAGCCACTTCCGCTCTGCATCCGGAAGGTGGGCACTGTCGACGAGCAGCATGCCCGGCTGGGTGAAGTCACGGGTTTCGATCTGAGTGCTGCTACCAAACAGCAGATCTTCATGGCGCAACATCGGGCCTTGTACCAGCGGTAGTTCGGCAAACCAGCCCCAGGCTTCTGCGCGATGCACCGCCTGGCGCAGCAGCCCCTTGATCTGACGACCGGGCATGACAGGCAACTGGTCGGGATCGCGCTCGCACAGCGCATCAAGGTGATAGCCACCGCCCCGACCGCTCCCAGCGTGCCAATAGTTGGTGAAGTCCAGCTGCAAGCAGGCGGCGTGAGTGAATGTGCTCATTGATGGCGCTCCTGTGGCTGCGGGCTGCGCCCCTGCACGGTCAGCAAGGAAAGAACGTCGGCCAGCGGGGTTTGATGGGGCTCTTCCTGACTAAACGGTAGGTCTCTCATCATCGGACCGAGCAGCGCGCGCAATCTGTTGTCGAATTCCGCCAGCTTGGCGGCGTGCTTGCGCTGCGCAAGTTCGCGCCAGCGCTGGTAAGCCTGACGAGCCAGTCCAGGGTTGCCATGTAAAAGGGTTGCCAGTTCACGCAGCGGGCGGTCGTTCAGACCCTCACCAAAAACATCCAGCAGGCGCTCCAGATCTTCCAGCGCAGGCAAGCCATCAACGGGCTTCAGGGCATAGACCGGGAGGGCCAGTTGCCAGCGCCCGTTCTCCTGAACCACGCAATAGTTCTGCTCGAACTGGGTTTCGGCATCCTCCAGCAGACTATCTTGGACCTTGTGCAGGGCCAGCGTGGCCGGGATTGGACCCGTGCCCCGGACCTGGCGCGCTGCGACCTTGGCGCGCTTGCATAGACCTTCGGCCAGTTCATGGCCGGCCTGGAAGGGGTGCGAGCACTTCATGTAGCACAGGCCGGCGCAGGCCGTCAGATGTGCTGGCAGCCTGCTCCCCTGTGCCTGCAGGCCTTTGTCCTCGAACGCCTTGTGCAGGCGCGTCATGGCGCTGCGGCTGTGCGTTTCAAATGCTGCTAGGAAGGCCTTGGCAAACGGGAGAGCCAGATCGGCGCGAACAAGGATGGTCAGATCATCGCCCCCCAATACCAAGGGACGCGCTGGCAGAACCTTGTCGCAGGCGTGCGGGAGCAGAACCAGACAGGCCTGGCGCGCGGCCACAAGGGTGGCCTCCATTAGCCCGTCCGAGAAGGCGCGATAAAGGTCGACATAGGTCGCATCGTCGGCATCCTTGCAGGCTTCCGTAAGGACGCGCAGCAGTTCCCCGAGGCCGTTTCCGTCCGCGTGGAGCAGGCCCACCAGGTGCCGTTCGCCAAGCGGAAAACGCTCGGAGGCTGGAGCGTCCTCCTCGAAGTTGATGGGCCAGAGGTAGCCGTCTTCGTCCAGAAAACGCTGTGCAAGATTTTGGTCCTTGGGCCGCTCGAAGCGCCGTTGTCGGGCCGTGGCGGCATCAAGCGACTCGTCGTGCTCGCACAAGACCGCAGCCAACCCGGTGCGCGGGCTGCGCTCGCTTAGGGGGCCGGGGCGCGGTAAGTCTGCACAAAGCCGGTTGCGGGCCTTTCTGAGCAGCTTCAGCCCCTCGTCCATCGCCTCGCGTGCGGAGCGCCCTTCGCTCAGAGCGTCGATCTGTTCGACACCCGGCAACCAGTTGCCGCAGGCCAGGCGCCAGGCTGCACGCAGGCGGACCGCATCTTCGCGGCGCTCGAACAGCAGGTAGAAGGAGCCACCGGCTTTGCGCACGATCTTTGGCTGCAGATCCAGGCTATTAAGGGTTTGATCGAGCAGCCCGTCGTCGGCACACAGGTAGTCAAGCAGCTCGCTGCCACCCAACATGTCACGCAGCTTTCCACTGGCAAACAGAAAGCGCTGAATGCCGCGTGCTTCAAACAGATAGGCATATTGGATCAAGATTTGTCCTTCTGGATGAGGTACAGCGTTGGGGAAAGTGGTTGTCTGAGTGCCATTTCTCAATCCTCAAAGGAAAAGTGGGTATCGATGCGGCCAAAGCCGAAAGCAGTCTTGGCGCCAAGCTGGAGAACTTTTCCGAGGGCCAGGAGACCCGTGAAGGGGGCCAGATCGCCGCGGTAGATCAGGTGCCCGGTCATGCCTTCGAGCACCATGGTTTGCCCGCTGCGCGACGACTGGCGTTTGACTTGCACCCACTCAAGCTCGCTGTTCATGAGGCGCACGTCGGCGGCAAGACGGAGTTGCGCCTCGGTGAGAGGGCGGGCAAGCGGGGAGGCTTCTCCGGCGGATTCGCACAACTGGGCGATCCGTTTATGAAGACGGCGCACAAGCTGGCTGAATTCGAAGGCTCCGCAGCAGGCGACGTTGCCGTCCTTTACGCACAAGGGCGTCCGCAGATCGATACGGACGAGGTTGGCATTGCCGGAAGACTGCTCCAGCCACAGCTCAGGGCCGGCAGCGACAGGCCAGGCCGCCAAGCCCGACGCTACATCCAAGAAAGGGGCGCTGCCGCTACCCGCGACCCGGGCGTCGAGCAGGCGGTAGCGTCCGCGGTGTTCGCCGAGACCCATTTCGCCCAGCCGGGCCACCGCCTGTGTGCAGGCAACGGCATGCTCGGTGGCGGCGCCAAACAGGTTTAGGCCAAGCTCGAAGGGGTCACCGGGATTCACCGCAGCAAGCGGCGACTGCAAGGCATAGAGGCGGCCAAGACGCGCATGCTCGGCAAAGAGCAGATCGAATACGCCCGGAAAATGATTCTTCAATGCCATGCCAAAGCCGCTCCTCCACAGTGGCCCGGAAAAGAAATCCAGGGCCAGTGTTTCGGACTTCAGCCTGAGACGCAGGGGCAGCAGACGTAGATGCATACCATTCACCGGAACATTGGCATGCTCTGATACTGAATCCTTCAAGTGCATTCCTTCGTTTTATAGGTCTGGAGGGCGGAA
>JAVEVA010000152.1:0-3392 GCA_034005275.1 Thauera sp. | reverse complement strand
GCAGCCAGGGTGGCTTCCATCGCCAGGCGCAGTTCAGTGCGGCCCGAGTTCTTGGAAAATTCTGTGGCGCCGAGGCCAACGATGGCGGCGCGGCCGGAAATGGACATATCCGTCATGTGATGGTCTCCGCTGTTCAGGCCAGCACCAGCGTGGCCGTACCGGTCACGTGGCTGCCCATTGAGTTCTTGCCCTTGAAGCTGACATCGATTTCACGGCTGGCGGCGTCGGCACGCGACACTTCGCCGGTGAACTTCATCGTGTCACCCGGATAGTTGGGCGCGCCGAGCTTGATCTTCAGATCCTTGAAACGCGCACCGGGGCCGGCCCAGTCTTCGACATAACGCTGAGCGAGACCGCTGGTGGTGAGGATGTTCATGAACACATGGGGCGAGCCCAACTCGTTGGCGGCATCCTTGTCATGGTGACCAGCGAAATAGTCACGGGTGGCAATCGCGCCCGAGGCGATCAGCAACACGGTGATCGGAATCGAGAGTTCGGGCAGCGCCTCGCCGGGGCGCACATCTTCAAAGCGCTTGCTGTTCTTCGAGGTCATATTTCCATCCCAGCTTGTCATTGTTGGCGAGCCAGTCGCCGAGTCGTTCGAGCGTGGCAGCACTGCCACCGAGGGTGATGCCGATCGTGCGGCTCCAGTACAGATAGCGGTGGATCGGATAAGTCAGATCGACGCCGATGCCGCCATGGACGTGCTGCGCCTTGTGACCGACGATGTGGCCACATTCGTTGGCGAGGTACTTGACCGCCAAGGCTTCCGACGGCGACGGCAGGCCGGCGTCAAGGCGATACACCAGCTGATACAGTGCGGAGCGCAGCGCTTCGATGGCGATGTGGGCATCGGCCATGCTCATCTGCACCGCCTGGAAGCTGGCAATGGCGCGGTCAAACTGGCGACGCTCGTTGATGTATTCCACCGTGCGCCGCACCTGGGCGTCACTGACGCCAAGCTGCAGCGATGCCAGCGCAGCAATCGCGTGCTGCTCCAGCCAGGACAGCGCTTCGGCCGGCAGCACGGCATCGGCAGCAATCGCCACCCCTTTGAACTCCAGATCAGCGAGCGCTTCACCATCCATCATCACGCCGCTGGTGGCGGCGATGCCGGCAGCAGCCAGGTCGACCACCACTACGCGCTGGCCCTGATCGCAGGCAGCCAGCAACAAGGCCGTGCCGGCCTGCTCGCCCAGTGCCACGGCGAGCACCTTGCCGTCGAGCTGGAAACCGCCATTGGCGGCCGGCGACAAGCGCAGTTCAACGCCGCGCGAACTGGCGAGACCATTCAGGTCAAGGGTCAGCAGATGTTCGGCCGATGCCGCTTCGCGCGCCAGTGCAACGCCACGCTCACCGCCGAAGCGGGCCAGTGCCGCAGCGGCAATCTGATGACGCCACAGCGGCACCTGAGCCAGATTCTGGCCCTGGGCGTCGAGCACCAGCATCAGTTCGGTCATCCCCAGACCACTGCCATCCACTTCTTCCGGAATCGCCAGCGCCTGCAGACCGGTTTCGACGCACTTGGCCCACACGTCAGCCATGAACGGCTCGCCAGCGGTATCAAAGGCGCGCTGGCGCTCGTCGGTGCACAGGTCAGCGAACAGGCTGCCGGCCATGTCGGCAATGGCGACCTGATCTTCAGTCAGTTGAAAGTCCATGCCTGACTCCTCAGCCCGCAACCGGACGGAACATCGGCAAGTTGAGCTCGCCATCGTCAAACGCCTGGAACTCGACCTGAACACGCTGACCGATCTTGACTTCGTCACGCGTCACGCCGACCAGGCCGGCAACCAGGCGCACGCCTTCGTCCAGCTCAATGAGACCGACCGGGTTCGGATATTCGAACGGCGGCACTTCCGGATAATGCATGACGACGAAAGAGTAGATCTGGCCCTTGCCAGACGACTCGATCGCATCCCATTCGAAGGAATGGCACTTGATGCACACCGGTGCCGGCGGATGGCGCAGAGTCTGGCAGCTGGTGCAGCGCTGGATCATCAGCTTGCCGGCGTCGATGCCTTCCCAGAAGAAACGGGTGTCATCGCTGATGCCGGGCTTGGAACGCTTGTACTTGGGCGCTGCCGGCTTGTCTTCCTTCGCCGCCGGCTTGTGCACCTGGGCCGGACGGAACTTGAACACGCGGAAAGTGAGCTGGCCGACCGGCTCGTCGCCTGCAGGCTTCTGCGAGAAGAAGCTCATCACCAGGGTGACGAAGTAACCGGTGCCAAGCGCAGTGGTCTTTTCTTCGCCGACCGAATCGAGACGGGTGGTGTAGTAGAGCTTTTCGCCCAGACCGACGTAACGTTCGAAGCTCAGATCGGAGTTCACCGCCACCACCGAAGGAAAGCCGTTGGCTTCCATGATCTTCAGCACTTCGTAAGGGTTCTCGTCAGTCGAGCCGGGGGGGTAATTATTGGCGTGCAGCCCTTCCAGGCACCAGGCCTGCAGCATCGCCGGCGGCGCAACAATGCCGCCGAACTCGCTTTTCGCAGCAAAATCCGCGTCGAGGTAGAGCGGATTATCCACGCCCATCACCTCACACCACTGCCGGATCATCGCCGCATTGACTTCATCCCAGGCGTAGACGCGACCATATTCGCGACCCACCTTGGCACGCACTTCTGCCATCCATTGCTGTTCAGCCAAGTTCGTCTCCTGCCGAAGAACGCTTCGCCACGTCTGTTCGCGGCGGATGCGGATTTAAACCTGCCGACAGAAGCATGAGTTACAGGCTTGCACCCGACTTTGACTTTTGCGGCACCTGCAGGCAAGTCTAAGAGCAGTCGACAACTGTGCTCTTCGTCTGAACGGACGATAAACGCACGCCCAAAAGCAGGCACGCACGAAGCCGCCCGCCCCCCCCTCTGGGCAATCGCTTGCATGCATCCCCGCACGCTCGTCAATGGCGAGTTTTTCTGTAGCGCCGGGGCCATGCCCCGGATTCCAGGATTGGGTGGCGCAACTGGCGCTTGCTCGGGGCATGGTCCCGAGCCCACGAAAACCCCTCCCTTCCCCTGTTAGTCCGATCGGACGTCGTGTCGATAACAAGCTGATCACAGAATCAGGTCTGTTTATGGAGCTGTCTGCCCCCTTTCCATCCTCGCCGACAGTCCTCCCCCGCGATGCCCCGGTGCATCCCTCTCCCCCAATCTTTCCCCTCAAACGTGGAGCGAGCTCAATGCAGGCGCGTAATCCCTGGGCGGTGTATGCCGCCCTGCTGTTCGGCACTTTCATCACCATTGAAGCTGCCGCCTTCCAGGCCCCTGCACTGCCCAGCATCACCCGCCACTTCGGCATCGCCATCAACCTGAGTGCCCTGATCATCATCATGTACTCGCTGGCACTGACCGTGTCGGCGCCGATCATGGGCAAGCTCGGCGATCAATATG
>JAVEVA010000151.1:0-3407 GCA_034005275.1 Thauera sp. | reverse complement strand
AAACACTCAGCCAGTCGAGCCGCAACGCATTGCCGCAGGTAATCCAGTTTTCATTGCGCAGCGGTAGAAACTCCGCCAGCGCCAACCGCTGCCCCCGATGCAGCACGTCGCACTGATACTCGGCAATGACCAGCGCAAGACGGGCAATCTCTGCCGGAAAATCGCGCAACTCGATGCCGCGAAAGTTGGTGAGCGGGATTTCTGATGTGCGATCCGCCTCGCCGCGCCGCTGGTTGATCTCGGCCTCGATGGCGCGCATTTCCTTATAGGCGATGACCAGAAAATTGCCCGAACCACAGGCTGGGTCAAACACGCGGATACGGGCGATGCGCTTCCTCAGGTTGAGCAAGGTGCGCGGATTGTCACCCGCCTCTTCCAGCTTCGCACGCAGCTCGTCGAGGAAGAGCGGGTTCAACACTTTGAGGATGTTGGGCACGCTGGTGTAGTGCATGCCCAGCTCGCCGCGCTCTTCATCCTCAGCAATGGCCTGAATCATCGAGCCGAAGATGTCCGGATTGATCCTGGTCCAGTCGAGATTGCCGACGTGCAGCAGGTAGGAACGGGCGATCTTGCTGAAGCGAGGCACCTCGCCGCTGCCGGAGAACAATTGCCCGTTAACATAGGGGAAGTCTTCAGCCCAGCGAGGAACAGCGGCGGCGGCCCGGTCCTCGCGCTTGGTGTTCATGGCGCGAAACAGCGTGGCGATGACCTCGTGCGTATTCGACGAGTCCCTCGCGCTCATCTGCGCAACGGTTTCAGTAAAACGCCCCTTGCCGATGAAAATGTCGGTATCTTCGGCGAAAAAGCAGAAAATCAGCCGCGCCATGAGCTTGTTCATGTCATGGCGGCGCTCTGCCGTGCCCCATTCGGGGTTGTCTTTCAGCAACTCGACGTACAGGCGGTTGAGCCGACTGGTGGCGCGGATGTCGAAGGCGTTCTCGCTGATCTGACGGACGGTGCTGATGCCCGCCAGCGGAAGGAAAAAGCCGAAATGGTCGGGAAAATCCTTGAACGTGCAGGCAACCGTCTCGCCACTGCCCAGTTCTTCAGCTTCGAAATCCACACCGTCAGTGGCAAGGATGAACTTCGCCTTGGCCTTGGCCGTCGCCGGACTGGCTTTGAGCGCAGCCAGCGTCTGCGTCACCTGACCCGCGTCACAGGTCAGGATATGGATGTTGCTGGTCTGAAGCACACCACCGAGATCGGACTTGTTCGACGCCCCGGCGCGAAGGCGCTTGATGGTCGTCGCCTTGTTGCCGAAGGCTTCAAGAAAAGCATAGGGAAACTCTGCACGATCGAACGGCTGTTCAGCAAGGTCCGTGATGGCTTGTTCGATTTCTACGGCGTTCATGAGTGTGCTGTTCCCCTTCGGAGCGTCCCCTCCTGCTGTCGTTCCGCATGGCACTCATCGCTTGCCATGGGTTTTCCCGGCGATCTGCGCGGCAATCCCGCGATCCAGGCCCTTGCGGCAAAATCACCGGGTAAACACCCGGCTGGAGTCCCGGTATCTCTTCTTGCCAAAGTCTGACCAAGTTTACCATCTGGGCGACCCGGATATCCCCGGCTCCAGGGCCATCACAGGGCCATCGTATGAACCTCTTAGAGGCGGGTCTTTGTGGCAAGGCCGATCCTGGCTACGGTCGGTGCCTGCGTGACATCAAAGGCAATCACCGGGACAAGTTCCTGCTGGGACCGCGCGCGTCTCGCGCGCATCCGGCCTTCGCGCACTCACCCTGCCACGATCAGCGCCCTGCCCGCGCCACGACCGCTGCGGGCGGGACGTCCGCGATCCCGGAACGGCGCGGAACGAAGCGATTCCCGGAGGGCGAGGGGCTGATGGATGATGCCTTGTCCGGACAGCTTCCAGCGAAGCATCAGGCTGGAAGGCCAGCCTCATCCTGCCAAGGCTTCGAGCTTCTTTGACTCCGAGCGCGGCAGTCGCCGCCCTTCCTTTGCCACGTTGACCAGCAAGGCCACACGCGCCACCTCCAGAACGCCTTTGTCCAGTGCATAACCACCTTTGGCCTGCAACCAGGCCAGCACGTCCGCCAGATGCCAGATCGACGCACTGCCTTCATGCACCGGCACCGGAAAACTGTCCGTATGAGCCAGCATCAGCTTGCGCATGTTCTGCCGCGACACACCGACGATCTCGGCCACATCGGTGAGTCCGACCAGGTCTGGCGCGACCTCGATCAGCCGGGCTCCAGGCACGGCACGACGCACATCCGCCAGCGCGCTGTGCACCGCTTCCTCTGCATCAGCCGCTTCACGGGTAAACTCCAGCGCAAGGTGCCCCCGTTGGCCGATACCGACCAAGGCATCATCGCAACCGGCTTCGCCCAGACGCTCGACCAGCGCATCGAGGTCGTCCTCATCGTCGCTCAAGCGGTACTTCAAGGTGAAGGTGTATTCCATCGCGCTACTCCTTGGCACCATCGTCAGCCTCTTGCTGCTTGCGATGCGTAGTGCAATTGTCCACGACGCGCCGCAAGGCGCGAGCGTGGTTGCCGGGATTCTTCGGCGTACTCCATACACTGATGATGCAGAACTCGCCGCAGCGGCACTCCTCGTCGTTGTAAGGACAATAAACCCGCCCCCAAGCGTGGCTGCCGCCGACTACCACGCGCCAGCCCTGCCCCTCGGCGTGCCTGAGAGCTTCCTCGACCTCCTTCTTCGGATGAGAGGGACGGGGCATCAGTAACCTCAAGTATCGAGACAAGCAAACAGGTTGTCAAATGACAACCTGTTTGCTTGTCCACCGAATTTTCATCCAGCAGAATCATTGAAGACTCGTTGCGCGGGCTGGTGACTGGAGCCGTTCGAGCTGGCGAGCGTCGCCGGTCAGGTTGCGCTGCTGTTGTTCCAGGCCCTTGAAAAGTGCGTCGTTCGCTTTCTTCTGGCTCTCGCTCGCCAAGCGGCGGTTTTGCTCCATCGCGGCGCGCTCGGCATCCGAGCCCCCGGCAGCCGAGAAGCACGGCGAGCTGCGGTAGTAGCTCACGTCCTGGAACTTGCCCAGGTAGGCGTCGAGGCTGCCGAGCTGGTTCTTGTAGTAGTCCAGCGTGTTGACTGCATTCATCAGCCCGTTGATGGTGGACTGCGCCTGATCCCAGATATAGGCCGTCGGGGCTATCGTGTTTTGCAGCATGTTTTCGTACTGCTGCAATTGGGTCTGGTACTGCTCGATCTGCTTGAGCGTCTGCGCCACCGACTCGATGGCCGTCATGACGTTCTGCACAAGGTTCCCGCCATCGATGACGGGAATGCCGGCCTGCACCGGGGTGATGATGCTGCCGGCCAGGACGGCAGCGAGCGCGGTTTTAGCCGCTAAAAAACGGACGTGCTTCATGGTCGCAATCTCCATTCGATGAAAGAAAGGCAATGCCTTGACCAAGCTCGCGCTTGCC
>JAVEVA010000069.1:0-16022 GCA_034005275.1 Thauera sp. | reverse complement strand
ATCATCGCCTACCGCCAGCCGGTGACGCGCGGCGACATCGAGGATGTGCGCGGGGTTGCGGTCTCGCCCAACATCCTCAAGACCCTCGAATCACGTGGCTGGGTCGATGTGGTGGGCCATCGCGACACGCCGGGACGACCGGCACTGTTTGCCACCACGCGGCGTTTTCTTGATGATATGGGGCTGCGCAGCTTGAGTGAGCTGCCGGCGCTGACCGAAATTGAACGAATCATGGACCTGAACGATGGCGACCAAACCCAGAACCCCCTTCCGCTCGCCACAGACGAAAGCTGATCCAGCCGCCCGCCAGGAACGGGGCCAGCGTCGGCGCGGAGAACGCGGATCGCAGCGGGACGATGCCCCCGATCGGGAGTACGAGCGCGGCCGGGAGCGGCTGACGGAGGAACGGGGCGACCGTCAGTCCGCTGCGCCCCGCCGCAGCGAACGCAGCTCGGGCGGCAGCACGGTCGAGCCCGAGCGCCTGCAGAAAGTGCTGGCCCAGGCTGGCGTCGGTTCGCGCCGCCAGATCGAAGAGTGGGTCGAGGCCGGGCGTATCCTGGTGAACGGCGAGCCGGCCAGTCCCGGGCAGAAGATCGGCCCCGGTGATCGCGTCAAGCTCAACGGCAAGCTGATTCCGCTGCGTTTTCAGCCTCGCCAGCCCAGAGTGCTGCTGTATCACAAGCCGGAAGGCGAGATTGTCTCGCGTGATGATCCCGAAGGCCGGCCGACGGTGTTCGAGCGTCTGCCGCTGTTGCGCAAGGGGCGCTGGCTGGCCGTCGGCCGGCTCGATTTCAATACTTCCGGGCTGCTGCTGTTCACCAACGATGGCGAGCTGGCCAATCGGCTGATGCATCCGCGTTATGCGCTTGAGCGCGAATACGCGGTGCGCGTGCTCGGCACGCTCGAAGCCGATCAGGCCAGATCGCTCACCAGCGGCATCGAACTGAGTGATGGTCCGGCGCGTTTCAACAGCCTGCGCGATGAGGGCGGTGAAGGGGTCAATCGCTGGTATCGGGTGACGATTTCCGAAGGTCGCAACCGCGAAGTGCGGCGGATGTTCGAAGCGGTCGGGCTGACCGTCAGCCGGCTGATGCGGGTGCGTTACGGCACGGTCGAGCTGCCCGCCCGACTCAAGCGCGGCATGTGGATGGAACTGAGTGCTGCCGATGCCTGCCGGCTGGCCGGTCTGCCGCCGCCCGCGCTGCCCCCACAGCAGGGCAAGCGGCCGCCTGCCGCGCCGCGGATGCGCAGCACCACGCCGCGCGCTGGCGGGCGCAGCAGTCCGCGTCAGTAGGCGGCGTGCCAACGATGGGATTTTCTTGTGGTGCCGGGGCCATGCCCCGGCTCAGGCGCTGGAGGTCCAATGGGCGCTTGCTCGGGGCATGACCCCGAGCCCACGAAAAGCCGGAAAATGCTTCTCGCGTTTCGCGCCAGAAACAACAGCGGCAGTCGTGCGGTCGTGCTCAATATTTGCTACTCACCGTCTTTGGCCTTATAATCCCGGGTCTTTGGTAGAACAGGACGAGCTGCGCGAGATCCACGCGGGCGAAAATGATGGGCTTCAGGCCCATTTTTTGTTTCTGCACGGAACGCGAGGCGGGTCGGCCGCAAGGTTTGAAGGGAGAGCAGGGTAGAAATGGGTGCAATGCGCGCGGGTGTCGAGGAACTGATTGAAACGGTGGTCAATGGGCTGGGCTACGAGCTGGTCGACGTCGAGCTCTCGCCGGGTGGCCGACTGTTGCGGGTCTTTCTCGATATCGAACGCGGGATCACGGTGGACGATTGCGCCACGGTGAGCAACCAGCTGCAGCGGGTGTTTGAAGTCGAGAACGTCGACTACGATCGCCTCGAAGTTTCCTCTCCCGGACTTGACCGTCCTCTCAAGAAAGCAGCTGATTTCACGCGCTTTTCCGGGCAGACTGCCCAGATTCGCCTGTCGCTGCCGATTGACAATCAACGCAATTTTGTCGGGGTGCTCAAAGGTGTGCGCGACGATGCGGTGGTACTGGAAGCCGAACAGGGCGAAGTGCTGCTGCCGTTTGCCGATATCGACCGGGCACGTCTGGTTCCTAAATTCTGAGAATGTGGATGTGGAGGTTTTTCTGACATGAGCCGCGAAATCTTGCTGCTTGTCGATGCATTGGCGCGTGAGAAGAACGTGACCAAGGACATCGTTTTTGCCGCGCTGGAATCAGCGCTGGCCTCCGCAACCAAGAAGCGTATTCACGATGATGCCGATGTGGTGGTGTCGATCGACCGTGAAACCGGTGACTACACTTCCTGCCGGCGCTGGTTGGTGATGCTTGATGAAGAAGTCACCAACGACGAGGCCGAGATGGGCATCATCGATGCCCGTGAGGAGCAGCCCGGCATCGAAATCGGCGAGTACATCACTGAAGAACTCGAACCGATCGATTTCGGCCGCATCGGCGCCCAGGCCGCCAAGCAGGTCATCCTGCAGCGCATCCGCGATGCCGAACGCGAGCAGATGCTCAACGACTTCCTCGATCGCCAGGAATTCCTCGTTTCCGGCCAGATCAAGCGCATGGAGCGCGGTAACGCGATCATCGAGCTCGGTCGCATGGAGGCGGTGCTGCCGCGCGACCAGCTCATCCAGCGCGAGAACCTGCGCGTCGGTGACCGTGTCAAGGCCTATCTGCAGCGCATCGACCGCGGCGCCCGTGGCCCGCAGCTGATCCTGTCGCGTACCGCGCCGGATTTCCTCGTCAAGCTGTTCGAACTCGAAGTGCCGGAAATTGAAGACGGCCTGCTCGAAATCAAGGGCTGTGCCCGCGATCCCGGCCTGCGCGCCAAGATCGCGGTCAAGTCGAATGATCCGCGCATCGATCCGGTCGGCACCTGTGTCGGCCTGCGTGGCTCGCGGGTGACTGCGGTGCGCAATGAAGTCGGTGGCGAACAGATCGACATCATCGTCTGGGCGGCAGATCCGGCCCAGTTCGTCGTTGCTGCGCTGCAGCCGGCGGAAGTGGTGTCCATCGTGGTTGATGAAGAAGCGCATGCGATGGATGTGGTGGTCGATGAGAACAATCTGGCGATGGCGATCGGGCGTAATGGCCAGAACGTCAAGCTCGCTTCCGAGCTCACCGGCTGGACCATCAACCTGATGAATGAACAGGAGTCGGCGGAAAAGACCGCGCAGGAGCAGCAAGGCCTGCGCAGCCTGTTCATGGAAAAGCTGGATGTCGATGATGAAATCGCCGACATCCTGATCGAGGAGGGCTTCTCCTCGCTCGAAGAAATTGCCTATGTTCCGCTGGCCGAGATGCTGGAAATCGAGGCTTTTGATGAAGAGACGGTCAATGAGCTGCGCAATCGCGCGCGCAATGTGCTCCTCACCGAAGCCATCGTCACCGAAGAGCAGCTCGAGAACGTGGCAGACGACCTGCTCGGTCTGGAGGGCATGGACAAGCCGCTTGCCGCCAAGCTGGCGCAGCAAGGCGTATGCACCCGTGACGACCTTGCCGACCTTGCGGTCGACGAGTTGGTCGAGATGGCCGATATTGATGAAGAAAGAGCCAAGGCGCTGATCTCTGTTGCGCGCGCCCATTGGTTCGAAGAATGATGGGAGGCCGATAATGGACGAAATCAGCGTGACCGAGTTTGCCGGCGAATTGAAGATGCCGGCAGCGACCCTGCTGGAGCAGCTGAAGAGGGCAGGGGTGGAAAAGAACGGCCCGAACGATCTTCTCACCGAGCAGGACAAGGCTCGTCTGCTCGAGCATCTGCGTCGCTCGCATGGCGACAGCGGTGCGAAAGGCAAAATTACCCTCACCCGCAAGCAGACCACTGAAATCCGCGCCACTGATGCCAGCGGCCGGGCGCGTACCGTGCAGGTCGAAGTGCGCAAGAAGCGCACCTTCGTCAAGCGCGAGGAATTGCCTGCCGAGGCCGGCAGTGAACTGCCGCCCCAGGCCGAGCTGGCGGTCGCTGTGCCGGAAGCGCCGCCGGCCGTGGAGAGTCCGGTAGTGGATCTCGCGCCGGCGGAAGTCGTGAGCGAAACCGTCGCAGCAGAGCCGACGCCGGCCAGCGAAGCAGTGGCTCAGCCCCTTGAGGCTGCGCTTGAAGCCGAGAGTGCCCCGGCAGCAGAGCCGGTGCAGGAAGTGGCGGCGCCGGCAGTCGAGGCAACGCAGGCCACTGAAGAGCAGCCGGCGGTGGAGTCAGCGAGCGAAGCGCCTGCCGCAGTAGCAGTCGCCGCAAGCACCAGCTCCGAGCGGAGCGGCAAATCGGGCCGGGGCGGCAAGCCCGCCCAGGATGAGCGCAAGAGCGAAGCAGCCAAGCCGCGTACCACGCTCGTGCGCAGCAAGCCGCTGCCGATCAGCGAAATTCTCAGCGACGAGGAAATGGCTGCACGCAAGCGCGACGAAGAGCGTCTGCGCCTGTTGCGCGAGCGTCAGGCTGCCGACATCCGTGCTCGTCAGGAACGCGAAGCCGCAGCGCGTGCTGCAGCGGAAAACCGCCGCATCGAAGAAGAAGCGCGGGTGGCCGATGAACTGAAGAAAAAGGATGAAGTCGCCAAACCGGCTGCGGCCAAGCCGGCCGGAGGCACCCTCCATCGTCCGGCCAGAACCGATGCCAAGCCGGCAGCAGGCAAGGACGGCAAGCGCGATGCTGGTGCCGGGCGCGATGGCAACCGCCGTCGTGGCGGCATGAAGACCCGCGGCGACACCAGCGGTGGCAGCAGCAACTGGCGCGGGGGCAAGGGCGGTCGTCATGGTCGTCACCAGCAGGATGATCAGAGCAATTTCCAGGCGCCGACCGAGCCCATCGTGCGCGAAGTTCACGTGCCGGAAACGATCACGGTTGCCGATCTCGCCCACAAAATGGCGATCAAGGCCACCGAGGTGATCAAGGCGCTGATGAAGATGGGCACCATGGTGACCATCAACCAGGTGCTCGACCAGGACACGGCGATGATCATCGTCGAGGAAATGGGTCACACCGCGCTGGCAGCCAAGCTGGACGATCCCGATGCCTTCCTCGTTGAACAGGATGCGAAGGACGTCGAACTGCTCACCCGCCCGCCGGTGGTGACCGTCATGGGTCACGTCGACCACGGCAAGACTTCGCTGCTCGACTACGTCCGTCGCGCCAAAGTGGCTTCGGGCGAATTCGGCGGCATTACCCAGCACATTGGTGCCTATCACGTCGAGACGCCGCGTGGCGTGGTCACTTTCCTCGATACGCCGGGTCACGAAGCGTTTACCGCCATGCGTGCCCGCGGCGCGAAAGCCACTGACATCGTCATTCTGGTGGTCGCAGCCGATGACGGCGTGATGCCGCAGACCCGTGAAGCGATTCACCATGCCCAGGCGGCCGGTGTGCCGCTGGTGGTGGCGATCAACAAGATCGACAAGCCGGAAGCCAACCCCGAACGCGTCAAGCAGGAGTTGATCGCCGAAAGCGTGGTGCCGGAAGAGTACGGCGGTGACGTGATCTTCGTGCCGGTGTCGGCCAAGAAGGGCACCGGCATGGATGACCTGCTCGAAGCCGTACTGCTGCAGGCGGAAGTGCTGGAGCTGACCGCACCGGTCGATGCACCGGCGAAAGGCCTCATCGTCGAAGCCCGCCTGGACAAGGGCCGTGGCCCGGTGGCTTCGCTGCTGGTGCAGTCCGGCACCTTGCGCAAAGGTGACGTGGTGCTGGTCGGTGCGACCTATGGCCGCGTGCGCGCCATGCTGGACGAGAACGGCCGCCAGGTCGATGAAGCCGGGCCGTCGATTCCGGTGGAAATTCTCGGTCTGGCCGATGTGCCGGCTGCCGGTGACGAGGCGATTTCGCTCGCCGACGAACGCAAGGCGCGCGAAATCGCGCTGTTCCGTCAGGGCAAGTTCCGCGAAGTCAAACTCGCCAAGCAGCAGGCCGCCAAGCTCGAGACCCTGATGGAGCAGATGGGCGAAGGCGAAGTGAAGACCTTGTCGCTGATCATCAAGGCTGACGTGCAGGGCTCGCAGGAAGCGCTGGCCCAGTCGCTGCTCAAGCTGTCGACCGACGAAGTCAAGGTGGCGGTCATTCACGCTGGGGTGGGGGCGATTTCCGAGTCCGACATCAACCTCGCCCAGGCCTCGGGTGCAGTGGTGATCGGCTTCAATACCCGTGCGGATGCGGGTGCGCGCAAGCTGGCCGAGACTTTCGATGTCGATATCCGCTACTACAACATCATCTACGACGCAGTCGATGAGGTGAAGGCAGCGCTGTCGGGCATGCTCGCGCCGGAGAAACGCGAAGAAGTGATCGGCATGGTCGAGATCCGTCAGGTGTTCACCATCTCCAAGGTCGGTTCGATTGCCGGCTGCTACGTGCTCGAAGGCATGGTCAAGCGCAATTCGCATGTCCGCCTGCTGCGCAACCACACCGTGATCTGGACTGGCGAACTCGAATCGCTCAAGCGCTTCAAGGATGATGCCAAAGAAGTCAAGTTCGGTTACGAGTGCGGCCTGCAGCTGAAGAACTACAACGATATCGAAGTGGGCGATCAGCTCGAAGTGTTCGAAATCCGCGAAGTGGCAAGGACGCTGTAAGCAATGGCGAAAGAGTTTTCCCGCAGCCAGCGCGTGGTGGAGCAGATCCGCCGCGAGCTGGCCGAGCTGATCCGGCTCGAGCTGAAAGATCCGCGCGTCGGCATGATCACGCTCACCGAGGTCCAGATCACCCCGGACTATGCCCATGCCAAAATCTATTTCAGCCATCTGGGCGGTGCGGCCGGGCTCGACGAAGTGCTGGCCGGACTACGGCGTGCGAGCGGTTTTCTCCGTCGGGAGCTGGGCCGTCGCATCCGCATTCACACCATTCCCGAGCTGCACTTCCACTACGATCGTTCGCTGGAAGAAGGTTCGCGCATGTCGCAGCTGATCGATCAGGTGGCACGTGAGGATGCGGCCCGCCAGCGTCAGCTTGATGCTGAAGCCGCTGAAGCAGGGGAGTTGCCCGGGCGTGAGCACTGAGTCGCTCATTGAGACGCTGCCTGAGCCGCTGACGAAGGCCTGTCCGGCTTTGCGCCCAGCGCAGTACCGGCGGCCGCCGCGACGGAAGGTCGATGGCGTGCTGCTGCTCGACAAGCCGCAGGGCTTGAGCTCGAATACCGCGCTCCAGCATGCACGCCGTCTGCTCAACGCAGCCAAGGCGGGTCATACCGGCACGCTGGACCCGATGGCCACCGGGCTGCTGCCGCTCACTTTTGGCGAAGCGACCAAGTTTTCCCAGCGTCTGCTGGATGCCGACAAGTGCTACGAAACTCGTCTGCAATTGGGGGTGAGCACCGACAGCGGTGACGCCGAAGGCGAGATCATTGCCCGTGCCCCGGTGCAGCTCACGCCGACGCAGCTGGATGAGGTGCTGGCACGGTTTCGTGGCGCAATCGAACAGTTGCCGCCGATGCATTCCGCGCTCAAGCATGCTGGCAAGCCCTTGTACGAATATGCCCGCGCCGGGCTGGAAATCGAGCGCCAGCCGCGTCCGGTGCAGATTCATGCGCTGGAACTGCTCGGTCTGGGCGAAGACTGGATCGATCTGCGCGTGCATTGCAGCAAAGGTACTTATATTCGCACGCTGGCAATGGACATCGGTGCTGCACTCGGCTGTGGTGCCCACCTGAGCAGTCTGCGTCGTACCGCAATTGGCGACTTCAGCCTGGAGGCTGCGATCAGCCTCGACGCGCTGCAGCAGGCAGACGAAGCTGCGCGTGACCAGCTGCTGGCACCGGTCGATGCCTTGCTGGCCGACCATCCACTGCTGGAGCTCGATGCCGAGCAAAGCCGCCTGCTGCTGCAGGGACGGAGTGTTGCGCTCGGCACTCCCCGCGCCGCCGGGCCGGTACGGATCTATGGCCACCTGCCGGAGAGCGGCAGCGCTGCTGTTTTTCTTGGTCTGGGAGACTGTACAGACGGCTTGAAGCTGCAGGCACGCCGCCTGGTTGCCACCAGCTGAGCACCCACTGCGTCCTCCCACCAGGACCGATTTCAACCAGTTCGATCGCGCGCGCTGCGCAAGTTTGAACTTTCTTCCCGCTTGCGGGTATAATCCGCCGCTTCTGATTGGCAGAAAACACGAGTAAACACACACATGGCTCTTGATATCGCATCCAAGTCGCAGATTGTTGCCGACTACCAGCGCGCCCAAGGTGACACCGGTTCGCCGGAAGTCCAGGTTGCGCTCCTGACCGCCCGCATCAACGGGCTCGCCCCCCATTTCAAGGCTCACGGCAAGGATCACCACTCCCGCCGTGGTCTGCTGAAGATGGTCAGCCAGCGCCGCAAGCTGCTCGACTATCTGAAGAACCGCGACGCCGAACGCTATCGCAGCCTGATCGAACGCCTCGGTCTGCGCAAGTAAGCGTCTGCATGAGCAGCCCAACCGCACCGTCGAGGGCGGATTGAGTTCAGAGCCGGCAGCTGCCCTGGGCACCGCCGGCTTTGTGCTGTCTGGCAGCCGCGTCTTGTGTGGCGGTTTCTGCTGCTGAAACCGGGCCACCCTGCAGTTTTTCCGTTGCAGCCTCGCTGACGGAAACCATCTCTTACAAGGAGTTCCCTTGCTGAACGCCATTAAAAAAACATTCACCTATGGTGCCCACACCGTGACCCTCGAGACCGGCGAAATTGCCCGTCAGGCAGGCGGCGCGGTCCTGGTCAATATGGACGAAACCGTTGTTCTCGCCACCGTGGTCGGTGCCCGGGAAGCGCGTCCGGGGCAGGATTTCTTCCCGCTGACCGTTGATTACGTCGAAAAATTCTATGCAGCCGGTCGTATCCCCGGCGGCTTCTTCAAGCGCGAAGGCCGGCCGAGCGAGAAGGAAATCCTCACTTCGCGCCTGATCGATCGCCCGATCCGCCCGCTGTTCCCCGAAGGTTTCATGAACGAAGTCCAGGTGATCGTCACCGTGGTTTCGCTCAATCCGGAAGTCGACGCCGACATCCCGGCGATGATTGGTGCTTCGGCCGCGCTGGCGATTTCCGGCATTCCGTTTGACGGCCCGATCGGTGCCGCACGCGTCGGCTATGCCGATGGTCAGTACCTGCTCAACCCGACCGCCACCCAGCTGCAGGGCAGCCAGATGAATCTGGTGGTGGCCGGCACCCAGGCAGCCGTGCTGATGGTCGAATCCGAAGCGCAGGAGCTGTCGGAAGACGTGATGCTCGGCGCGGTGGTCTATGGTCACGAACAGCTGCAGGCCGTGATCGGCGCGATCAACGAGCTGGTGGAAGTCGCCGGCAAGCCCGAGTGGGACTGGCAGCCGGCACCGGCCAACGAAACCCTGATCAACCGGGTCAAGGAACTTGCGCAGAGCCAGATGGAAGAAGCCTTCTCCATCACCAGCAAGCAGGAGCGCACTGCGCGCATCGCCGAAATCCGCAAGCAGGTCGCTGCCACCCTGAGCGAAGGCACGGACGAAGCGCCGGCTGCCACCGAGCTGAAGGACATCTTCTTCAACATCGAAGCCGCAATCGTGCGCAACCGCATCCTCAGCGGTGCGCCGCGCATTGACGGCCGTGACACCCGCACCGTGCGCCCGATCACCATCCGTACCGGCGTGCTGCCGCGTGCCCACGGCTCGGCACTGTTCACTCGTGGCGAGACCCAGGCGCTGGTGGTGGCCACCCTCGGCACCGGTCGTGACGAGCAGATCATCGACGCCATCGCCGGCGAGTACAAGGAGCGCTTCCTGCTTCACTACAACTTCCCGCCGTTCTGCACCGGCGAGACTGGCCGTTTCGGCATCACCAAGCGCCGTGAAGTCGGTCATGGCCGCCTGGCCAAGCGTTCGCTGGTGGCGATGCTGCCCGGCGCCGACGAGTTCTCCTACACCGTGCGCGTGGTCTCCGAGATCACCGAGTCGAACGGCTCGTCGTCGATGGCTTCGGTCTGCGGTGGTTCGCTGGCGATGATGGATGCTGGCGTGCCGCTGAAGAACCACGTCGCCGGCATCGCCATGGGGCTGATCAAGGAAGGCAACCGCTTTGCGGTGCTGACTGACATTCTCGGCGACGAAGATCACCTCGGCGACATGGACTTCAAGGTTGCCGGCACCGAGAACGGCATCACCGGCCTGCAGATGGACATCAAGATCCAGGGCATCACCAAGGACATCATGCAGGTCGCGCTCGACCAGGCCAAGGCCGGCCGGCTGCACATCCTCGGCATAATGCAGGACTCGCTCAGCGGCTCGCGCGGCGAAGTGTCGGCCTACGCGCCGCGGATGATCAACATCAAGATCAACCCCGAGAAGATCCGTGACGTGATCGGCAAGGGCGGTGCGGTGATCCGTGGTCTGCAGGAAGAGACCGGTACGGTGATCGAGATCGAGGATGACGGCCAGATCACCATCTCTTCGGTCAGCGCCGAGGGGGCGGAAGCCGCACGGGCGAAGATCGAAGCGATCACGGCTGAAGTCGAAGTCGGCAAGGTCTACGAAGGTCCGGTGGTGCGTCTGCTCGACTTCGGTGCGATCGTGAACATCATGCCGGGCCGTGATGGTCTGCTGCACGTGTCGCAGATCGCCAACGAACGCGTCAATAACGTCGCCGACTACGTCAAGGAAGGTCAGGTGGTGCGCGTCAAGGTGCTCGAGACCGACGACCGCGGCAAGATCCGCCTCAGCATGAAGGCGCTGCTCAACGAAGCGGCTGAATAAGCTTTGTTGCATGCCGGTCCGCTATGGTGGATCGGACCGGCAACACGGCTGCAACAAAAAAGGACGCCTCGGCGTCCTTTTTTGTTGGGCAAGTGCTTGGCCGCTTACTTCGCCATCTGGCGTTCGCGCATCTCTTCCAGAGTCTTGCAGTCGATGCACAGGGTGGCGGTCGGCCGTGCTTCGAGGCGCTTGAGGCCGATCTCGACGCCGCAGCTGTCGCAGTAGCCGTACTCTTCCTCGTTGAGGCGGGTGAGCGCTTCATCGATCTTCTTGATCAGCTTGCGTTCGCGGTCACGGTTGCGCAGCTCGAGCGCGATGTCGGATTCCTGGCTGGCGCGATCGTTGGGGTCGGCGAACACCGTCGCTTCATCCTGCATGGTATGCACCGTGCGCTCGATATCGTCCATCAGCTCATCCTTGATCGAGCTCAGCATTGCGCGGAAGTGAGCGATCTGCTTCTCGCTCATGTATTCCTCGCCAGCAGCGGGAACATAAGGCGGGAATTGCTTGTGCAGGGTTTCTTCAGCCATGGATCAACTTCCGTAGGATTGGTGAATAACAGAGGCGACTTAATAACAGAATCGGCACCGGGCGGCAAGTGATGCCCGGTTTGCCTGCACTGCCGGCCGCCGGCTTTTACAGCCAGCCCGCCTTGCGAAAACGCCAGTACAGCAGTCCACCCAGACCAGCAATCGCGCCCAAGGCCAGTGGATAACCATACTGCCAATCCAGTTCGGGCATATTGCTGAAGTTCATTCCCCAGATCCCGGCCAGCGCAGTGGCCACCGCGAAGATCCCGGCCCAGGCTGCCAGCCGCTTGCTGATTTCGGTCTGATCAATGGTCACCATCGACAGATTGACCTGGATGGCAATGTTGATCGTGTCGCGAATGCTGTCGAGCGAAGTATTGAGGCGGACGAGGTGATCATAGACATCGCGGAAGTAGTGGCGGCTCTTGAAGCATACTTCCGGCACCCGCCCGCTGTGCAGCTTGGCGCTGGCTTCGAGCAAGGGGCTGACCGCATGCTTGAGCACGTTGAGCTTGCACTTGAGTTCGTAGAGATGACGGATGTTGCTGCGCCCGGCGCCTTTGGCAAAGATCTGCTCTTCGAGCTGATCGAGTTCATTCTCGATCTCGGCAATCAGCGGGAAATAGCTGTCCACCACTGCATCCATCAGCGCGTAAAGCACATAGCCCGGGCCTTTGGCCAGCTGCTTGTGTTCGCGTTCGCAGCGGCTGCGCACGCTGGCAAACTGGATCGTGCTGCGATGGCGGATCGAAATGATGTAGTGCGCGCCGACGAAAATGTGCAGCTCGCCCTGCTGCAGTTCGCCGTCGCGCTGTTCGAGCAGGTGGAGGACGACGAACAGGCTGTTGCTGACATCATCATATTCATCGATCTTCGGGCGCTGGGCGCCGTGTTCGGCATCTTCGACTGCGAGGTCGTGCAGGCCGAAATGGGCCTGCAGCAGCGCCAGTTCATCGCGTTCGGCATCCGCCAGTCCGACCCAGCTGAAACCGTCGGTGTTTGCTTCGCCGGCAGCGAGCTGCGCCAGATCGCATTCCGCGACTTTCTGGCCGCGCTGGTAGGTGCTGCAGTTGATCAACATCCGCCTGTCCCCATCCCTGTCCTTATTCTTGTGCTCATGCCTGTGCTCATCCCTGCAGGCTCACCGCCTGCAACAGTTGCTGTACCGCTTTGACCCGCGAAGCGGGATCGGGCAGCGTCACGCGGCGCACCAGCTTTTCCGGCCCGGCCATGCGGGTGCTGCGATCGTTCTGGATGAGCTTGATCAGCTTCACCGGATCGATCGGTGCATCCGCCGCAAACTGGATGCTGAGCTGGCTGGCGGAAGCGTCCAGTTTCAGCACGCCGCTGTCCTTGATCGCCAGCCGCAGGCGATGGGTGTCGAGCAGGGCTTCGGTTTGTGCCGGCAAGGGGCCGAAACGGTCGATGAGCTCTTCGCGCATGGCCTGCAGGCTGTCCTCCTGCTCGCAGTTGGCCAGCCGCTTGTAGAGGCTCAGGCGCTCCTGTACGTCAGGACAGTAATCGGTCGGTAGCAGAGCAGGGGTGTGGAGATTGATTTCCGACACCACTTCCAGTGGCTGGGCGAGGTCGGGCTCCTTGCCGGCTTGCAAAGCCTTCACCGCGCGCTTGAGCATTTCGCTGTAGAGGCTGAAACCCACTTGCTGGATTTCGCCGGACTGGTTTTCGCCCAGCACTTCACCGGCGCCGCGGATTTCCAGATCCTGCATCGCGAGGTAGAAACCCGAGCCGAGCTCTTCCATCATCGCGATCGCTTCCAGCCGCTTTTGCGCCTGCGCTTTCGGCTTGGTGCCGGGCGGGGTGAGCAGATAGGCGTAAGCCTGGTGGTGACTGCGGCCGACCCGGCCACGCAGCTGGTGAAGCTGGGCGAGGCCGAAACGGTCGGCGCGGTTGATGACGATGGTGTTGGCGGTCGGAATGTTGATCCCGGTTTCGATGATCGTGGTGCACAACAGCAGGTTGGCACGCTGCTGGGTGAACTCGCGCATCACCCGCTCCAGTTCGCGCTCGGGAAGCTGGCCGTGGCCGACGACGATGCGCGCTTCGGGCAATAATTCCTGCAAGTCATCGCGCATGTTGGCGATGGTGTCGACTTCGTTGTGGAGGAAATAGACCTGGCCGCCGCGCTTGAACTCGCGCAGCACTGCTTCACGGATCGCACCCCGGCTGGACGGCTGGACAAAAGTCTTGATCGCCAGTCGCTTTTGCGGCGCGGTGGCAATCACCGAGAATTCACGCAGACCTTCCATCGCCAGCCCGAGGGTGCGCGGAATCGGCGTCGCCGTCAGCGTGAGGATGTCGACTGCCGAGCGCAGCTGCTTGAGCGCTTCTTTCTGGCGCACGCCAAAGCGGTGTTCTTCATCGATGATCACCAGCCCCAGCTGCTTGAAGCGCACGTCTTTCTGCAGCAGACGGTGAGTGCCGATGATGATGTCGACCTTGCCTTCCGCGAGCTGGGCGAGTGCTTCGTTCTGTTCGCGGGCGGACTTGAAACGTGACAGCTCGGCAATCTGCACCGGCCAGTCGGCAAAGCGGTCGGCAAAAGTCTGGTAGTGCTGTTCGGCGAGCAGGGTGGTCGGACACAGCAGCGCCACCTGCCGGCCGTCCTGCACGGCAACAAAGGCTGCGCGCAGGGCAACTTCCGTCTTGCCGAAACCGACATCACCACACACCAGCCGATCCATCGGCCGGCCGGATTTCATGTCGCCAAGCACCGCATCGATTGCCGCCTGCTGGTCGACGGTGGTTTCGAAGCCAAAACCTTCGGCAAAGGCTTCGACATCATGCTCGGTGAAATTGAAGCGATGACCGGGACGCGCGGCGCGCTGGGCGTAGAGCGCGAGCAATTCCGCGGCAGTGTCGCGCACCTGCTGCGCGGCCTTTTTCTTCGCTTTCTCCCATTGGCCGGAACCGAGACGGTGCAGTTGCACGCTTTCCGGATCGGCGCCGGCATAGCGGGTGATCAGATGCAGCTGCGACACCGGCACATACAGCTTGTCGCCGGCGTTGTACTCAAGATGGAGGAATTCGGTATCGCCTTCGCCCAGATCCATGTGCACCAGGCCGAGATAGCGGCCGATGCCGTGGCTGAGATGGACGATCGGATCGCCGGCTTTCAGCTCCGACAGGTCGCGCAGCCAGCCTTCCATGGTCGACGCCTTGCGGCTGTCACGGCGGTTGCGGGTGCGTACCGTGCTGGCGTACAGCTCCGTTTCGGTGACGAGGGCGATGCCGGCGGCTTCCAGGATGAAGCCGGCCGCCAGCGGGCCGACGCCGAGCGCGACCCGGGCCGGGCTGGCGAGAAAGGCGGCAAAATCCGCCACCGCTTCAGTGCTGAGACCGTATTCGGCAAAATGGCTGCGCATCGTTTCACGCCGGCCCGGTGAATCGGCCAGCAGCAGGATGCGGCCGTCGAACTGGTCAATGAAAGCTTTCAGCGCCTGGAGCGGGTCAGTGGCCCGTCTTTCCACCGCCAGTGGCGGCAGGGCGGCGGCCAGCCGCTGATCGGGCGCAGCGCCTTCGCCAGTGCGACGCAGCTGCAGCCGTGGTTTTTCCTTCAGCGCGACAAAAAAATCTTCGCTGCGCAGGAACAGCGCTTCCGGTGGCAGCACCGGACGGCTGCGGTCACCTTTGAGCAGATCGTGACGGCTGCGGGTGTCCTGCCAGAACTCCTCGATCGCCGCGTCAACTTCACCGTGCAACAGCACGCTGGTGTCCGTCGGCAGGTAATCGAACACATCGGCGGTGGTGTCAAAGAACAGCGGCAGATAATATTCGATCCCCGGTGGCGCAATGCCGTTGGAGACATCCTTGTAGATCATGCTGCGGCTGGGATCGCCTTCAAAACATTCACGGAAGCGGCTGCGAAAATGACTGCGTCCGGCATCGTCGAGCGGGAATTCGCGCGCTGGCAGCAGGCGGATTTCGGCACAGGGGTACACCGTGCGCTGAGTGTCGGGATCGAAAGTCTTGATGGTCTCGATTTCGTCATCGAACAGATCAAGCCGGAAAGGCAGCGCAGCGCCCATCGGATACAGATCGATCAGCCCGCCACGCACGGAAAATTCGCCCGGACTGACCACCTGGGTGACGTGAGCGTAGCCGGCAAGTGCCATCTGCTGGCGGAAACGTTCGATGTCGAGTCGTTCGCCCTGCTTGAGGAAGAAAGTGTACGCGGCGAGAAAGCCCGGTGGCGCGAGACGGTGGAGGGCGGTGCTCGCCGGCACCAGCGCGAGATCGATGTCACCACAGCTGATCGCGTGCAGGGCCGCGAGACGTTCGGAAATCAGATCCTGATGGGGCGAGAAACTCTCGTAAGGCAGCGTCTCCCAGTCGGGAATCAGGTGCTGGCGCAGGCCGGGGGCAAACCAGGCGATTTCTTCCTGCAGCCGGCGGGCATCCAGTGGATTGGCGGTGATCACCAGCAGGCGTTGCCCAGCGCTGGCGAGGCGGGCAATGGCCAGCGCATCGGCCGAGCCGACCGTCGGCGGCAGCTCGGTACGGCTGCCGGCAGCGGGGCGGCGCAGGTGTTCAACAGCGGGTAGCAGTTCGGCGGGCAGGGCAGGGGCAGCAGGGCGGGACATTGGCTCGGCAGTTTGGTCAGATGACGGGTTACAGTGCAATCAGTCACAAGTGCAATTGTGCGATTATAAAAGGCCGCTGCCGCAGTGCAGGGGCGCAAGGAGGACAAATGATGGAACAAGGCGGGAACAAGCAGGGTGGAGCAGCGGAGATGGTGATCAGCGAACATCGCATCGCCAGCGCACAGGGCGAAGTGTACGCCTGTCGCTGGCAGCCGGCTCAGGCAGACACTCAGGCTGAGACTCAGG
>JAVEVA010000150.1:0-3464 GCA_034005275.1 Thauera sp. | reverse complement strand
CAGGACGGCATTACCAATGGCGCGATTTATGCGCTGCTGGCGCTGGCGCTGGTACTTGTGTTTGCCGTGACGCGGGTGATCTTCATCCAGCAGGGCGAATTCGTTGCCTATGGCGCACTCACGCTGGCGATGGTGCAGACGGGGGGCGTGCCGGCCACCGTATGGCTGCTGCTGGCGATGGGGGTCGCGGTGACGGTGCTCGACGGCACTGAAGCCTTGCGTCAGGGGCAGGCACGCAAGGCGCTCGGGGTGGCGGGGTGGAATCTGGTCTACCCGCTGGTGCTGGCCGGGGTGCTGAAAACCTTCAGCGGCCAGGATTTTCCGCTGCTCATTCAGGTGCTGCTGGCACTGGCGATCGTGGTGCCGATGGGGCCGATGATGTATCGCCTCATGTACCGGCCGATTGCGTCGGCGCCGGTGCTGATCCTGCTCATCGTCTCGGTGGCGGTGCATATCACCATGGTCGGCCTTGGTCTGCTGTTCTTCGGTGCGGAAGGCCAGCGCACTACCGCCTTCAGCGACATCAGCTTTGATCTGGGGCCGCTGATGATCAATGGTCAGACCATCTGGGTGCTGGCGGTGTCGGTGCTGTTCATCGTCGGTCTCTATCAGTTCTTCGAGCGCACGATTTATGGCAAGGCCTTGCGTGCAGCGGCGGTCAATCGCACCGGCGCCCAGCTGATGGGGATTTCGCCGGCGCTGGCCGGCAAGCTCACTTTTCTGCTCGCGGCCTTCATTGGTGCCTTGTCCGGCGTGCTGATCGCACCGATCACCACCATTTACTATGACACGGGCTTCCTGATTGCACTGAAAGGCTTTGTCGCTGCGATCATCGGCGGTCTGGCCAGCTATCCGCTGGCTGCGCTGGGCGCACTGGTGGTTGGTCTGCTCGAAGCTTTCGCTTCGTTCTGGGCCAGTGCTTACAAGGAAGTCATCGTATTCACCCTGATCATTCCCGTACTGCTGTGGCGCTCGCTGAGTACGCATCAGGTGGAGGAAGAGGAATGAGAACCGATCGTCTGTTGCTCGGCGGCTTTCTGGCCCTGCTGTTGGTGTTGCCTGCCGTGCTGTCGCCTTACTACATCACCCTGCTCAATTACATCGGCTTGTATGCGATGGTTGCGCTCGGGCTGGTGCTGCTCACCGGGGTGGGCGGCCTGACCAGCTTCGGTCAGGCGGCCTTCGTCGGTCTTGGTGCCTATACCACCGCCGCACTCACGACTGCGGAAAACCTGCCGGGCTGGATTTCCTGGGTTGGCGCTTCTCCCTGGCTGACCTTGATGGCAGGGCTGCTGATCACCGCTGCGGTGGCGATCCTCCTCGGCTCGCTCACCTTGAAACTGTCCGGCCATTTTCTGCCGCTGGGCACGATTGCCTGGGGGATCAGCCTGTACTTCCTGTTCGGCACCATGGGCTGGCTCGGCGGGCACACCGGCATCACCAGCATTCCGCCGATCGAACTGTTCGGCTGGAAGCTCGACGGCGGTGGCGAAATCTACTACCTGATCTGGGCTTTCCTGCTGGTGGCGATGCTCACCACCCACAACCTGCTCGATTCGCGTGAAGGTCGTGCCATTCGGGCGCTCAAGGGCGGACGGGTGATGGCGGAAGCGATGGGGGTCGATACGGCGCGGGCGCGGATGATCATCTTTGTCATTGCCGCCCTGCATGCCTGTGCCGCAGGCTGGCTGTACGCCCACATGCAGCGTTTCGTCAATCCGACCCCGTTCAGCGTGCACATTGGTATCGAATACCTGTTCATGGCAGTGGTCGGTGGCGCAGGCTATATCTGGGGTGCGCTGGTCGGCGCGACGGTGATCACCGTGCTCAAGCAGTGGCTGCAGGATCTGCTGCCGCAACTGCTCGGTCAGAGCGGCAATTTCGAGATGATCGTCTTCGGCGTGCTGATGGTGCTGGTGCTGCATCGTGCGCGTGAAGGCATGTGGCCGATCCTGCGCAAGCTGGTGCCGGTGAAGGCGGTGCCCAAGGCGATTGATGCTGGCGCCGAAGATCTGCCGCGCCGTACCTTGCCGGCTGCCGGCGAGCCGATCCTGGTGGCGAAGGAAGTGACGCGCAAGTTCGGCGGTCTGGTGGCGAACAACAACATGAATCTCGAGGTGCGTGCTGGCGAGATTCTTGGTCTGATCGGGCCGAATGGTGCGGGCAAGAGCACGATGTTCAACCAGATTTCCGGGGTGGATACGCCGACTTCAGGGGAAGTGCTGTTCCTTGGTCAGTCGGTGGCCGGACGTGGCTCGCGTGAAATTGCCCGCATGGGCATGAGCCGGACCTTCCAGCACGTCAAGATGCTGCCGACGATGACCGTGCTCGAGAACGTTGCCATCGGCGCCCATCTGCGCAGCAACAAAGGCGTGATGAGCTCGGCCTGGCGCATGGATCGGGCGGAAGAAGCGCGCTTGCTCAAGGAAGCGGCCTACCAGATCGAGCGTGTGGGCCTCAAGGATCTGATGTACGAAGAAGCGGGCAGCCTTGCCCTTGGTCAGCAGCGCATTCTGGAAATTGCCCGTGCGCTGTGTGCCGACCCTTGCCTGCTGTTGCTCGACGAGCCGGCAGCCGGGCTGCGGCTGAAGGAGAAGCAGGCGCTGGGCGACCTGTTGCGCAAGCTGCGCGCGGAAGGCATGGCCACCCTGATCGTCGAGCACGACATGGACTTCGTCATGAACCTGGTCGACCGTATCGTGGTGATGGAGTTTGGCCAGAAAATTGCTGAAGGCCTGCCTGACGAGATCCAGCAGAATCCAGCGGTGCTGGAAGCTTATCTGGGCGGCGTGGAGTGAGGGCGAGAGGATGAAAGACAAAGTTCACAGCAATGCCGCCGCCGCACGTCCGGTGCTTGAGGTCAAGGATCTGTGTGTGTCCTACGGCAAGGTCGAAGCGCTCACCAATGCCAGTATCACGGTCGGCGAAGGCCAGATCGTCACCGTCATCGGCCCCAATGGCGCCGGCAAGACCACCATGTTGTCGGCGATCATGGGGCTGCTCGGCAGCAAGGGCGGGGTCAATTTCGATGGCACGCTGGAAGTGGTGCCGGATGTCGAACGGCTGGTGACGCGCGGCATGAGCCTGGTGCCGGAAAAACGCGAATTGTTCGGTGAGATGAGCGTCGAGGACAATCTGGTGCTCGGCGCCTTCCAGCGTTACCGGGCGGGCAAGCGCGATCACCACCAGACCCTGGAAGAGATCTACACCATGTTCCCGCGCCTCAAGGAGCGTCGTCACCAGGCTGCCGGCACCATGTCCGGTGGCGAGCGTCAGATGCTGGCAGTGGGGCGGGCGTTGATGGGCAAGCCCAAGCTGCTGATGCTCGACGAACCCAGCCTCGGGCTGGCGCCGCTGATCGTGCGCGAGATCTTCCGCATCATTGCCGACTTGCGCCGACGCGGGGTGTCGATCCTGCTGGTTGAGCAGAATGCGCGCGCTGCGCTGCAGGTTGCGGATTACGC
>JAVEVA010000149.1:0-3475 GCA_034005275.1 Thauera sp. | reverse complement strand
TGAATCGCCCTGGGTTCCGCGGAGGCCAGTTGGTTTAAGTCAGACGGTCGCGGCCTGACCAGCGCGTTGACGATGGTAATTGGCCTCGAACTCCGCAGGCGGGACGTGGCCTAGCGGCCCCATCAGCCGGTGATGGTTGAACCAGGCCACCCATTCCAGCGTTGCCAGTTCCACCGCCTGCTTGGTCTTCCACGGCCCGCGCCGGTGAATGACCTCGGCCTTGTACAGCCCGTTGATGGTCTCGGCCAGCGCGTTGTCGTAGCTGTCGCCCTTGGAACCCACTGAGGGCTCGATACCGGCCTCGGCCAGCCGCTCGCTGTAGCGGATCGACAGGTATTGCGATCCTCTGTCGGAGTGATGCACCAGGCCATCGGACGGCTTGCGGTCGTACAGCGCCTGCTCCAGTGCGTCGAGCACGAACTCGGTGTGCATCGAACTGCTCTGGCGCCAGCCCACGATGCGCCGGCTGAATACGTCGATGACGAACGCCACATACACCCAGCCCTGCCAGGTTGAGACATAGGTGAAGTCCGAGACCCAGAGCTGGTTCGGCCGCTCGGCACGGAACTGCCTATTCACGCGGTCCAGCGGACACGGTGCCTTGGGGTCAGGGATGGTTGTACGCATTGCCTTGCCTCGGCGCACGCCCTGCAGACCGAGTTGGCGCATCAGCCGCTCGACGGTGCAGCGCGCCACGGCGACGCCTTCGCGGTTGAGCTGGCGCCAGACCTTCTCGGCGCCGTAGACCTGATGGTTGGCCTGCCAGACGCGCTGTACCTGCGGTAGCAGTTGCACATCGCGCTGGGCTCGCAAAGAGCGCAAGGCCGGGCTGCGCTGACACGCGGCGTGGCGCCAGTACGCCGATGGGGCGACCTGCAAGACGCGGCAGATCGACTCGACCCCAAGCTGCTGGCGGTGCTGGTCGATGAACGCCTTCAGGACTTGATGCGGCGGTCGAGCTCCGCCTGGGCGAAAAACGCGCTGGCCAGCTTCAGAATCTCGTTGGCCTTGCGCAACTCGCGCACCTCGCGCTCCAGGTCCTTGATGCGCTGGGCCTCCGCAGTCGAGACGCCGTCTCGCTGGCCGGAATCGACTTCGTGCTGCTTGACCCAGGTGTGCAAGGTCTGCGGCACGCAGCCAATCTTGTCGGCGATGGATTCGATGGCCGCCCACTGCGACGGATGCTCTGCCCGGTGCTCCAGCACCATGCGCACGGCACGCTCACGAACCTCGGGCGAAAACTTCGGGGACTTCTTCATGGCTCCATTCTCCAGAGTTGGAGCCTCCTCTAAACCCGGGGCGATTCAATCTCCTTGGCCAGTACATTGCTGAGCGCACCACGATTCTGCTCAAGCGAACGCAGAACCCTGTCCGCCTGTGGATCAGGCATCTCAACCACCTCCTTCAGCGCGGCGCGTGCCCGCGCATGGCTGCGCAGGTAGCGCGACTCCTCACGCATCTGCTCCGTTAAGGTTCGGCCAATAATGTTGGTCAGGAACGCTACATGAGGCCCCAGATCGGGATAGCGCCACAGCGACCTGGCCTGGTCAATGCCATGAAAGGCGAAGTTCGACACCACCCCATCCGGATAAGTAGCTTGCACCGGCTCAAACACAATCTGGTCACGAACAGCCTGCACCAAAGGCTTGGACACCTGATCCAGGACTTGGTCGTAACCTCGCCGCTCGCCGACATCATCTGTGATTACTGCCGATATGGGCAGAATCACAGGGTTCGGGATCACGCCGTCTCTGCGCAGGATGTCATTGACCAGGAAGCGATGCACGCGGCCATTGCCGTCGGCTAAGGGGTGGATGTAGACGAAGCCGAAGGCCGCTACCGCGCTGCGCATCGTGGACGACTGGCCTTGCGTTCTCTCGAGGAATATCCGAAGCCCTTCTAGCATCGCGGCGACGTCCTCGGCCGGAGGCGCCACATAATGCACGACCTCCTGGTACCGCATCGTCTCGCCAACAAACACGGGAGACTGACGCACACCGAAGCGTGTGATCGTTGTCCGATCGCCCAGAATTTCCCGCTGCAGCTCGGCCAACACCGCGTCGCTCAGCGGCAGCTCTCCCTGCCCGGTACGCCGTGCCATCACATCCGCAAAACGCTGCACGCGCCCCACCCTGTCAGCCTCGCCTTCGATGGCGAAGCTGGCCTTGCTCTCCCGCAGAGTCATCCACACCGCGGCCCGCATCAGCAGGTCTTCGCCAAACTCGGCCTTCAGCTCGCCGAACAAGCGCGACACATCCAAACCGCAAGCCCGGGTCACGGCCTCGGTCTTGACCACTGTGGGGCAAAAGTGCCGGGTGCCGGGCAGGTTGTCGTTCACCCGCCAGCGCTGCACCTTGACGACCCGGTCTGCGGAGGCCGCGACCAGCTTGGCGCCGTCGATGGCATCGACGTAGTTACCGCCCAGACGCTCCGGCACCTCCAGTGTCTGCCCCGTCAACCACTCATACAGGAATGCCGCCCGACGGGCATATTGGCCAGTGGGTTCAGTCGTTACCCAGGCTTGGATGAAGCCTGGCCCGGTCCGCTCGAACAGGCGTCCCAGAAACTCCAGATGAGGGACCTCATGCCGCAGATGGAACTGTAGATGTGCAGCCGGGTCGGCCGCCGGGCGCATTGCCTCCGTATAGGCTTCCAGACGGAACCCCTCGTCAACCCGCGTCGCGCGCCGACCTCCCACATGGCTTATCACAGGGGGGCGACCCAGAGGCCGCACGCCATAGGTGTGTGCCAGCCAAGCAGCACCAATCGGCTCTGCGGGTATGTCAATCACGAGGCATCTCCTGAAAAACGGCTTTTGCCTGCTGAAAAATGATGATGTACACCCACTGCCCTTCTAGCATGGATTACAGGCGCTTCAAAACGATTAAAAAACAAGAATACTGCTCAAAAATGATTTTGAACCAGTTCGGGGCATTCTCCAAGCCCACAAAACCGCCCAAGAGGCAGGCAGCAAGAGCCCCCGCCCCCGTCGGTTACAGCGCAGCACTCAACACAGGCACCACCACGTTCTCCGGCTGCAGCTTGGGAACATGGGTCCGCCCGTCGATCCAGGCGTCAACCATGTCCGCCCACTCCTGCAGCATGTGGCGCCGCTGCACGGCGTACTCGGCCTTGTTGTAGACCGAGCGCGAAGTCCGCCCTTCCTCGTGGGCCAAGCACTTTTCTATCCAGTCGCCATTGAAGCCCACTTCGTTGAGCAGCGTCGAGCCGGTGCGGCGCAGGTCATGCACAGTGAAAGGCTCCAGCGGCAGACCTGCGGCTTTGGCCCGCTCGGCGATGAGCTGGGTCACACGGTTCAAGGTCGCATGAGACATGGAGCGGGTCGGCTCGTAGCGCGACGGCAGCACGAACCTCGAGCCCGCAGCACAGGTGTGCAGCGCCACGAGGATGTCCATGGCCTGCCGCGACAGATGGACTACGTGCGGATTGCGGCCCTTCATGCGCTGCTTTGGGA
>JAVEVA010000068.1:0-16386 GCA_034005275.1 Thauera sp. | reverse complement strand
CCCTTGAAGCGGCCGATTTCGAGCTGGTCGGGACGGAAGCCTTCTTTTTCCAGACGTTCGCACATCGCCATGCGCTCGCCTTCATCGAGTGCATACAGGCGCCGGGCCGGACGCTTCTTGCCCTGGGTGGGGACGTCGATGCGGTAGAGCGGCGGCTGGGCGACGTAGACGTGACCTTGCTCGACCAGGCCAGGAAAGTGGCGGAAGAACAAGGTCAGCAGCAAGGTCTGGATGTGGGAGCCGTCGACATCGGCGTCAGACATGATCACCACCTTGCCGTAACGCAATCCGGACAGATCGGCGTCCGCAGCGTGACGGTGAGTGTCGACACCGAGGGCGACGGCGATGTCGTGGATTTCGGCGTTGGCAAACAGGCGGTCAGGGTCGACCTCCCAGCTGTTGAGCACTTTGCCGCGCAAAGGCAGGATGGCCTGGGTTTCCTTGTTGCGCGCCATCTTCGCCGAGCCGCCGGCGGAATCGCCTTCGACGAGGAAAAGCTCGTTGTCGTCGATGTCGGTGGATTCGCAATCGGACAGCTTGCCGGGGAGTACGGCAACGCCGGAGGTCTTCTTTTTCTCGATTTTCTGCGCGTTCTTTTGCCGCGCCAGTGCTTGCTTGATCGACAGTTCAGCAATGGTCTTGCCGGCGTCGACGTGGTTGTTGAGCCAGATTTCGAACGGGTCGCGGATCTGGCTGGCGACCAGCTTCACCGCTTCGCGTGAATTGAGCTTCTCCTTGACCTGGCCCTGGAATTGCGGATCGAGCAGGCGGGCAGAAAGAATGAAGCTCATCCGCCCGCAGACGTCGTCCTGCTGCAGCTTCACGCCGCGCGGCAGCAGGCTGTGATGGTCGATGAAGGATTTGAGCGCGTCGAACACGCCGCTGCGCAAGCCCGATTCGTGGGTGCCGCCGTTGGTGGTCGGAATCAGGTTGACATAGGATTCGCTCGGGACGCTGCCGTCGAACCAGCCCAGTGCCCAGGCGGCACCTTCGCCGGGCGCGTAGCTGTTGTCGTCTTCGCCCGCGTATTTTTCGGCACTGAAAATCGGCGCGAGCGCTTCGTAGCCAGCAGCCAGTTCTTCCAGATAGCTGCTCAGACCGCCGGCGTAAGACCAGCTCTTGCTGTGTACGCTGCCGTCGGCCTGCTCCAGATCGAGTCGAACCGCAACGCCGGCAAGCAGCACCGCTTTCGAGCGCAGCAGGCGTTCCAGTTCGCCCAGCGGCACCTGGGGCGAGTCAAAATAGCGTGCATCCGGCCACACTCGCACCCGGGTGCCGGTCTGGCGGCCGCAACTGCCGGTGACCTGCAGCGCGCCGATGGTCTCGCCGCCATCGCTGAAGTCGATGCGATGAATCTTGCTTTCGCGACGGATTTCGATTTCGATGCGGGTGGACAAGGCATTGGTCACCGAGACGCCGACCCCGTGCAGGCCGCCGGAGAACGCGTAAGCCGAATTGCCGTCGCGCTTGTCGAATTTGCCGCCGGCATGGAGCCGGGTATAGGCCAGCACGACGACCGGCACGCCTTCTTCGGGGTGGAGGCCGACCGGAATGCCGCGACCGTCATCAGCGACGCTGATCGAGCCGTCCTGGTGCAGGCAGACTTCGATGTTGCGCGCGAAGCCCGCCAACGCTTCGTCGGCAGCGTTGTCGATCACTTCCTGGATGATGTGAGCCGGGCTGTCGGTACGGGTGTACATCCCGGGGCGCTCGCGCACCGGCTCCAGCCCCTTGAGGACCCGGAAGGAGGATTCGTCGTATTGGGCGGCCTCAGCCTTGCCCCTTGCTTGCGTGCCAGCCATGCTGCGCTCGGTTGCCTGTTGGTGAAGGGAAGGGCGCAAGGATAACAGAGGCGGAAGCGGGAAGCGGGCGGCGAAGGGTCAGGCGCTGCCGAGGATGCGGCCGCTGCCGGTCGGTCTGGCCATGCCTTCGGCGTTGTAGAGCTGGGGCTTGTCGGCGGCGGCGAGCAGGATGCTGAGCGCTGCCTGGTTGTTGGCCATTCGTTCAACGATCAGCTGGCCGTTGAGGGCGTTGTGATCGCGAGCGATGCGGGCGAGGCCGAGCACTTCGTCCCAGCGCGAGAGGACGCGCGGCAGGCGGGCGAAGATCTTGCGGATCGCCGCGTCGGACAGGCCATGGCCGCTGCGCAGCAACAGCTGGCTGCGTTCGTCGTTGAGCCGTTGCAGCTGACGGTAGCGTTCGTTCTTTTCCTGCGACAAGGTCAGCAGGGCATCGGTCTGGCCTTCGATGAGCAGGCTTTGCTCACGTTCGAGCACGGCAATGAATTCGCCCAGCTGTACCGCTTCGGCTTCGATGATCAGCGCGAGGCGCTGTTGGTCCGGGCTGACGGTAGCCGTCGCAGCGGTTTTGGCAGAAGGGGCGGAAGGTGCAGGAGCGGGCTGGTTCATGGTTTCTGGTCAGTCAGGGCGATCGACGGCCGCCATCGATGAAGGAGTAGCACCGATGGTAGCCGTTCGTCCGCAGTCGTGACCAGTCCTGATCAATTTGGCTCCTGATTGTGCAGCATTTCACGTACGCTGGCGATGAGGCCGTCGGCGATGCGGCCAGGATTGATCTTGAACTGGCCGTCGCTGATTGCCTGGCGGATTTCATCGACGCGCTGCTGGTTGATTTCGCTGGTGTTGGCCAAGGCGCTCTCGGCCTTGCCCATCAGGGCAGCAAGCGGCGACAGGCTGACTTCGGCAGCGCCAGTCACTGCGCTGTCCTTGCCGGCCGGAGCGGCAGGCGCGCGGCTGCTTTGCGTCTGCGTGGGCCCGTAGGCCTTCATGGTGCCGTCGATTTTCATGGCGGGAGTTCCGTTGCGGTGTTTCGTCCCAGTGGTACACGGCATTTGCGCGGAAAACTTGAGCTTTTTGCCGGTTTATTCTGCCGGCAGCGGCAATTCATGCCGCTTTGCCAGCTTCAGAAGTCGATTTCGGCGCTGCCGTCGGCGCGGGCAGTGCCGTGGACGATCTGGCCGTTGGGCAGACGCAGCCGGACGCGTTCGCCGGCCGCAGCATTGTTGAGCGCCTGAGCTTCGCCCTGGGCGCTGAAGCCGGGACCTTCGGTGATGGCGGTGATGGTCTGACCACGGCGGATGCTGTCTGGTGCGCGCAGATTGCTCGACCGCAGCGGGGCGCCGGCGGCGAGGGCGAAGCGGGCGTGCTGGCCGATCGCCTGGGCAGGGGAGGTGAGCAGGTTGTCCGGCAGCGCGCTGAGCTCGCCTTCGCGCAGTTCGAGATCGTCGCTGCTCAGTGTTTCGCCCGAGCGCAGTGCGCGACGGCTGACCAGATAGGAGCCAAAAACCTGGACCCTGGCCTGAACCCAGACTGTCCAGGGCGAAGGGGCCAGGCAGCGCACACCGACCCGCACTTGCCCCCAGGCGCGGCTGCCCTCGGGCAGAAAGGCTTCCAGCGCATTGCAGGCCGGTAATTGAGGGCCAGCTTCGAAGCGACTGACGTGGAGTTCGATCCGGCCCGGTTGTGCGGCGGTTTCGGCAGCGAGCAAGGCGTGTACCGCCGCTTCGACTGGTGCGGCGTCCTGCCGGGCGTAACTGGGAGCGCCGAACACCAGGGCGGACAGCAGGAGCAGTGCCGGCAGGAAGCGGCGAAGGAAGGAGTGGGGCAAGAAGCGGGTCGGGGCAGGCATGGGCCGATTGCAACACGGCTGCTGCGCGCAGGCAAGCCGTATCCGGCGCGCAGATCAGGGCAGTTCGGCTGGCGGCAACCCGTTTGGCGGCAGCTTTTGCCGTTGCCGCAGGCAAGCGGCAGATTTGGCGGGTTTTTTGCGCGCTTATCGGCCGAAGGGCGGGCAGGGAAAGGGCTTAAAGTTGCTGGCATGAAAACTGCGTGTGCGGTTTGCTGCCTGCCCGATCCGGCAGACAACAGCCCCGCCCGCATCGCGCCCATACCGGAGGACCAGGCCATGAGAACCTTGCTTGACAAGAGTCTGCGCTTTCACCACACCGCATTCAATCTCCAGGCTTATCGCCAGGAGTTGCTGGCTTCCAACATCGCCAATGCCGATACGCCGCATTTCAAGGCGCGTGACATCGATTTTGGTGCGGCACTGAACAGCGCGCTGGGCCGGGTCGGTGATGGCAGCCTGGCGGCGGTGGACCTCGATCGCACCCATCGCGCCCACATTGAAGGTGGTGCCGGCGCGGGGGCGGAGAATTTCGCCGGCTACCGCACTGAATTTCAATCGGCAGTCGATGGCAATACGGTGAGCATGGACGTCGAACGGGCCGCGATTGCGCAGAACAGCCTGCACTATGAGGCCAGCCTGACGTTCATCAGTGGCATGTTCCGTACCATGGGACAGGCCATTTCCGGCCAGTAATTTCCGGCCCGTAAGGAGCACGATCATGAGCATGTTCAACGTTTTCCATATTTCCGGCTCGGCGCTCAATGCCCAGTCGATGCGGCTCAACACCACTGCCTCCAATCTGGCCAACGCCGACAGTGTCACCACCGAGACCGGCGAGCCCTATCGCGCCAAGCAGGTGGTTTTTGCCGCCCGCCAGGTGGCCGGAACCGGTCCGGCATCGGTCGGCGTGCAGGTCACCCAGATTGTCGATAGTGCCGCGCCGATGCGCATGGTTTATGAACCCAACAACCCGGCAGCGAACGCCGAAGGCTATGTCGAAATGCCCAATGTGAATGTGGCCGAAGAGATGGTGAACATGATTTCTGCTTCGCGTTCTTATCAGAATAACGCTGAAATCATGAATACGGCACGAACCTTGCTTCAGCGTACCTTGCAGATCGGTCAATAAACTTTGATCGGCAAATGATGCCGCAAGCAGGAGAGAATCATGATCAGCATGCCCACCAATCCCGCCGCCGACAGTGTCCTGTCGCAGTTCGCGCGCAGCGAACCGGTGCAGAAAAAGGAGGATGACCTGCAAGGTCGCTTCCTGACTTTGCTCACCACCCAGTTGCGCAATCAGGACCCGATGAATCCGATGGAAAACGCCGAGCTGACTTCCCAGCTGGCGCAGATGAGTACCGTCGATGGCATCGAGCGCCTCAACAAGATGGTGCAGTCCTTCTTCGAAGAGCGTTCGTCGATTGATGAGATTGGCGCTGCAGCCCTCATTGGCCGGGGTGTGCTGGTCGAAGGGCGTGGCCTGATGCTCACCGAAGCCGGAGCCGTGGGCGGCTTCGAGATCGACGGTCCCGCTGATGAGGTGACGCTGTCGATTCGTGACAGCTCCGGGCTGGTGGTCAATGAGCTGGTGTTTTCTGGTGTCGAGGCCGGTAGTCACAATTTCGTCTGGGATGGTACGGCGCAGGATGGCACCCGTGCTGCCGATGGCTTGTACACGATGAGCTTCTCGGCCTCGCAGGGCAGCGACAAGGTGGCCGGGCGCAGCCTGCAGTTCGGTGCGGTCAGCAGCATCGTGCGCGGTCCGCAGGGCAGCGATCTCCAGGTCGGGGATCTGGGCGTGTTCAAGCTTGACGACATCCGGCAAATTCTCTGACAAGGAGCAAAAGTCATGGCATTCCAGCAAGGCTTGAGCGGCCTCAACTCCTCTTCCAAGGCGCTTGACGTCATTTCCAACAACGTCGCCAACGCGAGTACGGTCGGTTTCAAGAATTCGGGCACGGTGTTTGCCGATGCGTATGCCTCCTCGCTTACCGGCGCAGTGTCCAAGGTGCAGATCGGCATCGGCAGCCAGGTGCAGGCGGTGCGCCAGGCTTTCGTGCAAGGCAACCTCACCACCACCAGCAATCCGCTCGACATGGCGATCAACGGCAACGGTTTCTTCGAGATCGAGATGCCGGATGGCAGTTTTGCCCTGTCACGCAACGGCCAGTTCGACATCAACAAGGAAGGCTACATCGTCAATACCCTGGGTGACCGGGTGATGGGTTATCAGAACATTGATGCGGTCAGTGGCGATGTCAGCGCACCGAACAATCCGTCGATTGATTCTTTCCGGCCCTTGTTCGTGCCGGCGATGGGGGTCGGTGCAGCGGCGACCTCGGAGATGAAGCTCAATCTCAATCTCAGCGCGGACGATAGCGTGATTCCGGAGCCGGCAGCGCCCGCACCACCGCTTGATCCATCCGATGACGAGACTTTCCACTATTCAACCGGGATGGTGATTTTCGACTCGCTCGGCAAGGAGCACACGCTGTCGTATTACTTTGTCCGTCGTTCGGATGTGGTCGATACCACTGCAACCCCGCCCACTTACAGCGAGTGGGACATGTACACCATGGTTGATAATGACGAGACCACCTTGACGCACAACTCGACGGTGGGTTTCGATGGCCTGGGCCGGGTGGCGGAAGTGCAGGCTTTCAACGTGCCGGCTGGTGTGACCTTGCCGAGCGGACATTCCTTCTTTTCCCATAATCTGGATCCGGCTTCACTGCAGCCGACCGATGCCTTGATTTCCTTGCGTGAGCTGACCCAGTTCGGTGGTGCGACCAAGCCGCGCGAGCTGACCCAGAATGGTGCGGCGCCCGGTGATATTGCCGGTCTGTCGGTGAGCCGTAACGGCGTCATTCAGGCGCGCTACACCAATGGCATGTCGAAGGATATCGGCATCGTCAACCTCACCACGGTGCGCAACAACAACGGTCTGTCACCGATCGGCAATAACTACTGGGTGGAAACGCCGGAGTCGGGCGGTTTTGCCCGCGGCGCACCGGGTAATGGCATGAACGGGGTGATTTCTTCCGGTCAGGTCGAAGAGTCGAACGTCGACCTCACCCAGGAGTTGGTACAGATGATCATCCAGCAACGCAACTACCAGGCCAACGCGCAGTCGATCCGCACCCAGGATCAGATCCTGCAGACGCTGGTGAACCTGCGCTGATCGCGGCGCAGAGCTGAACGCATAAGGAGCGCTTCTCATGGATCGCCTCATCTACACCGCAATGACCGGCGCCACCGGTACCATGAACCAGCAGGCGGCGGTGGCGCACAACATCGCCAATGCCGACTCCACCGGTTTCCGTTCGCAGCTGCACAAGCTGCGCGGAGTCGAGATCCAGACCGAAGCTTTCCGCACCCGCTCGTTTGCGGTCGATGCCAGCATTGCCGATGACTTCACTCCCGGCCCGGTGAAATACACCGGCCGGCCTTACGATCTGGCGATCGAAGGCAAAGGCTGGCTGGCCTTGCAGATGCCTGATGGCAGTGAAGCCTATACCCGCGACGGCAGCATGATGGTCGATGCCGCCGGCATCCTGCAGAGCCGTTCTGGTTTGCCGGTGGCCGGCGATGGCGGGCCGGTGACCTTGCCGCCGGATGTCGAAATCTACATCGGCCGTGATGGTTCGATCTCGGCGCTGGATCCGGACAACCCGGGAGTGGTCAATCTGATTGGCCAGCTCAAGCTGGTCGATCCGCCGGAGGCCGATCTGGTGCGCGGCGATGACGGTCTGTTCCGTCTCAATGATGGCGGCGCTGCACCGGCGAATGACGCCGTACAGGTCGCCAGCGGCTATCTGGAAAGCAGCAACGTCAATGTTGCCGAACAGATGGTGCAGATGATTTCGCTCGCTCGCCAGTTCGAGATGCAGGTCCGCATGCTGCAGACGGCGGAAGCGAATGACCGCGCTGCGACCCAGATCCTTGGGGCACGCTGATCAGTCGTTTTCTGTTTTTGCCGGCCAGACTTTGATCTGTCAGACTTTGGTTTGCAAAACCTCGACCAGCTGCCGGACCGCTTGGTGGGTCGGCAGGCGGAGTCCCCGGGCGTTTGCCATCCGCAGCACCGCACCAGTGATGGCATCGATCTCGGTCGGCCGGCCGGCAAGAATGTCCTGCAGCATGCTGGCGCGATTGCCGGCAGTGTCCCGCGCCACCGCACGTACCCGCGCCAGCGCTTGCTGTTCATCCAGTTGCAGGCCGGCGGCATGGAGCACTGGCCAGGCTTCGCTCACCAGTGTTGCCAGCAGCTGAGCACGCTGAGCATCGAGCAGTTCGCCATTGCGACACTGAAAAATGGCTGCCAGCGGGTTGATGGCGGCGTTCACCAGCAGTTTTGCCAGCCGCGCGGCGGGCAGGTCGGCGCAGATCTGCGTCGGCAGACCGGCGGCGTTCATCACTTCTGCCAGCACCTCAAAGCCGGGCGGCAGCAAGGTCTCGCCGCAGCTGGTGGGGTGAATGCCGTGCTCGTCACGCCAGGCGCCGGCAGTGGTGACGCCCTGGTCGATGAGCATGCCGGCCGGCGCTGGCGGCAGCCAGGCATCAATCAGACCGTTTTGCAGCGAAACGATGCCGCGAGGCTGGAGTGCCAGCGCAGTGGCAAATGCGGCCGCAGTGGCGGGCGTCTTGACCAGAATGATGACCCAGTCGGTCCGTTGTGCGCTGGCTGCGCTGCAGGCCTCGAAGCGATGCCGCTGGCTGCCGATGCGGATGCCGGCACGCAGTGCTTTAGCCTGGGCGGAGGTGCGGGTGATCACCTGCAGCGGGCCATGTGCCGCCAGACGGGCGGCAAAGCTCAGGCCCAGCGCACCCGCACCGATCAGGCTGACACGCGGCAAGGTTGCCGCCGGTGTGGCCGCTTCAGGATCTGCCGTCATACGGTGGCGTCTGCTCGGTCATCGTTTCGTGCAGTTCGCGATACACCGCCGCACGCAGAATCATCATCGACACCACGGGCGCGGTCATCAGTACGAATACGGTGATCAATAGCTCGTGCACCACCGGGCGGGCGCCACTGACGGTGAAATACAGCATCGAGGCGATGATGATGCAGCCGGTGCCGAGGGTGATGGTGATCGCCGGACCGTGAATGCGGCGGTAAAAGGTGTCGAGACGCAGCAGGCCGAGCGCGCCGGTGAAGGAGATGATGCCGCCGAGAATGAGGAAGAAGCTGATGAGGATCGCTGCCCAGGACGGCAGGCTGGTTGCAATGTTCATTTGATCACCTCGCCGCGCATGAGAAATTTGGCCAGCGCAAAAGTGGACACGAAACCGATCGAGGCAATGATCAGCGCGGCCTCAAAGTAGATCTGGCTGTCGTGACGGATGCCGAGCATCAGCGCGAGCAGCATCGTCGTCATCCACAAAGTGTCGAGTGCCAGCACGCGGTCATGGGCGCTGGGGCCGATCAGCAGGCGCAGCGCGCTGCACAGCATCGCCAGCACCACGCAGGTCAGGGCAAAGATGATCGAAGCCGAAAGCAGGCCGGCAGCACTCATGCAGCTTTCCTCCGGGTGCGGGGTTGTTCGTAGATCTCCATGATCGGTGCTTCGTAGCAGCGCTTGATGGTGTCGATCCACCAGGCTTCGTCGTGCAGATCGAAGATGTGCAGCAGCAGCTCGTGGGTGTCGGGAATGATCTCCACCCACACTGTGCCCGGAGTGGTGTTGATCAGGCAGGACAGCAGGGCGAGGCCGTGCGGGTCGCGCAGATCAAGCGGAATGTGGATGAACTGCGCATTGACCCCTTTCGAGCGCCGGAACAGGATGATGGTGGCGACGTTGAAGCAGGAGCGGATGATCTCGATCAGCGACAGCCACAGCAGACGGGCAAGTGCTACCGGGCGGGCGATGTAGGCATAGCCGTGCGGCTGCAACGGCCGTGCCAGCGCCGGAGCGATCACGCCAAGCAGGGCGCCAAGCAGCCAGTCGGCCGGTGCCAGGCTCTGGTTGAGCATCAGCCACACCACCAGCAGGAACAGCGAAGTGATCGGTGAGGGCAGCCAGCGTTTCATCGTCCTTCTCCGTGCAGCAGGGCACCATCGGCACGGCTCACCACTGGCGTGCCGAGCACGCGCTCGGCCTGTGTCGGCAGCTGGTGAAGGCCTTGGGCGGTACGTTCGAGATAGTCGAACACGCCTGCCGCCTGGACGGTGATCAGCACGCACAGGCCGACCAGCGCGCTCACCGGAGCGACTTCATTGAAACGCAGGCGCGGCGGCGCCACGTCGCCCGCTGCCCAGAAAATGCGCACGCCGAGGCGCATGAGGGCAATGATCGCCGCCAGACCGCCGATGATCACCAGCGCAATCAGCGCCCAGGTCAGCATGCTGACCTGTTCGGCGTTGGCCGGCAGCTTGAGCAAGGTGTGGAACAGGCTGAATTTGGCGACGAAGCCGGACAGGGGCGGCATGCCGCTGATCACCAGCGCACAGGCAGCAAAGCTGAGGCCGAGAAAAGCGAGCGAAGCCGGAATGCCCTGACCGACCGGATCTTCCGGCTTGTCCTCGATGGCAAACGCTTCCATGGTGATCGCGATCAGCGCTGCGCCGGGCGGGCGGATGCGGTCGGTGAGTTCGACCAGCAGCATGAAAGCGGCCATCGCCAGGGTCGAGCCGACCAGGTAGTACAGCCCGGAAGCCAGCACCGGTTCGGCCGACTGACCGATGACTGCCAGCAGGGTGCCGGAAGAAATGATCGCGCCATAACCCGCCATGCGTCCGCCTTCCTGGCTGGCGAGCATGCCGATTGCGCCGAACAGCAGCGTCGCCATGCCGCCGATGGTGAGCGCATCGAAACCGAAGCCGCTCAGGCTGCCGGCATGTTCGCCAAAGACGGCGAACCACAGCCGCAGCACCGCATAGATGCCGACCTTGGTCATCAGCACCAGCATCGCTGCCACCGGCGCGGAAGCGCTGGCATAGGTGCCGGGCAGCCAGAAGCCCAGCGGCCACATCCCGCCTTTGGTGAGGAAGGCGAGGGCGAGGATGCACACGCCGAGAATCAGCAGATAGTGTTCGCTGTCGCCCAGCGCGCTGACCCGCATGCCCAGGTCGCTCAGATTGAGTGTGCCGCTGGCGGCATAGATGAGGGCGACGCCAATGAGAAACAGCAGCGAAGCAGCCAGATTGATCGCGATGTACTGCATGCCGGCGCGAATGCGCTGCAGATTGTAGCCATGCAGCACCAGCCCGTAGGAGGCGGCGAGCATGATTTCGAAGAACACGAACAGGTTGAACAAGTCGTTGGTGAGGAAGGCGCCGTTCAAGCCCATCATCAGGAACTGGAACATCGCATGGAAATGGACGCCGACCCGATCCCAGCGTCGTGCGGCAAACACCAGCACTGCCAGCGCGATGGTGGTGGTGAGCAGCAGCATCAGCGCACTGAGGCGATCGAGCAGCAGGGCAATGCCGAACGGTGCCTGCCAGTTGGCCGCCAGATAGACGCCAATATCTGCCGGCCAGTGGCCGCGATCGACCATCCACAGCAGGTTGAGCGCGAGCAGCCATTGCAGCATCACGCTGCCGATGCTCAGACTGAGCTTGAGACCGTGGCGGGTCTGACGGATCGGAATCAGCAGCGCGCCGACCAGCAGCGGCAGCAGCACCGGCAGCACGATCAGGTGGTCGCTCAGCGGCAGGGCGCTGAGGGAGAAGTCACTCAGGGACAAGTGATTCATTGTCCGGGCTCCTTGCCATCGACGTGGTCACTGCCGCCGAGGCCACGGGCGCCGATCATGATCACCAGGTAAAGCGCGGTGGTGGCAAAGCCGATCACGATCGCGGTCAGCACCAGCGCTTGCGGCAAGGGATCGGCATACGCGACCAGGTCGGCGGGCGTCGGCGTCTGCAGAGTGATCGGCGCCTGATCGACGCGCAGCCTGCCCATGGCAAAAATGAACAGATTCACCGCATAGGACAGCAGCAACATGCCGGTGATGAACTGAAAAGTGCGTGGCCGCAGGATCAGCCAGACGCCGGCGCCGAACAGCAGCCCGATACCGAGGGCGAGCACGAGTTCCATCAGACGCTCCCCCGACTGCTGACTGCGAGCAGTTCATCGCTGGTTTCACCGGGTTTGCGATGGGCGCGCAAGGATTGGTGGGCAAGGGCGACCAGCAGCAGCATGGTGGTGCCGACCACCACGGCAAATACGCCCAGATCGAAGAACACGGCGCTGGGCAGGTGAATGCTGCCAAGGAGGGGAAGCGCGAACACGGCGGTATGGGTGGTGAGGAAAGGATGACCGAACAGCCAGGCACCGCTGCCGGTGAGCAGCAGGAGCAGCAAGCCGACACTCAGCCAGCGCAGCGGACGCATGGTGATGTGGCTTTCCACCCAGCTGGTGCCGGCGAGCATGTACTGAGTGATGATTGCCACCGCAAAAATCAGCCCGGCGACAAAGCCGCCGCCTGGCTGGTTGTGACCGCGCATGAAGAAATAGATCGCGATCACGCCCATGAAGGGCAGCAGCAGGCGCAGGTAGATGCCGGCGACCATCAGATAGCCGTTCAAGGCCTGCTCGACCGGCAGCTGCTGATTGGCCGGATCGAAGGCATGGCGCTGCTGGGCAGGAATTTCGGTGCTTTCCGCGGCCGGGCGGAAGCGGCGCAGCAGGGCGAAGATGGTGAGCGCGACAATGCTCAGCACCGTGACTTCACCCATGGTGTCGAAGCCGCGAAAATCGACCAGCAGGACGTTGACCACATTGCTGCCGCCGCCTTCGCTGAGCGATTTGAGCAGGAAGAAATCGGCGATGGTCGGTGAAGCCGGGTGGATGAGCACCGCAAAGCTGAGCACTGCCATCGCCAGCCCGCTGGCAATCGCCAGCGCCATGTGCAGGGTGCGGCGCAGCATCATCACCGCCGCCGTGTTGGGATCGCTGCCATGGCTGGCGAGCCGTGGCGGCAGCCAGCGCAGACCGAGCAGGATCAGCACCGTGGTGGCCGTTTCGACCATCAGCTGGGTGAGGGCCAGATCCGGTGCCGAAAGCCAGAGGAAAGTGGCGGCGGTGACGATGCCGGTGCCGCCAAACAGCACCAGTGCCGCGAGGCGGTGGTATTTCGCCATCCAGGCGCCGGCGATCGCACAGGCGCCGCCGATCAGCCACAGCGCGGCGAAGAAAGGATCGATGGCCTGCATCGGCACCGTGCGCCAGCCGGGCGGCAGACCGGCGAGAGCGAGCGGCACTACCAGCATGGCAAGCACCACCATGTACAGCTGGGGCTGGATACGCACCGTGCCCAGCAGCTTGAGCAGCCACTCGGCACTGCGGGTGAGGGTCTGCATCGCGGTTTCATAAGCTTGCGCACCGCTGAAACGGCCGATCAGCGGCGTGCGGATCGATTCGGCCGGATTGAGATACTTGTGCAGCAGGCTGTAGAGCAGGATGCCGCCGCACAGCGCGAGCACGCTCATCAGCAGCGGCAGGTTGAGCCCGTGCCACAGCGCGAGGTCATACTGCGGCGCTTGTTCGCCGAGGGTGGACACCACTGCCAGATTGAGCACCGGGTCAATGCTCAGGGCCGGCGCGATGCCGACCACCAGACAGGTCAGCACCAGAAATTCGACTGGGAAACGCATCCAGCGTGGCGGCTCATGTGGTTCGCGCGGCAGCTTGGCGACCGGTTTGCCGAAGAAGATCGAGATGAAGCGCAGCGAATAGACCACGCTGAACGTGCCCATCGCAATCGCCGCGCTGGCCAGCCACAGGCTGGAGCCGCCGACGTGCAGGGTTTCGGCAAAGAACATTTCCTTGGACAGGAAACCATTGAGCAGTGGCACGCCGGCCATTGCCGCACTGGCTACCACTGCCAGCGAAGCGGTGATCGGCAACTGGTGGCGCAGACCGCGCAGCAGGCGCAGGTCACGGGTGCCGGTTTCGTGGTCGATGATGCCGGCAGCCATGAACAGCGAAGCCTTGAAGGTGGCGTGATTGAGGACGTGGAAGATCGCCGCCACCATTGCAGTCGGCGTACCGATGCCGATCAGCAAGGTGATCAGGCCAAGATGGCTGATCGTCGAGTAGGCGAGCAGGCCTTTCAGATCATCCTGGAAAATGGCGGTGAACGCGCCAATGAGCATGGTGCACAGCCCGGCGATGCCGATGATCCAGGTCCATTCCGGGGTGCCGGCGAGAATCGGCCACAGCCGCATCAGCAGAAAGATACCGGCTTTGACCATCGTCGCCGAATGCAGATAGGACGACACCGGCGTCGGCGCTGCCATCGCATGCGGCAGCCAGAAATGAAAGGGAAACTGGGCGCTTTTGGTGAGCGCGCCGAGCGCAATCAGCGCCAGCGTGGCCGGATACAGCGTGTGTTGCTGGATCAGCTCGCGCTTGGCGATCAGTTGATCGAGATCGTAGCTGCCGCCGATGTGACCGAGCATCAGCACGCCGGCGAGCAGGCACAGTCCGCCGGTGGCGGTGACGGTAAACGCCATCCGTGCGCCGCGACGTGCATCGGCGCGGTGGTGCCAGTAACCGATCAGCAGGAAAGAAGTGAAACTGGTCAGTTCCCAGAACACCACCAGCTGCACCAGATTGCCGGACAGCACCACCCCCAGCATCGAGCCCATGAAGGCGAGCAGGAAAGAGAAGAAGCGTGGCACCGGGTCTTCTTCCGACATGTAGTAGCGCGCATAGAGCACCACCAGCAGGCCGATCACCAGCACCAGCACGGCAAACACCCAGGCCAGTCCGTCGATGCGCAGCACGAACTGCAGTCCCTGCGCCGGCAGCCAGGGAAACTCCACGCGCAGCACTTCGCCAGCGGCAATCGCCGGATAGGCCTGAATGGCGACGATCAGTCCGAACAGAGCGACGGCTGCAGCCAGCCAGGATTCGTGGTTGCGTGCACTCTGCGGCATCATGGCCGCAATGATGCTGGCAAGAAAAGGAGCGAAAACGAGTGAAGCGAGCAGCATCAGGCGCGTGGGCGGTCAAAGAGGAAGGGCGGGGGAAATAACCGGTGGAAGATACCAGCAATTTGCGGTTTACGTGATCAAAAAGACCGCAAATTCAGCGCAATTCTGTTTTTTGGCGGATGATGCGGCGATCGTCTGCCGGTCTCCGCCGGTTGTGCGACGCGATGAGACCGGGAAACCCCCGGCAGGTTCCCGCTTTCCCTTGCAGCCGTCTTGACCGGTATCATTTCGCTTTTCGCTGCCTTGGGCTTGAATCGGGCACATAAAGGAGCGCCTATGTTTCGTATCAGCAATTTCATCCGCGAGCTCGATCACCCCACCCCGGTCGGCCCGCGTCGCAATCCGCCCGGGCCAGTGGTGATCTGGAATCTCATCCGTCGCTGCAATCTCACCTGTGAGCATTGCTACTCCATTTCCGCCGACAAGGATTTTCCCGGCGAGCTCGATACTGCCGAAGTGTTCAAGGTGATGGACGAGCTGAAAGCGGCACGGGTGCCGGTGCTGATCCTGTCGGGTGGCGAGCCGCTGCTGCGGCGCGACATTTTCGACATCGCCCGCCGCGCCAAGGACATGGGTTTTTACACTGCCTTGTCGTCCAACGGCACCTTGATCGATGAATCCAACATCGACGCGATCGACGAGATGGGTTTCGACTACGTTGGCGTCAGCCTCGATGGCATTGGCGCCACCCATGACCATTTCCGCCGCAAGCAGGGCGCGTTCGAAGCTTCGATGGCCGGCATCCGTCTGTGCAGCGCACGTGGCATCAAGGTCGGCGTGCGTTACACGATGACCGAAGGCAATGCCCACGATCTGCCGGCACTGCTCAAGCTGGTGGAAGACGAAGGCATCGACAAGTTCTACTTCTCCCATCTCAATTACGCTGGCCGCGGCAACAAGAACCGCGCTGGCGATGCCCGTCACCGCACCACGCGCGAAGCGATGGAGCTGCTGTTCGAGACCTGTCTCGATCTGCATCGGCGCGGTATTGAAAAGGACTTCGTCACCGGCAACAACGATGCCGATGGTCCTTTCATGCTGCAATGGGTCGAGCGCCACTTTCCCGAGCGTGCCGAGCACATCGCCGGCAAGCTGCGCCAGTGGGGCGGCAATGCCAGCGGCGTCAATGTCGCCAATATCGACAATCTCGGCATCGTGCACCCGGACACCATGTGGTGGCATGTGCCGCTGGGCAATGTGCGCGAACGGCCGTTTGGCGAGATCTGGCACGATCTGTCCAACCCGCTGATGGCTGGGCTCAAGCAGCATCCGCGCCAGCTCGAAGGTCGCTGCGGTGCCTGCAAATATCTTGACATCTGCAATGGCAGCTCGCGGGTGCGTGCCTCGCAGGTGACCGGCAATCCGTGGGCGGAAGATCCGGGCTGCTATCTGGTCGACGAGGAAATCGGCGTCACCGCAGCCGACTATGCTGGTGGCGAGCGGGTGGTGACCACCCCCTGGAAACGGCAGGCCGGAGTACCGGCATGAAGTCCGCTTTCCCGTCGCTGGCAGCGCTCGCTGCGGCTGTGCTGAGCTTTTCGTCGACCCAGCTTGCCGCTCAGGTCAGCGCTCAGGTTGCCGCACCACAGCCTGCACAAAGAGGTGCGATCGACGTTCAGGCGCGCTACGCCGAGCATTGTGCTGTGTGCCATGCTGACAATCGTCTCGGCGGCATGGGGCCGGCGCTGTTGCCGGACAATCTCGCCCGTCTGCGCAAAGGCGAGGCGCTGGAGGTGATCAGCAAAGGCCGGCCGGCGACGCAGATGGAAGGTTTTGCCGACCGCCTCAAC
>JAVEVA010000008.1:0-70633 GCA_034005275.1 Thauera sp. | reverse complement strand
AGAAAGAAGGCACCGATGGCCTGATCGTCGCTGCGCGCTGGGTGCTGCACCAGATGCCGCCGGTCACCCGCACCGTGTGCCTCGAATTCTTCGGCCAGGTACGGGAAGCCGTGCCTTCGATCGTCGAGATCACCGATTACTTCAAACCTGGCGGCCCTGCCGAAGCCGCCCGCGTCCAGCTCGCCGGCCTTGAGCACCTCGACGAACGCTATGTGAAAGCGGTCGGCTACAACACCAAGGCCAAGCGCCACGGTCGTCCCAAGATGGTGCTCATCGGCGACATCGTCGGTTTCGACGACGACAGCGTGATGGCGGCTGCCTCGGAAGTGGTGCGGATGACCAACAGCCGTGGCGCCGAAGGCTTCATCGCCGTCAGCCCCGAGCAGCGCCAGCGCTTCTGGCTTGAACGCAGCCGCACTGCCGCCATTTCGCGCCACACCAACGCTTTCAAGATCAACGAAGACGTGGTGATCCCGCTGCCGCGGATGGGCGAATACTGCGACGGCATCGAACGTTTCAACATCGAACTGTCGCTGCACAACAAGCTCGCCCTGTGCGATGCCCTCGCTGCTTTCTTCGAGGGCGAACTGCCGCTGACCCTCAAGGACGAGATCGTCGACAGCGAGACCCTGATTGCCGATCACCGTGCCCAGGCACTCGAACAAGTGCACAAGGTCCGGCGGCGCTGGCAATGGCTGCTGGAGCATCTCGACCTGCCGCTCGCCGAAGCGGAAGCACAGTTTGCCGACTATGGCATCCTTGCCGACGAACTGAGCAACCGCGCCGACAACCCGACCCTGTTCCATCGCCTGCAGGACTACTCGGTACGGGTGTCGTGGAAAACCGAACTGCGTCCCCAGCTTGAACAGATCTTCGATGGCACGCTGTTTGCCCGCATCCTCGCCCGCATCAACGAAATCCATCGCGAAGTGTTGCGCGGCCGGGTCTTCGTCGCGCTGCACATGCATGCCGGCGACGGCAATGTGCACACCAATCTGCCGGTCAACTCCGACAACTACGAGATGCTGCAGACTGCCAATCGCACCGTGGATCGCATCATGGCGCTGGCACGCAGCCTGGATGGCGTAATCTCCGGCGAGCACGGCATCGGCATCACCAAGTTCGACTATCTCACTGACGCCGAAATGGCGAGCTACTGGGCTTACAAGAGCAAGGTCGACCCGGAAGGTCGTTTCAACCGCGGCAAGCTGATGCGCGGCGGCGAACTGGTCGGCAACCTCGACAACGCCTATACGCCCAGTTTCAACCTGATGGGTTACGAGTCGCTGATCATGGAGCAGACCGATGTCGGCGCGATTGCCGAAGACATCAAGGACTGCCTGCGCTGCGGCAAGTGCAAACCGGTGTGCTCCACCCATGTGCCGCGCGCCAATCTGCTTTACAGCCCACGCGACAAGATCCTCTCCACTTCGCTGCTGATCGAAGCTTTTCTCTACGAAGAACAGACCCGGCGCGGGATCTCGCTCGCCCACTGGACCGAGTTCGAAGACATCGCCGATCACTGCACGGTCTGTCACCGCTGCGTCGTGCCCTGCCCGGTCGACATCGACTTTGGCGATGTCTCGATCAAGATGCGCAATCTGCTGCGCAAGCAGGGCAAGCGCAGTTTCAATCCCGGCAAGGCGGCGGCGATGGCTTTCCTCACCGCCAAGGACCCCACCACCATCAAGGCGATGCGGGTAGCGATGATGGACTGGGGCTACAAGGCACAGCGCTGGGGCCACGAGATGGCGAAGAAGTTCAAACTCATCCAGCCCCAGCTGAAAGCACCACCTGCCACCCTGGGCAAGGCGCCGATCAAGGCGCAGGTGATTCACTTCGTCAACAAGCCGATGCCGGGCAATCTGCCCAAACGCACCAGCCGCGCGCTGCTCGACATTGAGGACGACAAGGTCATTCCGGTGATCCGCAACCCGCAGAGTGCCAATGGCGATGCCGAAGCGGTGTTCTACTTCCCCGGCTGCGGCTCGGAGCGCCTGTTCAGCCAGGTCGGACTGGCCACCCAGGCGATGCTCTACCACGTCGGTGCCAAGACCGTGCTGCCACCTGGCTACCTGTGCTGCGGCTATCCGCAGACTGCTGCCGGCGACGACGACAAGGGACAGAAGATCACCACCGACAACCGTGTGCTCTTCCACCGCATGGCGACCACGCTCAACTATCTCGACATCAAGACCGTCATCGTCTCCTGCGGCACCTGCATGGATCAGCTCCAGCAGTACGAATTCGACAAGATCTTCCCCGGCTGCCGGCTGCTCGACATCCATGAATACCTGATGGAAAAAGGCATCAAGCTCGATGGCGTGAGTGGCGTCAAATACATGTACCACGAGCCCTGCCACACGCCGATGAAAGTCCATTCCGGCATCAAGGTCGCCAATGCACTGATGGGCACCCGCGTCGATCTGTCCGACCGCTGCTGCGGTGAGTCCGGCACGCTGGCGGTAGCGCGCCCGGACATTTCTACCCAGGTCCGTTTCCGCAAGCAGGAGGAGATCGAGAAAGGCGCCGCCCGCCTGCGCGAAGACGACCCCAATGCCCGCGTCAAGCTGCTCACTTCCTGTCCGAGCTGCCTGCAAGGCATGCACCGCTATGCCAATGATGCCGGCGGCGTCGAGCCGGACTACATCGTCGTCGAACTCGCCCGCCACCTGCTCGGTGAAGACTGGCTGCCCGACTACGTGGCACAGGCCAACAGCGGCGGCATCGAGCGCGTACTGCTCTGAGCATCAGCAGGCGCCGGGCCCGCACTGCGGCCCGGCGCCTGCCAGTCAATCACGGCCTCAGTCTGCCGGCAGCTCACCGTCGTGGCCGAGTTGCCACAGCGCGGCCATCGCGGTGGCAGCGCCCATGGCAAGACGATGACGGGCGAAGCTGCTGACTTCACTCTCGCCGGGATTGATCTCGACCGTGGGAATGCCGGCGCGGGCGGCCCACACCATCGGGCCGGCGATGTATGGAAAGACGCTGGTGGTGCCGATCGAGACCACCAGATCCAGCTCGCCCTGCAGCACGTGTTCGAGACGTTCGACGCTCGACGCTTCAAGCTGCTCGCCGAACAGCACCACATCGGGACGCAGCAGACCGCTGCAGCGCGGACACTCGGGCGGCAGTTGCAGGCCGCTGTAGTCCTCGACTTCACGTCCATTGCCACAATCAGCGCAGCGCAGGCGATGAAGGCTGCCGTGGATCTCGATCAGGTTGCGCGAACCGGCCGCCGCATGCAGGCCATCGACATTCTGGGTGAGCACGCAGACCATCGCCTTTTCACGCTCCAGCGCCGCAAGCAGACGATGGGCGAGATTTGGCTGCGCCCCACGACAGCGGGCCTCGATTTCGGCGAGATATTTCCACGACAGCGCGGGATGGCGGGCGAGCATGGGGCCGGACAGCACTTCCTCGATCGCATAACCCTCTTCGGTCACCCGATCGTCATACAGACCACCAAAACCACGGTAAGTGGGCAAACCCGAGTCTGCCGAAATGCCGGCACCGGTAATGAACAGGATGCGCTCGGCGGCAGCAAACAGCTCTGCCGTCTGCTGCAGCACGCGCTGAGCGTCTGCCGCCCCAAGCAGCTCGGGGCTTTTCTGCACAAATCCGCTCATGGTCGGTTGGTCAGCGTCGGTGAAGTCAATTCAACATAGCGACGCCGATCCTGGTCGAAGCGGTCCAGCACCGCAGAGCGCTCGCGCATCTTGACGTCGATCACGCTGCGCTGGGCGACGATTTCGCTGTCGAGGTTGCGGATATCGACATTCAGGCCATTCAGCTTTTCACCTTCACGCGTTTCCGCCGCTTCGGCGATGAATTCGTTCTGACGCTCGATGAGCTCGGTTTCGCGCTGGCGGAGCGTCTTGATGCTGTTGTCGAGCACTTCGATTTCACGCGCACGACGTCGATCAAGATCTTCAAGGCTGCGATAGGTTTCCAGCAGCGCCTCATCCAGACGCTGCTGCCTGAGCCGTTCCGCAGCTTCCAGACGCTGCTGGCGCTCATGCGCCCGTCGCTGGGCAATTTCTTCCGCAGTGAGCGGTGCTGCGACCACGCGACGGATCGTCCCCGAAGGGTTCACTTCGCGATAGGCGCGCCCGAAACAGGCTTCAGGCAGGATGTCGCCACAGACCTGCTGGGAGCCGACGTCGCAGCAGTAGATCACCAGCCCCTTGCTGCCTTGGGCAAAGGCAGCCGAAGCCGAAAGCCAGGCGAAAATGAAAGTCAGCAGGCGGAATTCAACTCGCAGCGCAGCCATATTGCTCCCGGTAGGCCTCGACCGCTGCCAGATTGGCAGCAAGCTCGGGGCTGTCAGCGAGATAGCCTATCAGATCCGCAAGGGTGGCAACCGCAATCACCGGCATGCCGTACTCGCTTTCCACTTCCTGAACGGCCGACAACGCTCCCTTGCCACGCTCCATGCGATCCAGGGCGATCAGCACCCCGGCCGGAGTCGCACCGGCAGCGCGGATCAGTTCAACCGACTCGCGCACCGAAGTGCCGGCAGAAATGACATCATCGACAATCACCACCTGACCGCGCAGCGGCGCGCCGATCAGGCTGCCTCCTTCGCCGTGGTCCTTGGCTTCCTTGCGGTTGAAGGCGAACGGCATGTTGATGCCGCTTTCAGCAAGACGGATGCTGATGCCGCTCACCAGGCTGATGCCCTTGTAGGCCGGACCGAACAGCATGTCGCAGGCAAGACCGGACTGTTGCAGGGTGCGGGCATAATGGCCGCACAGCTCGCGCAGGGAAATCCCGTCGTCGAACAGCCCGGCATTGAAGAAGTAAGGCGAGTCACGCCCGGCCTTGGTGACGAAGTGCCCAAAACGCAATACACCCTTGCGACAGGCGAGAGCGATGAAATCCCGGCTAGAATCCACGGCGACCTGGCTGCAGCGCAGCTTTCTTGGAAAAGCATCATGTTACGCATCATCTCATCCAATCTCAACGGCATTCGCTCGGCAACCAACAAAGGCTTTCTCGACTGGCTGGCCCAGCAGAACGCCGACATCGTCTGCCTGCAGGAGCTCAAGGCCCAGTTGCCGGACCTCAGCGTCGAAATGCGCGCCCCGGCCGGCCTGCAGGGCTGGTTCCACCAGGCCGACAAGAAAGGTTATAGCGGCGTCGGCATTTACAGCCGCCACCAGCCGGATCGCATCATCGAAGGTCTGGGAATTGAAGACATCGATGCCGAAGGCCGCTACCTGCAGGCCGATTTCGGTCCGCTGAGCGTGATCTCGCTCTATCTGCCTTCCGGCTCGAGCTCACCGGAACGGCTGGCGATCAAGTTCAGCTTCATGGAGCGCTTCCTGCCCCATCTCGCCGAGCTGGCGGCGAGCGGGCGCGAAGTGCTGATCTGCGGCGACTGGAACATCGCTCACCGCGAAATCGATCTCAAGAACTGGAAATCGAACCAGAAGAACTCCGGCTTCCTGCCCGAGGAGCGCGCCTGGCTGAGCCGGCTGTTCGATGAGCAGGGCTGGGTTGACGTCTACCGCCAGCTCTATCCGGAAGCCGGTGAGGATTGCTACACCTGGTGGTCGAATCGCGGCCAGGCCTGGGCGAAGAACGTCGGTTGGCGACTGGATTACCACATCGCCACCCCGCAACTGGCCGCCAGTGCCCGCAGCGCCACGGTGTACAAGGCGGAGCGCTTCTCCGATCACGCTCCGTTGACGATCGATTACGACTGGGCGCTCTGAGCAAGTTCAGCGCGTTCAGCGCTCCCAGCCACAGCCTTCAAGCCGTTCGCCGGCCGCCGTTTTCAGCTCTGCCTGCCAGCCGCTGAGCGTGCTGCCGTCCTTCAGCCGGCACAGACCACGCCGCAGGTGGAGCACTGCCAGTTCAGCTGGAATGCTGAACTCGTCCTTGCCTTCTTCGATCGCACGATAAGCGGTGCGCAGCTCGGTCCGACCGCTTTGCTCCAACAGCAGCACGCCCGCTCCGGCAACAGCCGCCCACTGCCCTTCAAGGCCGAGCGCACGCCACTGCTCGTCGTTATTCACTTCGCCGAGGCAACGTGCCGAAGTGCGGGCGAAGTTGAGTGCCTGCACCCGCAACCGGCCACCTTCCTGCACCGCCAGCAGTTCGACGTACAGATTGCTGCCCGGCGCCAGACCGAAGTCATGCAAGGCACGCAGCACTTCGCCGTCCGGCGACCCGTCACTGACATTGAGATAGCTGCGATCACGGCAAGGGGCAAAAAACACCCGCCCCTCATTTTCCAGCAATAAGCCACGAGCAATCTTCGCTTCCCCTGCGGCCGTCGCCACGGCTGCCGGCACCGCGCTGTCCTGCGCCAGCGAATGCGACGACAGCCACAGACTGACCAGACAGGCCAGCATCCGGATCACATCCCGATTTTCTCTCACTTCTTCTTCCTCTTCACATGACAGGGCACCGGGCCCCGAGCCTGACGGTCGGCAAGATGCAACCGAGTCAAGCGCATGACAAGAACATGAACCATCCACTCCTCATCGCTCCCGGCTCGGGGTCCGACCATCCGTTCCCGGGCAGATGATCGCCTGAAGAAAGGCCGCTCGAAAACTGACGTCAGTCTGGCGCGCAAAAAGTTCCGCTCATTTGACACCGGTCAACCCGTCGCCTTCATCAGCGGATGATAATCCTCCCGCGCCAGTGTCGAAACAGGTGACCGGCTCGATGACGTCGCCATGACAGAATTGGTATGCAGGCAAACGAAACAGCAGTTTCCAAGGGAGCGTAACAATGAAAACATTCGCAGTAAAAACCACCGCCATGCTGATCGCTGCGGGCCTCGGTCTGGGAGCGGGCACGGCTTTTGCCGCCGAGTCGCTGCAAGACGTGATGAAGCGCCGCAACCTGAGCCAGCAAGACCTGCTCGCCGCTGCCAAGACCTATACCCCAACCGGTGGCCGCGATGAATTCCTCGCCTTCAGCTCGGGCGGCCAGTCCGGCCAGATCCTGGTCTACGGCGTGCCGTCGATGCGCATCCTCAAATACATCGGCGTGTTCACTCCGGAGCCCTGGCAAGGCTATGGCTACGACGAAGACTCGAAAGCCGTGCTCGCCCAAGGGCGCATCGGCGGCCGCGACATCACCTGGGGCGACACCCACCACCCGGCGATTTCCGAAACTCGCGGTGAATACGACGGCCAGTTCCTGTTCATCAACGACAAGGCCAACCCGCGTCTTGCCGTGGTTGACCTGCGCGACTTTGAAACCAAGCAGATCGTGGTCAACCCGATCATGAAATCGGAACACGGCGGTGCTTTCGTCACCCCGAACACCGAATACGTCATCGAAGCTTCGCAGTACGCCACTCCGCTCGAGAACGAGAAGTTCTACCCGCTCGAACAGTTCAACGACAAGTATCGCGGCGCGATCACCTACTGGAAGTTCGACCGCGAGCACGGCAAGCTCAAGTACGAGGACTCCTTCTCGCTCGAACTGCCGCCGTATTCGCAAGACCTTTCCGATGCCGGCAAGCTGGTTTCGGATGGCTGGTCGTTCACCAACAGCTTCTGTACCGAACGCTATGTCGGCGGGATCGAAAAGGGCCGTCCGCCGTATGAGGCCGGCTGCTCGGCGAAAGACACCGACTACATGCACGTGGTCAACTGGAAGCGTGCTGCCGAAATCGCCAAGGATGACAGCAAGGTCCAGATCATCAACAACCACCGCGTGATCATGATGGACACGGCAATCAAGGAAGGCATCCTGTTCCTGATTCCCGAGCCGAAGAGCCCGCACGGTGTGGACGTGACTCCGAACGGCAAATTCATCGTCGTTTCCGGCAAGCTGGACACCCACGTCTCGGTCTACTCCTTCGACAAGATCATGGACGCGATCAAGAACAAGCGTTTCGAGTCCACCGATCCTTACGGCATCCCCCGTGATCAGCATGAAGGACACCCTGCACACCCAGGTCGCGCTTGGTCTTGGCCCGCTGCACACCCAGTTCGACGCCAAGGAGTGCATCGCCTACACCTCGCTCTACGTCGACTCGATGGTGGCGAAGTGGAACTTCTGTGAAGGCAAGCTGCTCGACAAACTCGCCATCCACTACAACATCGGTCACCTGATGACCATGGAAGGCGACACCGTCAAGCCGAAGGGCAAGTATCTGGTGGCGCTCAACAAGCTGTCCATCGACCGTTTCAACCCGGTCGGCCCGCTGCATCCGCAGAACCACCAGCTCATCGACATCAGCAACGACAAGATGCAGCTGCTCTACGACATGCCGCTGCCGCTCGGTGAGCCGCACTACGTGGTGGGCATCGAAGCCAGCAAGCTGAAGCCGGCGGTACGCTACAAGGTCGGCACCAACACCCGTACCGACAAGGAGCACGAAGGCAAGGTACGCGCCGGTGAAGAAAAGACCATCCGCGAAGGCAACAAGGTCACGGTCTATGGCACGCTGATCCGTTCGCACATCACGCCGGAAACGATCGAAGTTGAGCAAGGCGATGAAGTCACCATCCACCTGACCAACCTCGAGCGCGCCCAGGACGAAACCCACGGCTTCACGGTATCGACCTACAACGTGCACGCTTCGGCCGAGCCGGGCAAGACGGTCACCGTCCGCTTCACCGCGGACAAGGAAGGTGTCTATCCCTACTACTGCACCGAGTTCTGCTCCGCGCTCCACCTCGAGATGCAGGGCTATCTGCTCGTCAAGCCGAAGGGCTGGAAGGCTGAAGAAGGCGCTCAGCTGGCTGCCGCCAACTACACCGAAGAGGACTACAAGAAGACGCTGAAGAAAGTGGCCGACACCCAGGCGGTGATCGATCAGGTGGTGGGCTTCATCACTTCGGTCAACTACAAGGCTTATCCGGAAGTGGTCGCCCTGGTGGAAGACGCCACGGATCAGCTCAACAAGATGCCGGACGCCAAGGCCAAGCACGAAGCTGCTGCTGCCCAGCAGGATTGGGAGCAGGCCAACCTGTGGGCCGAGCAAGTGTGGCAATACCAGGTCAAGGCAGCCGATATCGGCCTGCGCGCCAAGACCTTCCTTGAGGAAAAAGGTGCGAAGTAAGTCGTCGTACTGACTTGACTCCACTGACTTGACTCATCAGGCAGTCCAACCGGGGAGCGCAGGCCGGCTCCCCGGCTCTTTCAGAAGGACCTGGATACCATGAAACTGATTGCTTCCCTGCTGCTTGCCGTCACCGTGTCCGCACCGGCGTTCGCTGCACTGGACGGTGCCAAGCTGTACTCCGAAAAAACCTGCAACGCCTGCCACGGGGCTGACGGACAGAAGCCGCTGCTGCCCAACTATCCGAAAGTGGCCGGCCAGAATGCCGCCTACGCCGAGCAGCAGATGAAGGACATCAAGAGCGGCGCACGCAACAACGGCCAGACCGCAGCGATGAAAGGCGTGATGCACCTCGTCAATGACGAGGAAATCAAGGCCATTGCCACCTATCTCGAATCACTCAAGTAAGCGCCTCCCGGCCCCACGCCATCCTGCCCCGGGCGCGCGGGCCATGCGGAGAGCGACTTCACTCACGATCCAAAGGAAAGAAACCATGAAGAAAAGCATCCTGCTCACCGCCTTGCTCGCCGCTGCCAGCGTCGCCTTTGCCCAGCCCGCTCCCAAGACCAGCGGCATCGAAGGCGAAGGCTATGTCTGGAACGCCCAGGAAGGTGAAAAGATCGAAGCCCTGCAGCTGAAAGGTGATCTGGTCAACGGCGAGGAAGCCTATGAAATCTGTGGCGCCTGCCACCTGCCTTCGGGCGCCGGCCGTCCCGACGGCACCTTCCCCCAGCTTGCCGGCCAGCACACCACGGTGCTGATCAAGCAGATGGCCGACATCCGCGCCGGCCTGCGTGACAACCCGACCATGTATCCCTTCGCTGCCACCCTGATTGATCCGCAGGAACTGGCGGACGTTTCCGCCTACATCGAAAGTCTGTGCATCCCCACCGACCATGGCAAGTATGAAGGTCCGGATGCAGCCATCCAGGTTGCCCAGGGCAAGGAGCTCTACGAGAAAGAGTGCAAGGAATGTCACATGGCCAACGGCGAAGGTGACAAGGAGAAATTCTACCCGGTGATCGCCGGACAGCACTACAAGTACCTGCTGCGTCAGATGACCGAAATTCGTGACGGCCACCGTCGCAACGCCAACCCCGACATGGTGAAGGTGATCAAGCCCTACACCGACGAGCAGCTGGTGGCCATTTCGGCCTATCAGGCCAGCCTCAAGATGCCGGGCGCGATGTGCGGCGACAAGAAATAAGCTGCTGAACCGTCCGCCTCACCCGGACGCCTGCCTCGCTGGAGCGCATGCGTCCGGGCCTGATCCCAACCCCCACGCGCACGGAGCTGAACATGTCCGCAACTCAAAACAAGAACGGTCCCGTCGCCGGTCTCACCCTGATCGCACTGGTGGCGATGATCGTCGCCTACTTCGCACCGATCTGGTGGGTGTCGCTGACCGCCCCCAACTACCCGGAAGACGCTTTCCCGGACGGCATCCGCATCCATTTTCACTTTGACGGTGTCAAGAACGGCTGCTCGACCCCGCCCAAGGCCTCCCGCCTCGCTGCCGAAACCATGGCCGAGGACATGGGGGAAGGCACCGGGCGCTGGAACCCGATTCTCGAGCAGGAAAGCACGCTCAGCGGCAAGGCGGTCGCGCTCGACTGCGTCCATGAAATGAACACCATCAACCACTACGTCGGCATGTATCCGATTGCCACCGGTGGTCCGGTCGAAACCAAACTGTCCAAATTCTTCCTCGGCTTCTTTGCCGTGATGCTGCTTGCCTTTGCCTGTCGCAATCGCAAGATCCGTACCGGCATCATGGTCGCCGGCTTCGGCGGGCTGGCCGGCTGGATGATTGTCGACCAGTTCGTGATGGGCAATCTCGCCGCTCACGTTCAGCACTACATGAACGAATCGGCCACCTTCTTCAATGATCCGGAACGCATCGCCGCCTGGGGTGGCAATGTCGAACTCGCCTCCAAAGCCGCCATCTTCGGCCTGATCGTTGCCATGCTGGTGGTGATTGTCGGGGTGCTCAAGATCCCCTCTTTCGAGTTGCTGCTCGCCCTGGTGCCGGCACTGCTGCCCCTGTTCTATCTGATCGAGTATTCCGGCTGGCTGTGGTTCTTCGGCCACAACCTTCACCCTTGGGGCGCGTTCACGGTCAAACCTTTCATGCCCACCGTGTTCGGCGAAGGCAAAGTCGCGCAGTTCTCGACGTTCTCCTATCCGCACTGGGGTTACGCCCTGCTGATGGTGGTCTTCTTCTGCCTGATGCTGGCCCTGTTGCTGCGTCGCAAACAGCTGCGTGACGAACAGAACGGTGCCATTCGGGGGTGATCGTGATGTCCCGTGCTCCATCTCTGCAGCGCCACGCTGCAATCCTGGGCCTGTCCGTGTTGGCCTCACTGCTGGCTTCAGCCAGCCAGGCACAGGGTTTTGACGATGCGCACAGCCGTGCGCCGGGCGCGGCGGCGGATTTTTCCACTGCACCACGAGTGGATGTGCACAAGCCAGTCGAGATCATTCCGCTCTACATGCGCGACAAACGCATTCATGGCCTGGCGCCTTTTCAGGATCTGGTGGACAAGGCGCCGGAGGGCAGCACCCTCAAAGTCCCGGCCGGCAAATACTCCGGCCCGGTACATCTCAAGAAGCGCCTGATCATCGAAGGTGAAGGCGAAGTGGTGATCGACGGCGGCGACAAGGGCACGGTATTCGTACTCGAAGCCGACGGTGCGGAATTGCGCAACCTGACCATCACCGGCTCGGGCGAATCCCACGATGCCGACGACACCTGCCTCAACATCCGCGGCCACGACAACATCATCGACGGCCTCAACATCGCCGACTGCCTGTTCGGCATCGATCTCAAGCAGTCCAACCGCAATATCGTGCGCAACAGCAAAGTGCGTTCCAAGGACTTCGAGCTGGGCATCCGCGGTGACGGCATCCGCCTGTGGTACAGCAACGACAACCTGATCGAAAACAATCTGGTCGTTGACACCCGCGACATGGTGGCCTGGTATTCCCACCGCAACATCTATCGCGGCAACGTCGGCCGTGGCAGCCGCTACTCGATCCACTTCATGTTTGCCCACGAGAACATCGTCGAGAACAACCGTTTCTACGACAACGCAGTAGGCATCTATTTCATGTACATGGACGGCGGCATCGCGCGCAACAACATCATCTCGCATGCCACTGGTGCCACCGGGATGGCGCTGGGCTTCAAGGAGTCCTCCGACATCCTGCTGGAAAACAATGAAATCATCTATTGCGCAGTCGGTGTCGGCTCCGATCTGTCACCTTTCCAGCCCGACACCACCATCCGCTTTGTGAACAACCGCTTTGCCTACAACGGCATTGCCATCCAGCTCACCAGCGAACTGGGCGGCAACGAAATGCACGGCAACATCTTCGAAGGCAACCTCACCGATGTTTTCCAGGCCGGTCGTGGCCGTGATGAAGGCCTGAAAAATTTCTGGGAAGGCAATTATTTCGACACTTATCAGGGTTTTGATCGCGACGACGACGGCTATGGCGATTCTCCGCATGAGGAATACGCCTATGCCGACCGCATCTGGATGGAAATTCCCAACGCACGCTTCTTCAAGACCTCTCCCGTCCTCGAACTGCTCGACTTTCTCGAGCGTCTGGCACCTTTTTCCAATCCTGATCTGCAGGCAAGGGATGCCAAGCCGCTGTACCGCAAGCCTGAGCACAGCACCGCAGGAAGTGGATCATGAGCGACCACGACGACGACACCCCTGACGATGATGGCCTGACCAACACACCGACCAAAGCAGCGACAGCCACCGGCAAGCCCCCCAAAGGCAAGGTACCGCTGTCACGCGATCGCAAGCGCCAGGGCCGGCGCAAAGCCTTGCACACCCTGCTCCTCACTGGCGGCGTACTCGGCGCCAGTCTGTCCGGCTATCTGCCGCTGGTCTATGCACGCAGCCACCGGCTACGCCCGCCCGGCGCGCTCGACGAGAAGGAATTCCTTCAGTCCTGCATCAAGTGCGGTCAATGTGTGCAAGTCTGTCCGGTCAATGCGATCAAGCTCGCCGATCTGATCGACGGTTTCGGCGTCGGCACCCCTTACATCGACGCCCGGGAACAGGCTTGCGACTTTTCCTGCGATGCCGTGCAGTGCGTACTCGCCTGCCCGACCGGCTCGCTGACCTATGAAAAACCGGAATTCCTCCCGGTGCGTGAAGGTGCTGCCCTGCCGCAGAAGCCAACCCTGATCGCCAAGATGCGAGACCCCGAACCGACACTCAATCTCACCGAGCGGATGGGGGTCGCCCGTCTCACCCGGCCGGAAGCCTGTCTGGCGATGAAAGGCGAAGGCTTCAAAGGCCAGGTGCGCGGCGCGAGCTTCAAAGGCAAACTGCGTTACATCGAAGTCGACCGCTGGAAGCCGATCCAGGTCGCCGACCATCCTTACGATCTCGACCTGTGCGATCTGTGCATGCGCGAATGCCCGATTGCCGGTGCCATTTCGCTGGAAAAATTCACCGGAGCCGATGGCCAGACCCGCGCCATGCCGGTCGTACACGAAAACTGTGTCGGCTGTGGCGTATGCGAAATGATCTGCCCCACCGAGCCCACCTCGATTGCCATCGTCCCGCGTGAGGTGTGGAAATCATGAGCAAGCTACTCAACCGGCGCTATCTCGACCAGATCAAGGTCATGTTCGGCAAGGAACCGGAAAAGCCGAAGGAAATTTCCCCGGCCGCGCAGAAAATCCACTTCTACAAGAAAGGCAATCCAGAACACACCGCGCTGCTCAAACAGCACCGCATCGAACACGCCAAGCCCAGCCACAAGTGGCGCAACCGGCGCTGGGCAACGCTGATCTTTGCCAACCTGCTGTTCGTATTTTCCTACTGGCTCGACATCCAGGTGCTGGAAGGGGCGCTCACCGCTTCACGTTTCGTCGGTTTCCACCTTGCCGACCTCAATTCCGCCCTGCAGGTGATGCTGGCCCACAAGCACATCATCACCAATCTGCTGATCGGCACCGGTACCGTGCTGCTGATGTGGGCCCTGCTCGGCGGACGGACGTTCTGCTCCTGGGTCTGCCCTTATCATCTGGTTGCCGAATGGGCAGAGAAAATCCATCTCTACCTCGCCAAGAAGAAGCTGGTCACCGACCAGCCGATGGACCGCCGCCTGCGCACGGTGTTCTGGATCATCTTCGCCCTGCTCGCCGCCGTCACCGGCTATACGGTGTTCGAAGCCATTTCGCCGACCGGCATCCTCTCGCGCGCGCTGATCTATGGCGCTGGTCTGGCCGTGCTGTGGGTGGTGGCCCTGCTGATCTTCGAGATCTTTTTCTCGCGTCGCGCCTGGTGCCGTTATGCCTGCCCGATTGGCCTCACCTATGGTGTGGTGGGTATCATCTCGCCAGTGCGGATCAAATACACCCTCGACGGCTGTTTCCATGAAGGGGATTGCCGCAAAGTGTGCCTGGTGCCTCATGTACTCGATACGGTAATCAAGGGGCGCGCCGTCGAACCCGAAGTGCCATTGGGACCGGACTGCACCCGCTGCGGCCTGTGTGTCGATGTCTGCCCGACTGGCTCACTCAAATACGACATCAAGGGGCTGTCCAGGCTGTTGTAAGGATGGCACTCCCCCAACTCCGGCATTAGAGATAGAACAAACGTCGAACCATGATCCGACTCCAGAATCTGAGCAAGACTTTCCGCGGTGCGCGCGTCCTCGACAACATCGCCCTCGACATCGGCCTGGGCGAACGCATCGCCCTCATCGGCTCCAACGGTGCCGGCAAGACCACCCTGATCCGCTGCCTGCTCGGCCAGTATGTGCATGACGGCGAAGTACTGATCAACGGCATCAACCCGCGCCATGGCCGTGCCAGCGTGCTCGCTCAGATCGGCTTTGTTCCCCAGTTACCGCCGCCGCTGAAGATGCCGGTCGGGCAACTGATCGACTTTGCTGCCGGGCTGTGCAACACCGAACCGGCACGGATCTACGAGCTTTCTGCCCGGCTCGGGCTGGATGCCAAAGCAATCCGTTCGCGCCAGTTCATCCGCCTGTCGGGCGGGATGAAGAAAAAGCTGCTGATTGCGATGGCACTGGGCCGTGATGCCAAACTGTTCTTTCTCGACGAACCAGCCGCCAACCTCGACCCGGAAGCACGGCGGATTTTCTTCGAGCTGCTTGCCGAACGCACTCAGCACGCGACGATGATCATTTCCAGCCACCGTCTCGACGAGATTTCCGGCCTGGTCAACCGGGTGATCGAAATGGACAACGGCCGCGTGGTGCTTGATGACAAAGTCGCCGATCTCGGTGAACTGAGCAGCCGGCTCGCCTGCCGCATCGTCCTCAAACAGCCCGACCCCGCGATCGCCAAGGCGCTGGAAAGCTGGAAATTCGCCTTCAATGATGCCGAGCTGAGCTGGAGCGGCGAAATCTCCGGCGCTGACCGCCTGCGCTTTCTCGGCGTGGTCGCCCGCTACACCGGACTGGTCAAGGATCTCAACATGAGCGAGAGGGCTGCCTGATGACTGCGTGCAACCACCACCGCCGCCACTTCGTCGGCCAACTGGCCGGCAGCGCCCTGCTGCTCCCCCCGCTGGCTGCTGCACTCAGCGCCTGTTCGGACAGCAAATGGCCGGAAGGCATGAAGTCGATCATCTGGGACCGCGACACCTGCGTGCGCTGCAGCATGGCGATTTCCGACCGCCGTTTCGCCGGCCAGATCCGTGGCGGCCCCAAGGACACCGTATTCAAGTTCGATGATCCGGGCTGCATGGTGTTCTGGCTGCGCGACCAGCTCGAACGCTTCCCGTGGCTGAGCGCTGCCGACACCCGCATGTGGGTGGCCGATTTCCACAGCAAGAGCCGCGACGAAATGATCTGGCACGATCCACGCACCGTGCGCTACATCACCCGCACTTCACCGATGGGTTACAACCTGGCCGCTGTAGCCGACACCGGCACGGACAGCAGCTTCAGTTTTGAAGAAATGCAGCAACAGACGCTGGCCAAAGGAAGATAAGGGAAAACAAAAGATGAAGGAATTCTGGCTCACTGCCCGGCTGGATATCGTTGAATCGCTGCGTGCGCGCTGGTTTCAGATCTACACCCTGGTGTTCGGCAGCATCGTCGCGCTGCTGTTCCTGTTTGGCCTCACCGAGTCACGCATTCTCGGTTTCATCGGCCTGTCCCGCCTGCTCGTCACTTACATCCAGCTGACGATGGCGATCATGCCGATCTTCGTTCTCATCACTACCGTACGCTCAGTGGCCGGTGACCGCGAAGCCGGGGTGTTCGAATATCTGCTGTCATTGCCGGTGTCATTGTGGGCGTGGTTCTGGGGCAAGTTCGTCGGCCGCTACATCGTCATCTTCGCGCCGGTGTTCGCCGCGATGGTGCTCGCCGTGGTGTGGGCCACCATCGACGAGATCGAAGTGCCGTGGGACATGTTCGCCTACTACACCGCCCTCATCGCGGCGATGGCGATGTGCTTCCTCGGCTTCGGCATGCTGATTTCCTCGATCGCGCGCAGCACCGACGTCGCCCAGGGCGCGGCCTTCATGGTCTGGCTGCTGTTTCTGCTGTTCCTCGACCTCATCCTGCTCGGGGTGATGATTCAGGAACGCGTTTCGCCTGAACTGGCGGTGACCATCGCGCTGGCCAATCCGCTGCAGGTCTTCCGCACTGCGGCGCTGTCGATGTTCGACCCCCAGCTCATCGTCCTCGGCCCTTCGGCCTACGTCATCCTCGATCTGTTCGGCGTGCAGGGCTACAAGTATTTCGCCGTGCTCTACCCGACCGCGCTCGGCATTCTCAGTGCGGCTGTGGGCTTCCTCATTTTCCGCCGTGGCGATCTGCCCTGAGCCGAGACAAGGCAAATACCGGACTACGATGACTTCACACGCTGACAAGCCCTTGCCGGAGACCCTGCACGATCCGTTTCCAAACGCTTTCGTGCGCTATCTGGCAGCGACACGGCCGGCTTTCCTCACCGTCACCCTGGCCGGCTCGCTGATCGGGCTCGGTTCGGCAGCGGCCGATGGCCTCGCGATTGATCCGCTCAAAGCGCTGATCACCGTGCTGTTTGCCCTCATCGCCCATGCCGGCGCCAATGTGATCAATGATTACTTTGACGCTCTCAATGGCAGCGATGAGGCCAACAGCGAACGGCTCAGCCCTTACACCGGCGGCAGCCGCTTCATCCAGAATGGCTATCTGAGCCTGCGGGAAGTCAAAGTCTTCGGCTATTGCCTGCTGGGAGCAGTCATTCCCGGCGGCCTGTGGCTGATGCTGGTCTCCGGCCCCGCTCTGCTGGGTATCGGCCTCGCCGGCCTGTTCGTCGGCTGGGCCTATTCGGCACCGCCGTTCAAGCTGATGTCACGCGGCATCGGCGAAGCGGCAATCACCGTCGGCTGGCTGCTGGTGGTGCTCGGCACCGACTACGTCCAGCGCGGTGAAATCGCCGCACTGCCGCTCGCCGCCGGCCTCACTTTCGCCCTGCTGGTCGCCGCCATTCTCTACATCAACCAGTTCCCTGACCGCCGTGCCGACAAGGAAGCCGGCAAACGCACGGTGGTGGTACGATTGGGCCCACGCTTGGCCAGTTTTGGCTATCTGGGCCTGGTCAGCTTTGCCTGGGGCTGGCTGGTGTACAGCCTGATCAGCGGCCTGCTGCCGCTCAGCGCAGCGATCGCCCTGCTGCCGGCGCCGCTGTCCTTGCGCGCGGCAATGCGCCTCATTGCCAACGCCGAACATCCTGCCCGTCTGGTGCCGCCGATCCGCGACACCATCGCCGCCGCCAATCTGTGCGGGCTCTTGCTCGCTGCCGGGCTGGCGCTCGGCCGCCTGCTGGCATGAAACGGCCTGCTGACCGTGCCCTGCTGCTCGTCCTGGGCGCTGCACTGGCCTTTGCCATCAGCTTTGCTGACGCCTGGCGCCTGCGCCAGGCGCATGAAACTGCGCTGGCGGCCAGCACCGCACTGGTTCGTGCCCTGCGCCTGTCCGATCCGGTGCTGGTGACCGAAGCGCGCTACACCCGCCATCTCAGCCAGGCCGACCTGCACGCTGCCTTCCAGGACCATCCGCTCGCTTTCGAGCACTTCCCTTCCGGCTCGCTGCTGCCACCGCCAGCCCACTTGCTCCGCCACGATGAAGACCTGGATCGAGAAACAGCGTCATCTGATTGATTTCACCATCAATTCGCTGGCGCGACGCAAAGGCAAGAACCTCAGCCTGCTTGCGGTCTATGCCGTGCTGGTGTTTGTTCTCGCCTCGGTGGCGCTGTACACCCACGCCTTGCGCAGCGAAGCGGTACGCGTACTGGCCGACAGCCCGGAAATCATTCTCCAGCGTCTCATCGCTGGTCGCCATGACCTGATCCCGCCGGATTACATCGACAACATCGGCCGCATTCGTGGCGTGCAGAAAATGGAAGGCCGGCTGTGGGGCTATTACTACGACAGCGTGCTCAAGGCCAACTACACCCTGATGGTCAGCCCTGCCCACACACTGCCGCCAGGCGAAATCATCGTCGGCCCGGCGCTGGAACGCATGCGCGGGCTGGACACCGGCAGCGGAATTTCCTTCCGCGCTTATTCAGGCAAGCTGGAAACCTTCATCGTCAGCGATGTTCTGGACCATGCCTCCGAGCTGGTCAATGCCGACTTGATCCTGATGAATGAAGCGGATTTCCGCAATTTCTTCAACTATCCTGCCGGCCATTACACCGATGTCGCGCTGTGGGTGGCGAATCCGCTCGAAGTCCGCAACATCGGCCGCAAACTGCTCGACCAGCTGCCGGATTCACGCCCCATCCTGCGCGAAGAAGTGCTGCGCACTTACGCTTCAGTGTTCGACTGGCGCGAAGGCATGATGCTCGCCCTGCTCAGCGCCGCCATTCTCGCCTTCGGCATCTTCGCCTGGGAGAAGGCCGCTGGCCTGTCAGCGGAAGAAAAACGTGAAATCGGCATCCTGAAAGCGATCGGCTGGGAGACCGGCGATGTGATCACGATGAAATTCTGGGAAGGCCTGCTCATTTCGCTGCTCGCTTTCCTGCTCGGTTATGTCGCCGCCTACTTGCACATCTTTCATGCCGAAGCCGGCTTGCTGCAGCCAGTGCTGCAAGGCTGGTCAGTGCTGTATCCCAGCTTCGCCCTCAGTCCGGAAATCGATCCGCTGCAAGTCGCCACCCTGTTCTTCTTTACCGTGCTGCCGTATACCGCCGCCACCCTGGTGCCGATCTGGCGCGCCGCCACCACCGATCCCGATCTGGTGATGCGAGGCTGAGCGATGCTGGAACTGAACAACATCCGCAAGGCTTTCAACCAGGGTCGCCACAATGAGCACTGGGCGCTGCGCGGCATCGACCTGGAGATTCCGCCGGCGCGGATCAGCGTACTGAAAGGGCCTTCCGGGTCGGGCAAAAGCACCTTGCTCAGCATTCTCGGCTGTCTTGCCCGCCCGACCGAAGGCCGTGTCCGTCTCGATGGCGAAGATATCTCGGCGCTGCCCGAACGTTTCCTCACCGAAATCCGCCGTCGTCGTTTCGGTTTCATCTTCCAGCAGTTCAATCTGGTGCGCGGGCTGTCGGCGATCGACAACATCATCCTGCCCGGCATTCCCGATGGCCAGCCCCGTGCCAAGCTGCTCGCACGCGGCGAACAGCTGCTCACCGAGCTGCAGCTCGATCACCGTCGTGATGCTGCGGTGGAATGGCTGTCCGGTGGCGAGCAGCAACGGGTGGCGATCTGTCGTGCCCTGCTCAACGATCCGACCGTGCTGATTGCCGACGAACCGACGGCCAATCTCGACAGCAAGCTGGCGGGCGAATTTCTCCTTATCCTGGAGCGTCTCGCCCAGGCCGGACGGACCATCATCCTCACCAGCCATGACCCGCTGGTGATCGAAGCCGACATCGTTGATCAAGTATTCTCGCTGCGCGATGGTCGGCTCACCGGCGTTGAAATCCGTCACCCAGCCTTCCGGTTGACGCGATGATTTTCCAGCCTGCGATCATTGCCTTGCTGCTGGCTGCAGCGCTGTGCATGACGATGATGCTGGCGGCCACCCCTTTTGCCGTCCAGCTGATCCGTCACTGGGACTTGCGCAGCGGCAGCGAACGTCAGCTGCGTCTCGAGCGCCTCACCTATCTGTTCTCGATGCTGATGATGCTGGTGTGCGTGCTGCAGGTGCTATCCACCCTGCTGTTCGTGTTCAACGCCGAACGCATGTCGATCATGTTCGTCGGCGCCATGTGTGCCGTCGGCACCCTCAACGCCAATGTCTACGGCTTTCCTGCCCTCTACGCACAACTGCTGCTTTTTTTCGCTGCCACCAGCTGGCTGGCGCTCAATCGCGTCGACAACGGCGCGCGCAACTATCCGCTGATCCGCGCCAAGTACGCTTTCATGCTCGCCCTCCTGCCGCTCGCAGCGCTGGTGCTCTATCTGCAGTTCAATTTTTTCGTCCGGCTCGAACCGGACGTGATCACTTCCTGCTGCGGCAGCATGTTCTCGGAAGATGCCGACACCATCGCCAGCGAACTGAGTGCGCTGCCGCCGCGCCAGGCAATGCTGGTGTTCTATCTCGGCCTCGCCAGCGCGATTGCACTCGCCGCCTGGCAAGGCTGGGGCAAGCCTGCCCGCACACGCTGGCGTGCGACGGCAGTGGGGCTGAGCAGCGGCCTCGCCTTTGCCGCCGCACTCACCGGCCTGCTCGCTTTCGTCGCGCTCTACATCTACGAACACCCTCATCACCACTGCCCGTTCTGCATCCTCAAGGCGGAATATCATTACCGCGGCTATCTGCTTTACATTCCGCTGTTTGCCGCTGCTGCAGCCGGACTGGGCGCGGCACTGGTGGCCCAATTCGGCCGCCGCCAGGGGCTGGAACAACTGGCTGCCCAACACAGTGCCGCGCTGGCCAGAATCGCCGCGCTCGGCTTCACCCTGTTTGTCCTCATCGCCACCGCGATGATTGCCAGCTCCCGCCTGATCCTGCTTGACTGAGTGTGTTAATTACTGAGTGCTCACCATGCTGCGTCTGTTTTGCCTTCTTTTGTTCAGTGTCAGCCTGACTGCTTGCAGTGGCTCCCATGATGCCGGCCCACGCAACGGCAGCTCCGCGCCCGCTTTCGAAGCTTATTTCACCGATGGCAGCGTGCGCCGCTTTCCCGAAGACTTTGCCGGCAAACCGGTGGTGATCGATTTCTGGGCAGACTGGTGTCAATACTGTCCGGACAGCATGCAGCGTCTCGATCGCGCCCGCCAGCAGCACCGCGCCGACGGACTCGAAGTGCTGGCCGTCAATGTCGGCCAGAGCGCCGACACTGCCCGCCATTTCCTCAGCAAGATCGCAGTCAGCTACGCTGCCGTGCTCGATCCCGGTCAGCAGATCAGCAAGGACTACGGCATCCGCGGCCTGCCGGTCAGCTATTTCATCGACCGCGAAGGCCGGGTTGCTGGCCGCATTCTCGGCGGTGGCAGCGATCAGGCCCTCAGCACCCAGCTGCAGCGCATCCTGCCGACGCCTGCACCCTGAACCCCCCGTCGCACTTCTGTCCTGAGCGACATTTTCTCTGGAGCTTCACATGGATCGCAGAACCGCACTCAAACTGTCCGCCCTCAGCAGCATCAGCCTCGGCCTGAGCAGCACCGCCAGCGCCGACAGCACATGTGCCACCGACGGTACCCCGGCCCAGTTCATCCCCAAGTCCGCCCCGGACTCCCGGCCCGAAGTGGAAGACATTGCCAAGCAGCCAAAATGTCCCTACTGCGGCATGGATCGCAAGCAATTCCACCATTCACGCATGGTGGTGCATTACGCCGACGATCTGGCGGACAGCACCTGCTCGCTGCACTGCGCGGCGATCAGCCTGTCGCTCAACATCGACCGCGATCCGAAGGCGCTGTGGGTCGGCGACAACGCAGCGACAGATGCAATCAAGCCACTGGTCGAAGTCGATCAGGCCAGTTTTCTGATCGGCAGCAAGCAGCCCGGCGTGATGACCACGCGCAGCAAGATTGCCTACGGCAATGCCGACGCTGCCCGTGCCGCCCAGGCTGAACACGGCGGCGAGATCGCCGACTTCAACGCTGCCCTGCTCGCCGCCTACACCGACATGTCAGCGGACGTGGCCCGCATCCGCAAGAACCGCGCCGAACGCCGGCAGAAAATGCACGGACATGGTCATTGAGATGAGAAAACTGCTTTTCAGCCTGCTGCTCAGCATTTTTGCTGGCCTTGCTGCCGCTCAGAGCACTGCTGACGTGGTCAAGCCGGACAGCCGCGACCTGTGCCCGGTGTGCGGCATGCTGGTGGCCAAATACCCCAACTGGGTGGCGACCATCGTCTATCAGGACGGTCACCGCCACTTCTTCGACGGCGCCAAGGACATGCTCAAGTTCTGGCACGACCCGGGCAAATACGCTGCCGGCCATGAGCGCAGCCAGATGAGCCAGATTCTGGTCACCGAGTACTACGGCCTCGAGCAGATCGACGCGAAAAGCGCCTGGTATGTGATCGGCTCCGATGTCCTCGGGCCGATGGGCCATGAGCTGGTGCCGCTGGCAAGCGCCGAGGACGCCGCCGACTTTCTCAAGGAGCACAAGGGCGTGCGCATCCTGCGCTTCGACGAAGTCAACGCCGAACTGCCTTTCCAGCTTGATCAGGGCAAATTCGACTGAAAACTGGCAGCAAGCTCAGTCGAGCAGCTTTTGCGCGGCGGCAGCAAGATCTTCCGCTTTCACCACCCCGAGCTTGCTGCCGAGCGCCCGTCCGTCACGACCGATATACACCGTGAACGGCATCCCGGCCTGCTCATTGCCGAGCGCCTTCATCAGCGGCACGCCATCCTTGGCGGCAACCACAACCGGGTATTCCATTTCGTAAGCCTTGACGAAATCGCGCACCGCCGGCAGCTTGTCGAGCTCTTCGATGGCGATGCCGATCACTTCGATGCCATCCGCAGCCTGCGCCTGGCGCAGCTTGATCAGCTCGGGAATCTCGTCCCGACAAGGCCCGCACCAGCGCGCCCAGAAATTGACCACCAGCGGGCGGCCACGAAACCCTTCCAGCGCCAGCATCTGCTCATCCAGTCCGGTCAGGCTGGCTGCAAAGAAAGCTTCAGCATCAACCTGGTCCGCGCCACGCGCAGCACCGGACACAGTGAGCACCAGGGCCAGCGGCAGCAGGGCACGGCCAACGAGCTTCGCGAACATCAATCACCACTCCGGAAAGATCTGCAGGAATGGCCCTATTCTGCCAAATATAAGCAAACCCTGCAGCTGCCTGCGGGAAGCGACGTTCGCAGCTATAATGGGCCTCTCACTCGATATCATTGTCAGGCATGACCCCATCCCTTGCCGAGCTCCGGCACATTCACCACCAGGCCGACTGCCTCGCCGACCAGGCCAGCGTCGAAGCTGCGATTGACCGTATCGCTGCCGCCATCACCGCCCGCCTCTCCGCACAGCGCCCCGTCATCTATGTAGTGATGAATGGCGGGCTGGTGTTTGCCGGCCAGCTGCTCACCCGTCTCGATTTCCCGCTCGAAGTCGCCTATCTGCACGCCACCCGTTACCGCCAGCAGACTCAGGGCGCGGAACTGCAATGGCAGGTGGCGCCGACCGTCGATCCACGCGGCCGCTGCGCACTGGTGATCGACGACATTCTCGACGAAGGTCATACCCTGCTCGCCATCGTCGACGCCTTGCGTGCCGCCGGTGCGGACGAAGTGCTCACTGCGGTACTGCTCGACAAGCGCCATGAGCGCAAGGCCCGACCCGACCTGCGCGCCGACTTTCATGGCCTCGAAGTCGTCGACCGCTACCTCTACGGCTACGGCATGGACTACCAGGGCTGGTGGCGCAACGCCAACGGCATTTACGCAGTCAAAGGCCTGTAAGCGGCCTGCAGTTTTCATCTCAAGGAGTTTGCGATGTTGTACACCTTCAGTTCGGCAGCGAGTGCCGACGTGCTGATGTTCGAAGCCCCGGCCAAACACCTGATCAAGCTGATGGGCAAGGACAGCGCCGACCGTCAGGGCATTGTCACCGTCGTCCAGCTGCCGGCAGCGGTCCAGGGCTTACAGGCAGCGATCGAAGAAGAACGCGCCCGCCTCGCCGAACGCAATCAGGAGGCCGACGAAGCTGCCGACCGCGAAGCCGGTCGCACCGGCATGCAGGCGCCGGTGAACCTCGCCCAGCGCGCCTGGCCCTTGCTCGACATGCTGCAGACCGCGCTCAAGGAAGAAGTCGTCGTCACCTGGAAAGCGGGCTGAACCGCGACCGGATTGGGCGGTATACTGGGCGTTTTCAAACACCAGCAGTCTTGAGGTTGTGATATGGCCGGTCATTCGAAATGGGCAAACATTCAGCATCGCAAAGGCAGGCAGGATGAAAAGCGCGGCGCAGCGTTCTCCAGGGTCGCAAAGGAAATCACCGTTGCGGCCAAGATGGGCGGCGGCGATCCCGCTTTCAACCCGCGCCTGCGCCTCGCCGTCGACAAGGGCAAGGCGATCAACATGCCCAAGGACAGGATCGACAACGCGATCAAGAAAGGCACGGGCGAGCTGGAAGGCGTCAACTACGAAGAAGCGCGCTACGAAGGCTACGGCATCGGTGGCAGCGCAGTGATGGTCGACTGCCTCACCGACAACAAGACCCGCACCGTGGCCGATGTGCGGCACGCCTTTTCCAAGTACGGCGGCAACATGGGCACCGACGGTTGCGTCGCTTTCCAGTTCAAGCACTGCGGCCAGCTGCTGTTCTCTCCCGACACCGATGAAGAAGCGCTGATGGACGCCGCACTGGAAGCCGGCGCCGAAGACGTGGTCACCAACGATGACGGCTCGCTCGAAGTGATCACCGGCCCGTGGGAATTCACCACCATCAAGGAAGCACTGGAAGCGGCCGGCTTTACCGCCGAATTCGGCGAAGTCACCATGCGTCCGGAAAACCCGGTCGAGATCAGCGGCGACGAAGCCGGCCGCATGCAGAAGCTGCTCGACGCGCTCGAAAGCCTCGACGACGTGCAGGCGGTCTACACTTCGGCCGAATTTGCCGAAGAAGACTGATCCGGCTCCACACCGGAGCACAGCAGCGATGAGCAGTGCCGGCAAACTGGTGAGCACGCGCATTCTCGGTCTCGATCCGGGTTTGCGCACCACCGGCTTCGGCATCATCGACCAGCACGGCCACCAGTTGCGCTACGTCGCCAGCGGCTGCATCCGCAGCGGCGAAGGCAGTCTGCCGCAACGGCTCAAAGTGCTGCTCGACGGCGTGCGCGAAGTGGTCGCCACCTATGCGCCAGATATTGCAGCGGTGGAAAAGGTGTTCGTGAACGTCAATCCGCAATCCACCCTGCTGCTCGGCCAGGCGCGCGGCGCGGTGATCTGCGGCGCGGTGGCCTGCGAACTGGAAGTGAGCGAATACACCGCACTGCAGGTCAAGCAGGCGGTGGTCGGTTACGGCAAGGCGGCCAAGGAGCAGGTGCAGCACATGGTGCAGCGCCTGCTCAATCTCGATGCCACCCCGGGCAGCGATGCTGCCGATGCGCTGGCCTGTGCCATCTGTCACGCCCACGGCACACCAGCCCACACCAGCCTGCAGGCACTCAACCAGACCGGCGCCCGCCGGCGCGCTGGCCGCATCCTGCCCTGAGGATGGGCAAAAATGCACCGGCTCATCGCCGCAGCAAAAAAATTCGCCAAACTGCTTGCACCACCGCCGATTTTTCCCCATAATGCGCGTCTTCCTGATGCGGGCTTTGCTCCGAATCGGAAACAAAGGGGGTATAGCTCAGTTGGTAGAGCAGTTGACTCTTAATCAATTGGTCCCAGGTTCGAATCCTGGTGCCCCTACCAGTTTCAGGTGATGCACCAGCTTCACCATGCGGGAATAGCTCAGTTGGTAGAGCGCAACCTTGCCAAGGTTGAGGTCGCCGGTTCGAGACCGGTTTCCCGCTCCAAGTTATGATCTACAGACTTCTACTGACGTCTGTAAGTCGTTGAAAAGAGGGGCTTCGGCCCCTTTTTTCATTCCAGCGAGCGCCACGGAAATCCACCCACAGCTACCGTTTTTGAGTGACCAATTGAGGCACAAGAATGCGGGTGGGGCGGCTACCGGATAGTTGCTGGGGCTGAGCGGGAACCATGACGAGCATAGGGCCTAAGTCATAACTTAGGAGCCTCGAAATGGCACTCTCTGATCTGACCGTCCGGCAGGCAAGGACCACCGGCAAGCGCTACACCCTCTCCGATAACGACTGCCTGGGCCTGATGGTCTCTGCCGCAGGCGGCAAGTCGTGGATCTTCCGCTACTACTGGCTGGGCAAGCAGAAGCGCTTGTCCCTCGGCGGCTATCCCGCCCTCAGCCTGCGCGAGGCCCGCGCCGAGCGTGACAAGGCCCAGGCCCTGCTCGCAAGGGGGATCGATCCGCAAATCGAACGCGATCAGCGTCGGCACGCAGCCAAGCTGGCGGGTGAATACACCTTCAAGAACGTCTTTGATGCCTGGGTCGAGCATCGCCGCAAGGAACTCAAGGAAGGCCGTCAAAGCACGCTTTCGCAGATCCTGCGCATCTTCAACAAAGACGTGCTGCCGACCCTGGGGAAGATGTCGATCTACGACATTCGCCGGCCCCAGCTCGTGGGCGTCGTGGCGGCGATCGAGAAGCGGAAGGCGTTCACCACCGCCGAGAAGGTGCGCACCTGGTTCAACCAGATGTTTCGCTATGCCCTGGTCATTGCCGAGGGGCTGGAGGTCAACCCGGCCGCGGACCTGGACGTGGTGGCCGAACCCAAGCCTCCGGTGGCGCACAACCCCTACCTACACCTACCCGAGCTACCCGAGTTCCTTCAGAAGCTCCGGCTCTACAATCCCCGCGGTTGGCAGACCCAACTTGGTGTCCGGCTGCTGTTCCTGACGGGGGTGCGCACGGGCGAGTTGCGGCTGGCCGAACCTGAGCAATTCGACCTCGACCGCGGCTTGTGGATCATCCCGCCGCAGGTCGTCAAGCAGCTCCAGGACGAAATGCGCAAGGCCGGCAAGCGGCCGCAGGACGTGCCGCCCTACATCGTGCCCCTGTCCCTGCAGGCCATCGAGATCGTGTGCTATCTCCTGGGCGTGATGCGGCCAGCGCAGAAGTACCTGTTGTCGCACCGCAGCGAACTCAAGAAGCGCATCAGCGAGAACACCCTCAACAAGGCCGTGCAGCTCATGGGCTACGAGGGGCGCCTGACCGGCCACGGCATCCGTGGCACTATCTCGACAGCACTCAACGAGATCGGATACCCGAAGATTTGGGTGGACGCGCAGCTTTCGCACTCCGATCCGAACAAGGTCAGCTCGGCCTACAACCACGCCAAGTATGTGGAGCCTCGGCGCCGCATGATGCAGGACTGGGCCGACCGTCTCGATCTGCTCGAACAGGGCGAAGTCGAAGCCGCGAGCGCGCACCTGACCATCCGCATCGACGGGGTGCCGGCGATGGCGGAAGTGGACGAAGTGGTGGGCACGGTCTTCACGACGGCCGAGCCTGCTGTCCCCGGCGTGCCACCCGTGGTGGCCACGCCCATCGTCGTGACCCCCAACAGCGGCGGAATCACGTTCCAGCGGCTGTCGCAGGTGCCGCCACCGCCGGTGCATGCCCCGGAGCCAGAAGTCTCCGCGATCCAGCGCGAGCGCGAGGAAATGCTGGCCATCTACGAGTCGCCGAACAATCTGCCGGTTCCTCTGTTCGGCAAGCTGGCCGGCAAGTCCAAGGACCAGATCAACCGCGAGCTGAAGGCGGGCAAGCTGCTGTCGATCAGCCTGGGCAACCGGGGGCAGCGAGTTCCCGACTGGCAACTGGTGCCGCTCAAGCACAAGCTGGCCCAAGTGCTCATGAACCAATGCCCGCACGCGGATTCGTGGGACCTGTACCGCATGTTGACCCAGCCACACCCCGACCTGGGGGATCGTGCGGCCATTGATGCGGTCACCCCTGCCAACGTGCCAGCGATCATCCGGGTCATCATGGGCGACTACCAAAGCCGTGAGGGTGTGCCCGAGGCGGTTGCCCAACGGCCCATCCCCGAGGATGTGCGGCAGAGCGTCCGTCGGCTGGTGGATAGTGCAGTGGTGCTTGAGGGAGCCTAACCCCCCAGACTTGAAACCTATGGCCGGGGTGATTCCCCGGTCACAGGGGCGCCACTATTTGACATCCGCCCCGGCAACTTGCATCGCCCTGCGCTCGAATCGATCCGATAGGGAATCCGCTTCCCCCTTAGGCCGTTGGAGGTATGTCACGACCTCATAGGGACCGTCGGCGAGTGGCCGCATGGTGATCCCCCATCCAGAGGCATGCTCGATGCGCGATCGCGCAGATAGGCCGACTCCATAGCCGGCCGCCACCCATAGCGCCATCATATCGAAAGAAGTCGCTCGCTGGATATTTTCTTGGTCCATCGGCATGAGGGAGGCCAACCTCTCATCCAGCAGAGGGCAAGCTTCTGAATGCCAACGATAAACGGGATAGTCTCGGAGATCAGCGATGGTGAGCTTAGCTTGGTCGAACAAGCGGAACCGTGGTGCCATAGCAACGGCCATGGTCTGGGTCCACATGGGCTGCGTTTTCAGAGCTGGGTCGCTATGCCCCTGGAGCGACATCCCGACATCGTACCGGCCTTCAAGAAGCCCCTTAAGCAGGACGTCGCCTGTAACCTCGAAAAATGTGAGGATGACGTCTGGCTCTTCTGCGCGTTGCAGCACAAGTAGCTTTGAGAGTTGTGACGACGGTACCCCCGGCCCAATAGCAAGTCTGAGACGAGAGAAATGGCTGGTTGCGTTGTGCATGAGAGCCCCGTAGGAGCGACTAGGCAGGTCAAGGGCAAGCCAATATCTTAGCCAAGAGCGAACTTTAACGTCTATAACATTAACGTGGTTAATTTCGGTGGATTGTTCGACGCTTCTGCTAATGCAGAAGTCGACTATCCAGCCAGGGCGCCCCTCTGGCACATCCACATACGAATCGGAACCCGCATTGGCCTTCGGGCGGGCTGTGCGCGCTGCTCGCGTCGCTCAGGGAATAGCGCAAGACGAGTTCGCGTCTCAGGCAGGTATTTCGCGTTCGCATATGGGCAAGATCGAGCGGGGGGAGCACGTGCCTACACTTCCACTCATACTGAAAGTCGCCGCAGCGCTCAGGATCAGCGCCGCAGACCTGATGGCTGCAACAGAGCACAATATCGCCTCCGGTATGGAGTGTTGAAGTCCGGGATGAGGAGGCAACTAGTCGCTCAGACGGTCAAGCAGGCGAACGATGAACTGCTCCAGGGAAGATGACAGGTTCCCGGTGTCAGGCCTCAGCAGATAGGTGGTGATCAGTGCTGAGTTCTCGGCCAACGGGCGAATTGCCACATCCGGCCGTTGACACACTGCGATTCTGTTTGCAGCCATGAAGCCGACACCGTAGCCAGCACCGACAAGGGTGAGCATCATGTCTAGCGAAGACACATGCTCGATCACTTTTGGAGTGCTCCCCAGAGGCTGAAGGAGTCGAGCAAGCTCGCGACAATAGCCTTCACACACCCGCGGATCGCACAAAACCAGAGGGTGGCACCTGAGTTCATGGAGGGGAACCTCCTTGTGGGCGAGGAGCGCGTGCCGCGCATGCATGGCGATAACCAAGGGATCTTGCCAGATTGGTTCGGCAACGAATCCTTCTCCGACGTCAGCTGTATGCGCAAACCCAATGGTGAAGTCGCCAGATCGTAGACCGCGCAACTGCTCGGCTAGAGGAACTTCGGATAGTCGTACCTCGATCTCAGGTTCTTCTGCTCGGCACCGTGCCAGAAAAGCAGATAGTCGCGGATCAACCGCTCCATCAGAAACCGCGATTCGGATGCTACCTCGCAAGCCTGCTGCGACCGCCTTGGCATTGTCTTGTGCCTGCTCCAGTACGGCGAATAGCCTACGAGTGTCCCGCAAGAAGGCGGCACCTGCCGCGGTAAGCCGGGTTCCCCTGCGATCCCGGTCGAACAGCATCACCCCCAATTCTTCCTCAAGTTCCTTGATGGTCCGCGAAAGGGGCGGCTGTTCGATGCTGAGACGTTCAGCTGCCCGAGTGAAATGCAACTCCTCGGCCAAGACGACAAAGTAACGCAGGTGGCGTAGTTCCACTAGAACCTTTCCTTAGAGTGCGTAATCGCCCGGCCAAATGGGCACAAAACAGGTCTAGATACCGCCACCCTGGGCCTCCCTATCGTTACGTCAATTTGGACCTCGCTACCCAACAGAAAGCCCAGGTCCCACGTTGAACTCAGCATCGGTCTCCGCTAGCCAACCTCTGAATCGCGCTATCGAGCATGCCCTTCGTGGCCGCTTCCCGTATGCGATGGCGCTTTGTCGGAAGCGCCCTGAACGTCAACCTGAACCGTCACAGGACCAGCCTCTCCAAAAACCAGGGTGAGCGGAAACGCCTTTCCTTTGACCAGCGGTTGCTTGAGCCCCAGCAACATCACATGCAGGCCACCAGGCTCCAGTGCCGTGGTTGATGCGGGAGCAATCTCGATGGCGTCGACATGGCGCATCTTCATGACATTCCCTTCCCGGATATGCGTGTGCAGTTCGGCCTTGTCAGCAACCGGTGTGGAGACTGACACCAATCGGTCCTCCTGCTGACTTGGATTGCGGAGGACGAAGTACACCACCCCGGTGGGGACGGCGGCGACGGTGGCCCGAGACCAAGGATGCTCGATCTCGATGGAGCCAGCTTTGTAGCCATGCGCAAAAGCCACACCGGCTCCGCATAGGGCCATGGTCGCGGCAAATTTCAGCAGTCGTTTCATGAGATAACTCCTTTGGACAGACAGGGGGTGGAAGGAGCGGACAAGGCACTAGCCTGCCGCTCCAAGAGAAATGGATGTGCCTGAAGTGATCGGTACAGTCAGTCGCATGACGCTGCTGGTGCCGTCCGGCCCATCCCAGCGCAAGCTCACACGCCAGCGGCCGGCGGCCGGCAGTGTCACGTTGCCATCCATCTTTTCGTCATGGACGACGGTAATGGCGTCGGTCTCTCCCGTTGGCCTCCATTCAGACACGAGCCTTACGGTTGTGGGTTGCCCTTGAGTGTCGGTCAGTGCGATACGAATACGGTTGTTGCCGGCACGGGCCGGAAGCACGTCAATAACCGCAGTCCAGCCTCCTGAGCTGACCACTGCCGAGTAGCCAGGCGGCTCGTGAGCAGCTGGCTCAGACGCCGCAAACTGGGGTAGCGCCCGTGGTGGCGGCGTCAGTGCGAAGCTCGCAGTCAACGTCAATACCACGGCCACCAGAGCCACCTCGATCAGCACATTGCGGCGCAGTCGGCGAGAAGCCTGGCGCGCGCCGTTTTCGAGCACTGGCGTCAAGACGGCGCGATTCCACACAGCAATGCCGATCAACAGCAGCACCACCACCATCTTGGCGGACCAGACCAAGCCATAGCCTGTCTGAGTTATGGCCGCTACGGAAGTTACCGATTGCAGAATGCTCATACCCACCCCGGTGGCGAGCAGCACCAGAACGCTGACCACTGCGATCCGGGAGAAACGACGCACCATTGCCAGCATCTGCGGATTGGGATCGCCGCGCAGCAAGACGGTCAGCGGCCACAAGGCCCCCACCCAGAATTCGGCGGCCAGGCCATGCAAGAAGACAAGCGGCAAACTGAGCCACCGTGGTGATGCTGTTCCCGCGTGGCCGGTGACTGCCAGCGACAGCGCAGCCATGAGAGCGCCACTGAGCAGCAGCACTCGGGCCAAGCCGGATGGCTGCTGCAACAAGCCTGCTAAGGTGAAAAGGCCGCCCAGCAAAACCACGGTCGCCGCTGTGGCAGTGGTGGTCCCGGCGCCGATGGACCAGGAACGAACGGCGAGCAACGACCCTAGGCCGGCGCCATCGAGTATTGCCCCGTTGAGGCCAACCAGCAGAACGCCGGACCACGCCGCCAGCAAGACCAGCCACATCAGGCTCTGCCGCAATGCCTCTGTGGATTGTTCCTTTCGACATGCGAGGACGAACGTCCAGAACAGGCCGCCGCCCATCCCGGCCAGTACCGCGAAATAATGGATGGCACGCATCAGGACGGCGATAGGGCCAACACCACCTTGCGATATGTCGACGGTTTTGGCTTCGTCGGGTTTCACACCTATGCCGAACTGGATCTGGCCCGCAACGGGGTGGCCATCCGCAGACGTGACTCGATAGGCGATGTGGTACACGCCGGCTGGCAGCGCCTTCGGAGGCGTGAGTTGCACAGTGTCACCGTCCACCGTCCAGTCGCCAGCACCCGTGAGCACGGTCTTCTGATCGCTAAGCAGTTCGACCCGTGCCGGTGACACGGGCTCATTGAAGCGCAGGACGATGTGGCTTGGCGGGGCTTTAAGCTGCGTGCTGTCCTCCGGCACTGTCTCGACCAGGAATGCATGAGCGTGAGCCTGTCCGGCAGGCAGAAGAATCAGACACAAGAGAGCGATTGCGGCCAGCCGCTGGGTCATTCGCATCATGGTTTCTCGACGGCACCTGCAGGTGCCTGGTCCCGTCGGGCCAATGCCCGGTAGCGGAAGGTCAGCCATGCCAGTACCGCAGTCTCCGGGAGCCAGAGATAGGTATAGGCCAGCATGGGCAGCTCTAGGTTCAACCCGACAACGACAAGAGGTAGGCCTAGCCCCCAGCTCAACAAGGTGTCAGCCTTGGCCACGCTGTTGAAGCTGCCGCGGCTTTGCATTGCCGCACGCAAGATGTTGGCTGCCAGCCGCAACGGTAAGGACAGCGCAAGGGACCAAATGAAGGTGGCCCACCAGAGCCCCTCCTGCGTGTAGATGGCTTGGCCGAGCCAGTGCTGCCCCAGCGCCAGAAGTATGGCCACCGAAGTCGCCACCGCGACTCCATAGGTCAGCAGTTCGTGCATCAACGCGTCGACCTCGCGGGCTGAGCGCGCGGAAAAGCGGATGGCGAGGAAGCGGGAGAATGCAGCGATGGGGGCGAAGACCAGCATGGCCAGCGCCAGCCCGGCACCAAAAGCGTCCAGGCGCTCCGGCGTGACCGTTGAGATCCAGGGCGATGCGAATAGACCTATAGTCAGCAGCCCCAGCAGTTGCATTGCCAGGATACGTTGGGTTTCCCAAGCACTCTTCACGGCCTGCTCGCCGCTCCAGCGTCGCGGCGGCAGTGTTGGAAACCCGCCAGTCTGTCGGTGCAGATGCAGCAGCACCCATCCGCTCGACGTCGCATGAACAAGTAGCGAAGCCATGAAGCACCCGGCGAAACCGGCATCCAGGAGATCAAGGAAGACGATGTTCATGGCGACCTTGGCACCTACCTCGCAAAGTTTCCAGCGCACGACGTAGGTTCCCTGCTGCGTCGCATGCAAGGCAAAGGCTGCACAGGCATTGAGCACGCGAAACGGTGCACCGACTGCAAACCAAGGGATTGCCATCTTCAGCATTGCCACAAGAGCTACATCGCCTCCAGCCACCCAAGGCGCTAGCATGGGGTAGAAGACCCAGCCTGCCACCAGCAACAGCAAGCCGATCAGGCTCGCCAACCCCAGTGACCAGCGAACGACCAGATCCGCATTGCCCTGGCGCACTGCCTGGGCAATGGCGACGGATACCACTGCGCCGTATGCCATCGTGACTACCAGGTCGATCACCACCAACCGTGTGAGCATGACGTACGCGCCGGTCATACCAGGTACACGCTGCGCGAGCATCACCACATCCACTTGCAGTGACAATTGGGCCACTGCAAAGGCTACCAGCAGGGCCAAGAACCCCTGCCAGAAAACTTTGGAGCGGATAGTGGGTGTGGGCATCATTCAGGCATCATCTCGGTATGGTCAGCCAGCCAGGAAAGCCGTCATCCAGAGAACGACCAGACACCAGGAAGTAACCGAAAGGCCCATCTGGTGCTGGCAATGCCGCCTCCAGTTCGATACGCTCGATCTCGCGGCCACCACCAAGCGACGCCGTCTTCCAACCGCAGACGAGATCAGGAAGATCTGAGCAACCTAAGACGATCCCCTGAAACTGTGAGCGATCGCCAGTGGCCCAACGGGCCGCCGATGCTCCAACTAGGGCGTAACGCAACTCCGATGCGACTTGCTCACGGAATGAGGACTGTTGAAGCCAGACATCCACCCACAGGTAGTAGGTCCAGTTCAGCGAGAGCTTGTGCTCGTGTGCCCATGCCATGAAGGGTCGGAAGATCGCCAAGCCATCCGGGCCGGACAGTTCCAGCAAAGCGGGACAGATGTCAAACAGCGTATGCCAGTACACCCGCAGGCTGGTGTCGATGCGCACGAATGCTCGTGAATCACGCGGGTAGTCTCCCTGACGTGCCGGCACGCTCAAGGCATCTAGCAAATCTGCGTCGGTCACGCGGCCGTCAGACACGCTGTGCATCGCGAACCTCCAGTGGTGGCTGAGAGAACAGGTTGCGCAGGCGATCGAGATCGTCATCAATCTCTGACTCGTCAAAGTTGTCGTCGCGTTCGTAGGTGATGGTGGCGCCCGGCGTGTCGAAGCGGGTGCGGTAGCGTTCGAGAAAAGCAAGCGTTGCATCCGATAGCGCGTGATCGTGGGTATCGACGACCAGGTGCGGGGCCAGGATCGACAGGTTGTAGCCAGCTACATGAAAGTGGCTACTGGCCTCAATGATTCCTTCCCAGGCTTGCAGGGGGACACCACAGTTGAGATGGGCACATACCGCGTTCGACACATCGAACAGCACTCCAGCACCCGTGTCGCGATGAAGCCGCTCATGGAAATGGGGGGCGTCGTATCCACCGTCCATGATGGACGGATAGTTTTCCAGGTGCAGCTGGCACCCCAGCTTTTGCTGCCACCAATCCACCCGACGTCGCACTCGCTCGTAGTCGCCGATGTAGTCGATCTCGGCGAGGTGGTAGAGCTGGCGCCCGTCATGGGTGAAGCGGGCGATGTGGTCGGACACGTAGAGCGGATTGAGCCGGTCGATGAGAACACGCAGCCTCCGGGCCATGTTTTCGAGGGCGGCCTCGTCGCTCTCGATGAACTTCGAGAACATGATGTGAAAGCCCACGGGACTACCGAAGCCCTCCACCAAATCCTCCAGGGGTACAGACAGAAAGTTGTCGATCAGCAATTCGACATAGTCGATCCGCCGAGATGCCAGTAGGCGGCGAACCAAGGGTGCGGTGTCTCCAAGCGTGTAGTTGAATCCGATCTGCATTTCATCCCCTCCGATGGTGAACCCGCCACCGGCAGCGCACTGCTAGTGGCGGGCCAGGCTTAGTTCACGCCAACCGGGGCGCAGCACGAGGCGCAGCAAGCGCCCGCACGTCCGGCGACAGCCATCGTAGTTTTCTTGGCTACTTTGATCTTCATGAGTCACTCCTTGCTAAAACGAAGATGTGAAAAGCGGATACCGCCCCTGCGACCCGCCACCTCAGTCGGTGACATTGAGCCGGGGAATTACGGCGGACATCACGCCTGACCTTGATTGGGAAATGCATCTTTTCTCTGTCTCGATAGGCAGCCTCCTTTCTCAGTGAAAGAACCTTGGGTACATCGAACGGCCATGCTCATTGCAATGGTCTCCAGGGATCCGACAGCTTCGGATCGTTCAGGAAGGTCTCGTCGGTCAGCGTCTTGAGAAAATGCACCAGGTCCTGCTTCTCCTGCTCGGTGAGATCGATTCTTGAGATCAGCCCGCTCTTGTAAGGATTCAGCCGCCCATCTCCCCGGTTTGGACCGGACGGCGTGACCCGTCCACCCTGGGAGTACTGCTCGATGACTTCTTCCAGCGTGGCGACGCTGCCATCGTGCATGTAGGGCCCTGTCACCTCCACGTTACGCAGACTCGGCGCACGGAAGGCACCCATGTCTTCGGGCTTGGCCGTGCCCTCGAACACACCTCGGTTCGGATACGGGTAGCCACCTTTGCCGTCGATGTCGTACAGCCCGTTGTTGTGAAACAGCGTTTCGACAAGCCGGCTCTTCTTGTGAACCACCTGGTCATTGAAATTGAAGCTGCCATGGCAGTGGTGGCACTCAGCTTTCTCACCAAAGAACAGAACCATGCCGCGCTCCTCGGAGGCCGAGAGCGTTTCCTTGCCTTGCAGGTAGCGGTCATAGCGGCTATCGACCGAAACCATGGAGCGCTGAAAGGCCGCGATGGCCTTGATCACGGTCGACATACCCACAGGATCGGACTCATCGGGGAAAGACTGCCGGAACAGCGGGGGGTAGGCCGGATCGTTGCGCAGGCGGTCCAGTATCTCTTGACGGTTTGCGTCGTTGACGCCCATCTCGATGGGATCGTCGCCGAACAGCGGAATCTCCATCTGCTGCTCCAGTGAGACCAGCGCAGGATTGGCCCAGTTGTAGGTTGCGTGCCAAGCACTGTTGGCCAGCCCCAGCGCATTGCGATGCGTACGCTCGCCCGTCGACCCCACGGACAAAGGGCGCCCGTCGGTGAAAGCCCGCTGCTGTTGATGGCACGATGCGCAGGACATGGTGCCATTGCCAGATAGCCGTGTGTCATAGAAGAGGCGCCGCCCGAGTTCGACTTTCGCTGCCGACATGGGGTTGTTTTCGGGGACACGTGGTTCGGGGACGTGCGTGGGCAGGCTCCATGACCAGATGGTTGTGGCAGCGATGGCCACAACCGCCATCGGCGCGGCGACCAACCCGATCGCGGTGGATAGCGTCCGGCGCATCATGGCCAGGCTCCAGTGGTACGTGGGGTGGCCTGGGACTGCAGAAAAAGGACACGTGGGGCTGCAATCCATTGCAGGCTGATCTCAGCAAGACCGAGATGCCGTGGTGCATGGGCCTGCGGGAAAGCAATGCGCTTTTGTGCCTTCCAATGGGAGCATGTCAAGTTCGGAGAGGGCCGAGGCGGGTCACTTGGCGTGCGCATTGTTCTCGCCCTCCAAACGCTTGATCAGTGGATCAACGCCAGCGTCGTACATGGCCTTGACCATCCATTCCACCAGCCAACTGGTCTTCTCGGGAGAGCCCCCCTGAATGGGCGGCGCGGGGTCGTATTCCATATCCAGCATCACCCCTTGTGCGTAACGCTCCCCCCAGTTTTCGTTGAGCAGCGCCAATGACATGTCCATGCCGGCGGTGACACCAGCCGAAGTCCAGTATTTCCCGTCACGCGTGTATCGTTCGTTGGCTGGGATGGCCTTGTACTTCTTCAGAAACTCCTCTTCGCGATACCAGTTGGTGGAGGCGCGCTTGTCGGAGTAATCCAGGGTTGCCGTGATGTTGGTGCGTGCATCGGGCACCCAGGCGAGACTGCCGGTGAAGGCGCCCATCCGGTCCTTGACGAAATCGCGAACGGAGTCCGATGTGTAGTACGAAGCTGCGAGGCGGCCGCGAAGCGTCCGGTCGGTATTCAGCGCGCCAGAGGCTTCGAGCGAAGTCCGCGAAAGACCGTGCTGGCCGATGGTCTGCTCGAAACCGAATGCCGGTGCGATGGAGATAGGCTTGCTGACGACATTGACCATTCCACCCGGCTCGGCGCGACCGTAGAGCACGCTGGCTGGCCCCTTGATGACTTCGACCGACTGTACGTTGGCCATGTTGACGGGCACACCCAGCACTTTGGTGCCGTCCAGGTAGTAACTGGAAATGCCGGACATCGGGCCCATGGCGGTCATGGACGTGGTGGGAAAGCCGCGTAGGATGAGCAACGGCTGCATAGCGCCGTTGAACCCGAAGTCGTACTGTACGCCAGCAACGTTGCGCACGGCCTCGGTCAGGGTAAGCGCGCTCTGGTCCTCGATCACAGCGCGAGGAACCACCTGCACGCTTTGCGGAGTTTGCAGGGATGGGGTATTGGTCCGGGTCGCGGTTTGCGTCTCGGGAGCCCCGTAGTCGTCAGTGGTTCCCGTGACCGTGACAGCAGGAAGCTCTCTTGCGTCTGTCGAAGTTGGTGGCTGGCCCGAAGGGTAAGCCGTCTGTGCAAATGCCAGGGGCGACACTGCCATGCCTACGGTGATGATTGCGCCTGCAAGGCCAGTGGCGTTCGGTGGGTACATAAAAATTCTCGATTCCTGTGGGGTTGTTTATGTGGACGGGGTCGCTATGCCGGATGGCTGAGCCGACGTGCGCCCGCAAGGGTGCAGGGGCATTCGTATAAGGCGCGGCACAGACCGAACCGGCCAGCGGGCGGCCTGCGTCGACATGGGCAGTGCCTGGCGCTTCAGCGCTTTGGTCCAACAGAGAACACGGGTGCATGCCCAGGATCCACCGGGACGCCTTTGTCGAGCGACAAGCCGAGACGATCGAAGATGGCCTTGCATTCCGGGTCGGTCGGTCCGCTCATGCAGCCGACAGCTCCTCCCCGGTCTTCAGACACACGGCTTGATTGGAATAGCCGCCCCAGGTCTAACTCGACCCGTTGCTTGGCAGGATCGAACTGGTCTATCACCAGCGGGATCCGGTTTGAGCGCAGGCAGGAGACCATCTCCCCGGTGACCGGATTGCCGGTACAACCGGTCGAGCCCAGATGTACGTACCAAGTCGGGGAGCGGGAGCCATCGGTCTTGGTGACGCCCTCCGCCGGGTCGATCTCGATCTTGGCGAACTTGCGCCCCGCCTGCCAGCTCCAGCCCATGGCGGCGATGTCCAGCGGCGCTCCTTCCAGTTCAGTACTGGTGTGGTTCAACGCCGGCGGCACGCCCACAGTAAAGGCCAGGCCCGTGTAGCGACCGGCCGGAGCTGTACCTTGCACCAGCATGTTGGTGGCAGGCGTCCCGCCCACGCAGGTGCCCGTGGCGTCCTCGAAGTCGAGTAGCGCAACCTGCTGATTCTGCCAATCGCTGGGATTCAGGGTCACAGGGGTGCGCGTTCCGTTGTCATCGATCAAGATCACGTCCTGCACATAGAAGCGCGCATCGCGCAGCGTCGCTGGCTTGTCGTCACTGCCGAGGTTGCCCAGCGGCGTCCCGCACCGTGCCGGCCGCCCGTTTGCCGACAGCTCAAAGCTGATCGCCACGGGCGTGATAGCGCCTGCAGCGGGCATTGAGGTGCTAGCGCAGCCGGAAAGGCCGGCCGCGCTAACCAGCGCGGCAGCCATGAAAATCGTACGCATGTTGTCTCTCCTTAGAAACGGGCGCTCAGCGTGACATTCACGCTGCGTCCCTCTTCGTAGCTGAAGGTATTGGCCAAGGACTGTTGATAGGTCGCGTATCCCTTGTTGAAGAGATTGGTGACGCCAACGTCTACCCGGTACTGCCGCTGCTCGAAGCTCACCCCGATGTCGTGAGTCGCGTAGCCACTGCGACGGCGCAACTCGGTCGCGTCATAGTCCTGAGCGCGCACGAACTGGCCGAGGTAGCGTAGCGACCAATTGCTGTCCAAGCGGTACTGCGCGCCAAAGGCCAGTTTGTCGGGCGGCGCGTAGAGGTGGGCGCCAGTCTCTGCGTTCTTGGAGCGCAGCCTCGAATAGCCCAGGCCCAGGGTCAGATCATTCCAGGCGTAGGCCACTTCCAACTCACCCCCGTGTCGCTCGCCCTTGGCGACATTGAGGCGCTGGAAAACCAGACCGGTGCCGGCAAAAGGCGCCTGGCGGACATAGGTACCGACCGTCTGCTGGTCGATCATGTCCTTGACGTCTTCAGTGAAGTAGCTCGCCTTGATCCGCAATTGATCGCCCGAGCCAACCACGTCATTGAACGAGAACATGGCCCCCACTTCCTGGGTCTTGCTGATCTCCGGCTTGAGGGCGGGGTTGGGCCGGAAATTGAACAACGCCTGGTTGGTGCTGAGATTGCCGAACATTTCTGTGACGGTCGGCGCACGGAACGCTTCGCCATAGCTGCCATAGACACCCAGGAATTCCCACGGCTGGTACTTCAGCGTGATTTTGGGCGAGAGGCGGCTGTGGCTCGAAGTGCTCTGGCCAGGCGAAGTCAGTTTGTAGTCGTCATGCCGGATCGCACCGATCAGAGTCCAGTGATCGAGGAAAGACAGCTCGTCCTGAAGGAACACCCCCACGGCGCGCATATGACCATTGGGCAGCACCGTATTGGCTTGTCCGGCCGAGGTGTTCTCGTTGGTATCCTTGTAGAAGTTCACCCCGTAGGTCAATCGGTGGGAGGCCCATGACCCGGTGTTGAGGCGGGTGCTGTTTTGCAGGCTTGCCCCCACCGTTTTGGTCATCGTCGACGTGGATGGCTGCGCCGGTACGGAACGGCTCTCGCCATTCAGCTTAAAGCGGGTCTGATACACCGTCAGCTTGCCGTCAAGCAGGCGCCGGTCGGCGTCCCGAAACGCCCAACTGCCCGTGTATTGTTCTTGGTCGCGCTTGAGTTCCTGCGAGAACGGGAACAACAGATTCCCGCCGGGATTGGTGGGGCCGATCATCTTGTCGGCGAAGCGCTGGTAGCTCAGTTCAAAGCGATTGAGTTCGTTTGGAGAAAAGCCGCCCTTGAACAATCCGCTCTGGAGGTTTCCATCATTCGGATACTTCGCGTGATCGCCGCCCGCACCAGTGCGAATCTCACCAAAGTTGCGGTAGGTGCCGCTCCCCAAGAAATCGAACTGTCCCGAACGCGTGGCGGCCGTGAGGTTCGTCGAGTACTCCTCGTTCGCACTTCGATAGCCCGCCTTCACGCGTCCGCCAAAGGTCTGTCCCGGCGCAAGGAAGTCGTCGACGCCGATGGTCTCGAACGCCATGACCCCACCCAGGCCGCCACTGCCATACGACGCCGACATGGGACCACGGACCACATCCACTTGCCTGATGAAGTCCGGGTCGATGAGCAGCGGCGTGTTGACGCCGCCATCGTTGTTGCGCCGTGCACCATCGACCGAGAGAATGATCCGGGGCCCCTGCAACCCCCGGATCGCCGGACTTTGTGCCGCCGGGCGCGGGCCGCCAGCGTAGTTGACGTTGGGCAACGTACGCAGCACCGTCGAGACGGTGTTGGCCTGCGCATCGTTCAGTTGCTCCCGGCTCACGGTCGAAACGGAAGCCGGCACGTCAAAGCTGCTGTTCGGGCTGCGCGTGGCGGTGACCGTGATGGTGTCCAGGACCGTCGTGCCATCCGAGTGGCCCGGCTCCGCGGCGGACGCGCCGGGTGCTTGCTGCGCATGCGCCAGATTGCCGACCAGAGAACAAGAGGCCGCCAACAGGAACAGGCACGTCAGGCTGGATGAGCCGGTGGGCGGCAAGAAGGTCGGCGCCGCCTTGCGCCGGTCATTCGACGGGAAAGCGAACTGCGCGTCAACGGCAGTAGCAAGCGGGCGACGCCGCAGGCGCACAAGGGCGATGCCCTGCGCGGAGGAAACTCCAGACATAGGAAAACTCCAACAATGATCGTGAATGCGGCCGCCCAGGACGTAGTCCCGCTGCGACGCAATGGCGACGAATCAAGCGTTGGAGGGTGGTGCGCGCGCCTGCTGGACGTTTCGGAATCCGTCCAGGATGGGGCGATCAACGGGGGGAGCTTGGGGTGCGTGCGCGTTGAGGTCGACAGCCGGCGTGAAGACTACTGAAGGCGCAATGGCGAAGTTGTGGGCAAGCGAGCACAAGACACACATTCCCCCGGAGGGCAACGTTCCGGGTGCTTCTTTGTCCTGGTCGAATTCGATGCCGAAATCCGACAACGGCACGGTTTTCATCCCCGCGCCCGTGCAGATGATGACCACGTCCTTGTCTGCGGACATGGTCATCACCGGCATACTGGCTGCGGCGAAGGCTTGCAACAGGAACACAACCGCAACGGCAACCATACCGAAGCGGCGCATCCTGTGACGAAAAAGCCTCCGAGACCCCATGTGATTTTTTAACCTATAGATATATCGGGATGCAAAATCCCAACCGACATGTTACTCCCATCCCCCTTGACAGTCTAGGGTTGTTGACTGTAAGTGGCATCGCTATGTATTTCGAATATTCCTGCTGCCTTGACTCCCGAGCGCATGCCCTAGACGCAGAGGCCTGATTTGCCTGACACCATTTACACCTCCACTTTCACATTCGCCAAGCGCAAGTTCGACGACGAGTTCCATGCCCTGGACAACGCCATCGCCCAGGTCGCCAAGTCCATCCCTGGCTACTTGGGTGAGGAAGCCTGGGAGAACCCCGCCACCGGGTTGATCTCCAACGTCTACTACTGGGAGAGCCATGAGGCGCTGCGCACCCTGATCGACCACCCTGTCCACCAGGAGGCCAAGCGGCAGCAGGCCCGGTGGCTCAATGGCTACCAGGTCGTCATCGCCCAGGTGCTGTGCACCTACAGCGACGGCGGCATCCCGCATCCGCTGGGCGCACGGCAGGCATCGCGGCTCTAACCCATTTCGCTACGTTTCAGCTTCGCAACGCCACGGCCGCTGCCCGGTGCAACTCAGCCCCGATGTTCTGCAAGGTATCGGAGCGAACGCAGGCATGCTGCCAGAACAGCGGCACGTCCAGCCAACGGTCTGGCGCAATGAGAACCACCTTGCGATCATCCAGTGCAGACTGCACCAGTGATTCAGGCGCCAGGCACCAACCCAGGCCAAGCGACGCCGCTTTGACAAAGCCGGTGGACGTCGGCAGGTAGTGGATGGGTGGGGCGAGGCGAGCGCGCGTGATCCGGCGCACGAAGCGCCACTGCAGTTCGTCCTTGCGGTCGAAGACGATCATGGGGGCTTGCGCCAGCGCAGCAGCATTCACGCTTGCTTGGAAGTGGCGTGCGGCAAACTCCGGCGCCGCAATGGCGTGGTAACGCATCGCGCCCAGTGCCCGGACCTCGCATCCCTGCACCGGCACCGCTTCGCCCGTCACCGCGCCCAGTACCGAGCCGTTGCGCAGCAGTTCCAGTGTGTGGTCCTGGTCATCTGCCCGCACGTCGAACACGTAGCCGTGTTGTCGGTGGAGCACTGACAGAGCGTCCAGAAACCAGGTGGCGAGCGAATCGCTGTTGACCGCGATGGCGATGGAACGCGCTACTCCGCCCTGGTGTTGCTCTGGAAGAAGGTCTGCCAGTGCTTCGGCTTCCAGCGTCTGCATCGGTTGCACACGACGCAGCAGTAGTTCTCCTGCCGGCGTGGGCCGGTACGGTGGCTGGCGTACCACGAGCACCTGTCCCAGCCGGTCCTCCAGGGCCTTGATGCGTTGGGACACGGCCGACGATGTGATGCACAGGCGCCGTCCTGCGGCCTCGAAACTGCCTTCTTCCAGAATGGCCGCGAACGCGGCCAGTTGCGGGTGAATGAGATCCATGGGCACGCCCGTTGATTAGTAATTCTTCATCAAATATAGAATTTATAGTTTTACTTATCAAGAAAATCGCTGCACCATACCCGATTTCGGGCTTCCCTCGGCAATTGAATGCTCCTTTCCGCCACCGCCGCCGGCTTCGTGACTGGCGCGGGCCTCATCATCGCAATCGGTGCGCAGAACGCCTTCGTGCTGCGGCAGGGCCTGCAGCGCAGCCACGTCGGCCTGGTGGTCGCTGTCTGCGCACTGGGCGACATCGCGTTGATACTGCTCGGTGTCGGCGGCATCGGCGCGCTGGTGCTGGAGTGGCCGCAGTTGCTGCAGGTGCTGCGCTTTGGCGGTGCCGCCTTCCTCGGCTGGTATGGCGTACAGGCGGCGCTGCGGTCATGGCGCGGCGTCGGCAGCCTTGCCCCGGAGCAAGGCAACGAGAAGAGCAGACGGCGTGTGCTGCTGGCGTGCCTGGCGTTCACCTTCCTCAACCCACATGTGTATCTGGACACGATGGTGCTGGTGGGCAGCCTGTCCACACGCTATCCCGGCGTGGTGCAGTGGGCATTCGGCCTGGGGGCCTGCATCGCCAGCGTGGTCTGGTTCTCGTCGCTGGGCTTTGGGGCCCGGCTGCTGCAGCCCATCTTCCGCAACCCCAAGGCGTGGCGCGTGCTCGATGGCGGTATCGCCGTCTTCATGCTGGTGCTGTGTGGGTTGTTGCTTGTGCACCCACTTCATTGAATCCCGTTGGAGCCTGACCGCCATGTATGTCCCATCCCTGTTCAGCGAATCGCACCCTGACGAACTCCACCGGATCATGGCCGCGCATCCCCTGGGAATGCTGGTCACGCACAGGCCGACGGGGTTGGAGGCCGACCATCTGCCCTTCCTGCTGGACGCCGGCCGCGGGCCGCTGGGCAGCCTGCTGGCGCACGTTGCACGCGCCAACCCGGTGTGGCGAGAGGTGGGCGACGGCGATCCCGTGATGGTGGTCTTTCGCGGCGTTCAGGGCTACATCTCGCCCAACTGGTATCCGAGCAAGCAGGAGACGCACCGCCACGTGCCGACCTGGAACTACGAAGTGGTCCATGCGCACGGGCGCCTGCGGGTGCACGATGACGGGAAGTTCCTGCGCGCCGTGGTCGGCCGCTTGACGCGTGCGCATGAGGCCGATCAGCCCAGGCCCTGGCGCATGAGCGACGCTCCCGCCGACTACCTGGCCGAACAACTGGCGCAGATCGTGGGCATCGAGGTCGAACTGACCCGGATTGAAGGCAAGCGAAAACTCAGCCAGAACCGCGATGCGCGGGACTTCGAGAGCACGGCCCAGGCCTTGGACAGCCGTGGCAGGCAGGACCTGGCGCAAGCGATGCGCCGAACCAAGGAGCCATCCCTCAAATGACCCGTGTCGGAGATTCGCCTATGTCTGCTGTGACCCCATGGATCGAGCCTGCCGTCGCCGAGCTGGCGCCAGGATTCCGGGCCTTGAGCCTGAGCGTCGAAGCCGCTGGGCTCGTGCGGCCGGACATCGCCAGCGAGGCCTTGCGAAATGCCTGCCGTTCGCTGACTACGGCAGATGTCCCCTGGGCCGAAGCGCACCTTGCCGCTTGGGCGGAGGTGTTCAGGAAGTTCGGTGCCAAGCCGCAGCGCACACCCTGTTCCGCCGAGGCCTTGCGCAAGCGGGTACTGCGCGATGGTGGCCTTCAGAGCATCGATCCGGCGGTCGATCTCTACAACGCGATCAGCCTCCAATATGCGATCCCGGTCGGTGGGGAGAACTTGGCGGCCTATGCCGGCATGCCGCGGCTCGTGGTCGCCAGTGGAAGCGAGCTGTTCGACACCGCCAAAGACGGCCAGCCCGCCCACGAATCTCCCGAACCGGGCGAGGTCGTATGGCGGGACGACCTGGGCGTGACCTGCCGACGCTGGAACTGGCGGCAAGGCGTCCGAACGCGGCTGAACGCCGACGCCCGGCACATGTGGTTCATCCTGGAGAGCCTGCCGGCGATGCCGCTGGAGGCCTTGCACGAGGCCGGCACGCAACTGGCCGACGGGCTGCATCGCATGATGCCGGGCGCAACCATCGACACGCAACTGATCAGCTGCGAGATGGTGTAGCCCGGCTCCCGGCTTGGGGGTGATGCAGTACCATTTTGAAGTGAGGACGACCTCAGCCTGCGGGCACGCCGCAGGTCAACCATTTCCGGGACGGCCCGGCTCTTTGTCACAGGAGGGCCGTATGGCTTGGATTTTTTTGTTGGTTGCAGGTCTGCTGGAGGTCGTCTGGGCCTTCACGATGAAGCTGTCGGACGGTTTCACCAAGGTGGGGTATTCGACCATCACCATCTTGGCCATGATCTTCAGCTTTGGGCTGCTGTCGGTCGCGATGAGATCGCTGCCCCTGGGTACGGCCTACACGATCTGGACGGGCATCGGCGCCGTGGGCGCCTTCGTCGTCGGCATCTTCGTGCTGGGCGAAGCCGCCAGCCCCATGCGCATCCTTGCCGCCATCCTGATCGTCAGCGGCCTGGTGCTGATGAAGCTGTCCTCCTGAGACCCGCCGAGGAGCGAGCATGAACCCCAATACGTCTGCCTTGGTGCAGCTCATGGCCCACAAGAAATGGCTGGACATGGGCTTGTACGAGGTCCTTGACTCGCCGGCCTATGGCGACAAGCCCGATGTGGTGCAGCAGGCGCTTTACTGGCTTAATCACATCCACATCGTGGACCAGATATTTCAGGCCCACCTGCTGGGTGCGCCCCACGGCTTCACATCGACGGAGAGCAGCAGCTTCCCTCCGCTGCCCGAGCTGCGCAGATCGGCCGAGGCACTGGATGAATGGCTGATCCAGTATGCCGCTGGCCTGGACGGCCCCGCCGCCGCCGAGGAAATCGACTTCGTGTTCACCGATGGCGCCACCGGCCGCATGAGCCGGGCGCAGATGCTGATGCACTTGGCCAGCCATGGGCTCTACCACCTCGGCGTGACGACCGCAGAGTTGTCCAGCCAGCGATTGCCCACGCCGCCTCTGCTGCTCACGACCTTCTTGAAGCAGGCGAGAGAGGGCATCACCGCGTGAAGGACTGGCTTGTGGAATCCCACAGGGCTACGGGCGATCTGCGCCTTGCAGCCATACGGGCGCCGGCCCTGCAGGCGGGCGCAGAGTACGTGCCAATCCCCTGCGAGGAACGCCGAGATGCCTGAGGGCCACGTTATCCACGGCATTGCCACGGCGCTCACCGGGCTTTTCCAAGGCCAGGTCATTCGTGCCTCATCGCCGCAGGGCCGGTTCGGCAGCGGAGCCGCTGTTCTCGATGGCTGTGCGTTCGCGGGGGCCGTCGCCCACGGCAAACACCTCTTTGTCTCCTTCGATCCCGGTAGGCGAACGCCAATGCACAACCTCCATGTGCATCTCGGACTCTACGGAATCTGGAGCTTTGCGATCACGGCGGATCACCCACTGGCCCCGTCGCGCAGTCCCCTGCTCACGGCCGCAGGCGAGGGCGAGCCGCCAAACCTGATCGAAGGCGTTGCCGGCCTTGCCGTGCCAGCCCCACGAGGGGCAGTCCGCCTTCGGCTGGCCATGCAGCACGCTGTTGCGGATCTCAACGGCCCCTCGGCATGCGAGCTGTTCACGGCGGCGGAGATCGATGCAGTGCGCGCCCGCCTTGGCCCAGACCCCCTGCTGGCCGATTCGGAGCCAGCCACCTTCGTCCACGCGATCCGGTCGTCGCGCCGTGCGATCGCAGAGCTGCTCATGGACCAAAGGGTCATCGCCGGGGTAGGCAACATCTATCGGTCCGAGTTGCTGTTTCGACACCGCATCCATCCGAGCACCCCCGGCCAAAGGGTGAGCGTCCGCAAACTCCAGCAGCTCTGGGCGGATGCGGTCCTCCTGCTGGAGCACGGGAAGCGCACGGGTGTGATCATCACGACCGATCGCGCCAGACTTGAAGAGCCCGCGGCAGGCTGGACGAAGCTAGCAGAGCGCGCCCCTGTCACGGAAGCCGACCTGCGCTGGTACGTCTATCGGCGCAGCGGGCGTCCGTGTCATCATTGCGGCAGCCCGATCATCACCTCGACCATGGCGAACCGCATCGTGTTTTGGTGTCCTCGGTGCCAGCGCACGCCGACCCGCTAGCCGCGGGTATGGGCTGCCATCAATGGCCTGTCTCAGGTTCGAAATTTCTGCCATGGCGGAATCGGCGGGTCCTTGCGCCGCAGGCATGGCGCGTTGGCTGGCGAAAGGCCGTGTCGCCCCTGCCGTCGGGCCGAGCCCTGCCGGCTACAACAACCGGATGGCCATGTCCCCGGTAGGGCGGCAACTGCAAGCCAGCGTGATCCCTCGCGACTTCTCATCCGCGCTCAATACCGCCATGTCTTCATCGGCATTGTTCGGCGAGAGACGCCATGATCCTTCGATCACCTGGCATTTGCACGTCCCGCACAGACCCGCCTGGCAGCTGGATGCAATGGGCAGCCCCGCCGCCCGGATGATTTCGAGCAGGTTGTGCGACGACTCGGTGGATATGGATTTCCCCTGGTCGGGAAAGTCGATCCGCACTGTCTTGGTCGCTAGCTGCGTGGTGCCGGACGGCTGTGGCAGTGCAGGCTGGGCCGCACCGCCGAAGGCTTCTTCCATGAAGTTGGCAGCCGAGAAGTGGGGCCTGGCGGCCAGGATGGCGCGGACGGATTGGCGAAAACCTTCCGGCCCGCAGCAGAACACAATCCGTTCATCCACGTCCGGGCAGATGTCCCCGAGCATCCCGGGGTCGAGGCGGCCGCTGTACGCTCCCTCCTGTCCATGCGCTTGTGTCAGATTCCGCGAAACCCGCAGCGGATGGGCGGCGACCGAGGACAGCCACTTCAGCTCGGCGCAGAACGCTTCGTCGCCCGCACTGCGGCAGCTTTGATGCAGGACCACGTCGATGGGGAGATGGAGATCGATCATCCAGCGCAGCATGGAGATGAGCGGCGTCATGCCGCTTCCCGCGCCAAGGAGGAGCAGCTTGCGTCCCGGGCGCTTCTGGAAATGGAAGTGGCCCATCGGCCCCTGGCCGGTCAGGGTCAGGCCAACCTTGCAGTGCTCGTGCAGCCAGTGGGAGACGGATCCGCCTACGACCCGCTTGACGGAAATGCTGATGTCGCTCGGCCGTGACGGCGACGATGAGATCGTGTATGAGCGCATGGCGCTGCCCGTGGGAAGCGGCGCTTCCAGGGTGATGAACTGGCCGGCGAAATAGCCCGCCAGCGGCGGGTCGGTCCTGAAGCGGAGCGTTCGGATGTCGGGGGTCTCATCGATGACCGCGACGCAGGTGAGCTGGATTTTTTGAGGCGGCTTGGGAACGGTCTCCACGCCCCAGCGCGCCAGCTCCTGCGGCTTCATGAGGCCGTGCGGTGCGGGAACGGCTCCGATGAAGATGGGCCTGGCTTGGCTTTCGAGCACCTCCAGCCGGTCCGACGCGAAGATTCTCCCCGCGTTGCGCGGGACGATATGGATGCCGAAATACACCAGCCCATCGTCCATTTTTCGGAACCTCGAAAGCGTCCTCAGCGGCTCGGCGATGGAGGGGCGCTGCGGATCCAGCGGATCCAGCGTGGTCATGGTGCACCGGCTGCACCCCTCGGCCACATCGAACTCGACGGCGCCGATGCGGATGCGCTTCCACGTGTCCTCCGCCCACGGCACGTCGGCGGACACGACGATGTTGGGGCGAAAGCGCTGCATGGTGATGCTGTGTTCCAGCCGCTCGTTCAAGGCCGCCAGCGACGCCGTGTTGGTCAGCAGCACGGCGCTCTTGTCCGTGAAGGTGCTCTGGCGATCCGGTGCCACGGGCATCGGCCGCAGGGTGTGCTCGCCCATGGCCACCAGCCGTGCCGGACGGCCGAGGTAGCGGCTGAGCCAGGCATCGATCTCGTCGCCCAATGACCGAACCAGAACACCGTCATCCCAGACGACGGCATTGAGTTCCGCTGACCCTGTGCGACCAATCTCGATCGGCGGCATGCCCGGCGCAGTGAACACATAGCCGCCCTCCACGGGCAGGCACCGGATGGAGAGCATGGTGGGCAGCTCGCGTGCCGTGAGGAACTTCGCATTGGCATCGACGACCATCAGCCGGCGATCGAGTTCGATCCCGTCGAGAAGCAGCTTCAGGGTCTCCACGCGATGGGGTTCGCCGGATTTGAGCGGATGGATGAACAGTGAATCGAGTGGTTGGGGACCCAAGGGGGTGCGCATGTTCTCTAGCCCAGTAAAAAAGGGCCGACGTCAAGCGTTTGGTGAAACCAGCCGGATGGCTAGAAGCCTATATGGAATGTGGAGTTAGCTCTAATTTTCGCCGCGTTGCGGGGCTGCGAGATTGTGGGCTAGGAGCCACATAAGAGCATCGCAGGAGGAAGCCGGAGCGTGCTGCAGCGGAGGCGACTGCCAGCAGACGGCAGGCATATTTAACTATCCTAGCCAAGTCGATCGCGGCGCTGCAGAACGAAGAGCGCGCAGCGTCGGGGCGGTGCATTCCGACTCACGCCTCAGCACCATTAAGGCATCGACTACTCTGCTACAGGCCCGATTCCCTCCGCTAGCATCTTGCGCAACCGCACGCGTCGCTGTTCAAGCTCTGAGATCTGTCGCTCGATGGACGCAAGCCTTTTGCGCTGCACTTCCGTCGTCTCAGGGCACACCGCCGCCCCCTCGATCATCTTCATGCAATCGGGAAACCCTCGGATTTCGGTCAGACTGAAGCCTGCCGCAATCAATCGCTGGAGTTGGCGAACTTGCGTGATGGCTGATGCGGGGAACAAGCGATAGCCGTTCTCGGCGCGTACGGAGGGCAGCAGCCCGTTATCGTCGTAGTGCCGGATCGAGCGCAGACTCGCCCCCGTCTTGCGGGCAAGTTCGCCGATGGACATTGAGGCTTGTGTCGTGGTTTTAGACATGAACAAACGATACCACTTTTTTCTCTTGACACTCACATCAATGTGAAGGTTGAGACTAGGAATCTTCCCAAAACCAAGGAGTGTTGATTCATGTCTTTACCGAAGATTCATGGTGCGCTTGGCGCGCTGTTCGTGACCCTTGCATTGCTGGTCACATCATCCGCCGCACTTGCCGATACCAAGGGCTACACCGTCACCGCACCCGATGGCGTCGTGTTGGCTGTGCAGGAGGCTGGCAATCCAAACGGCACCCCCATCATCTTTGTTCATGGACTGCTTGGCAGCCGGTTGAACTGGAACAAGCAATTGCTTGATCCCCAACTTCAACACCATCGTTTGATTACCTACGATCTGCGAGGCCACGGCCTGTCCGCCAAGCCAGTGGAGGCAGAGGCATACACTGATGGTCGCCGGTGGGCTGATGACTTGGCCGCTGTCATCGAATACACCCATGCACACAAGCCGGTGCTTGTCGGATGGTCATTGGGCGGCGCGGTGATATCGAACTACCTGGCCTCCCACGGAGATGACGACATCGCTGGTGCGGTGTATGTCAATGGCGTGATCGAGTTGAAACCCGACCAAATCGTGTCGCATCCCGAGGTTTATCAGGATATGGTCGCTTCGGACTTGAAGACTCACCTGGATGGCGAACGCGCTTTTCTGCGCCTGTGCTTCCATCGCCAGCCCGACGCAACTACGTTCGACCTGCTGCTGGCCAACGCCGCATTGGCATCATGGGACATGCAGCGCTCCGTGCAGTCGATGACGGTTGCCGCAGCGGAAGGACTTGCTAAGACGCGGGTTCCCTTGCTGTTGATCTATGGCGCCCAGGACGCACTTGTGAAAGCCAAACCCGCTATCGCCAGAGCCAAGAGCCTCAATCCCAAAGTGCAAAGCAAGCTGTATCCGGCATCGGGGCACGCGCCGTTCCTCGAAGAGTCTGATCGCTTCAATCACGATCTCTTGGAGTTCATCCACAAGGCTGATCCGCATTGATGACTTGTCGTGTCAGGAGACGTTGATGCCGGATTTCGACCAAAATTTTCGCAGTGCAGAACTTAGACCGATGTCATTGCTGCGCTTAAAGTGGAGAATTCGTCCCCAATCGCCCCGTAACCATCCCCTAGCCTTGGCCGTTTCGCCTAGCGTCGGGTAGCTCGCAGCCGCTGCATTGCACAAATCTTCCAGATTTTCTGTGGGTAGGGGCTAAGATGATCGTTCACCTTGGCTAACCGTCCTTCCTGCTAGGCAACCATGGCTACCGACAGCTGGATCAACGTGAAGCAGGACCCCGAAAGCGGTATCGAAACCATTCGTGCCCATTTCGAGGGGCACGCCTACGATCCGCACTGGCACGACAGTTATCTAATCGGCTTCACCGAGCAGGGTGTGCAACAGTTCCACTGCCGCAAGGAGCTGCACAACAGCACCGCGGGCCAGGTGTTCATGCTGGAACCCGGTGAAATCCACGATGGCTATGCACCCGCGCCGGGCGGCTTCACATACTCCATGCTTTACTTGGACCCGCAATGGATTGAGCGGGAGTTGCGAGCATTGTTCGAGAATGCCCCCGATCACTGCCAGCCGAGTTTCGACAAGACCCTACCCTGTGAACCCGGCCTGATGCCCTGTATCGTCAACGCCGTTTTAGCGCTACAGCGCAATGAGCTACGTATGGTGCGGCAGGCATCGTTGGATGCCCTGCTGGAGCGACTTTCGCGGCAACTGCTTTGGCGTACACGGGATGCGGTAGACCCGCGTCTGCCTTCGGTGGCCATTCGTGCCCGCGACTATCTGCACGGGCACTTTCAGCAGGACATCAACCTCGAGGATCTGGCCCATGCGTGCGGGGTTGACCGCTTTCGTCTCTCCCGCGCGTTCAAGGCAGCCTTTGGCCTGGCGCCGCATGCTTACCTAGTGCAATTGCGCTTGGCCCAGGCTCGGCGCCTGCTCGCGAATGGCTGGCCTCCCGCCCACGTGGCCATCGACCTGGGCTTTGCCGACCAGAGCCACCTGGGGCGCTGGTTCCGGCGGGCCTATGGCTTTACGCCGGCAATCTACCGCCGATCCTGCACAAATCTTCAAGATCACTGGTGAGTTGCTGCGGACAATCGACTCCTAGCAAGTGACTGGAGTCCGTCAATGAACACCCTCTCTTTCAACCAACTCTTGCCCTTCGTGCTCTTTGCCTTCGTTGCTTCTATCACGCCGGGCCCCACCAATTTATTGATTCTCGGTGGCGCCGTCCGCCACGGTCTGCTGGCTGTTTTGCCTCTTGTGCTCGGCGCCGCTGTGGGTGCGGCCGGCCTGCTGCTGGTGGTTGGCCTCGGGCTTGGTGAGATGCTTCTGCATTATCCGCTGCTACAGAATGGCATGGCCTTGGTGGGGGTGGCCTGGATCAGTTGGCTGGGTTGGAAGCTCTTCAACGCCTCGGCTAGTGGTATCGAGGCCGAAACCTCCGGCAATCGTCCAGGTGCCATCCATGGCGCCGGACTGCAACTGATCAACCCCAAGACCTGGATGATGGCGTTGTCAGTGGTGAGCGTTTTCGTCGATGCCGGCTCAGGCCCGGCAACCTATGGTTTGTATGCGGCGATCTTCCTGTTGATAGCGCTGCCTTGTCTGACGGTTTGGGCGTTGTTGGGCAGGGGCGCTGCTCGTCTTCTTGCATCGCCGAGGGCCATACGGTGCTTCAACCAGGGAATGGCACTGCTGCTGGTTACATCGGCCTGGATAGGCGTGCTGAGCTAGTCTTGCGTGCTCCAAGGCCAACGCACAGTCACCTTGCTGTTCGTGCTGGCGCTTCCAAATGCCCTGCAGGCTTTTGGCGATACCCAGCATTTGGGTCATGTGACGGAGGGGCGTCTGGTCGTGACCCTAGGGAACCTCTAAAAACCCGTGAAATTTCAAAAAATCAAGTCGTAACCCATTGATTTTATTGAACTGAAATTTTGAAAAATTAGGGAAGGTCTGCGCAATGCGCTTTGAGATGTGCTGATGCGGAGCCGCCAAGCCAATTCGCCTTCTCAGCTTCGCCAGAGCGCAGGGCGATGCCGTTTTCGGCCCATTTCCCGGCCGTTCGGCTGTTTGCAGGCGCACTCATGCCTGCACTCCCATCAAGGCTCGCCGCACCATCCACAGGTTGGACAGCGCAAACAGCGTGTGCAGCTGGGCCGTGTTCTTGGCCAGCCCGCGGTAACGCACCTTCACATGTCCGAACTGGCGCTTGATCACCCGGAACGGGTGCTCGACCTTGGCCCGAATACTGGCCTTGAGGCGCTCGAGTTGATCGGTCAGGTTGTCCACCAGGCGAGCCCTGTCCAGCAGCTTGCGCTTGCCTGGGCGCATGGCGATGTTCCAGCGCACCCCAGCTTTGGCATCGGGACGCTTGCCCGCTCCCTGATAGCCGGCATCGCCCCAGGCCTCGGTCTCCTCGCCATGCAGCAGCGTGTTGGCCTGGACCACGTCGTTGACGCTGCCCGCCGTTCCGCGCACCGTGTGCACCAGGCCCGAGTCCGCATCCACACCGATGTGAGCCTTCATGCCGAAGAACCACTGGTTGCCCTTCTTGCTCTGCTTCATCTGCGGGTCGCGTTCGCCCGAGGCGTTCTTGGTGGAGCTCGGGGCCGCAATCAGCGTGGCGTCCACCACCGTTCCGGCGCGCAGCATCAAGCCCTTGGCGCCCAGCAGCTCGTTGACCAGCGCCAGGATCTGCGGGGCCAGCTTGTGTTCCTCCAGCAGCCGGCGGAAGCGAAGGATCGTGGTCTCGTCGGGCACCGGCGTGTCCCAGTTCAGGCCCGCGAACTCGCGGAACAAGGGCACGTCGTGCAGCGACTCCTCCATGGCCGGATCGCTCAGCGTGAACCACTGTTGCATGAAATGAATGCGCAGCATCGTCTCCACGGCAAACGGCGGGCGACCGCGTTTGCCTTCGGGCGCGTACGGCGCGATCAAGCCCACCAGGGCCGCCCACGGCACCACGCGCTCCATCTCTGCCAGGAACTCGCGCTTGCGCGTGCGCTTGGTTGTCAGGTTCAGGCCCAGGTCGGCTTGCTTCATGGCTTCGATTGTGTTCGCGAACCTACGCGTGCCAGCACAGTTCGGCGCGATTTACGCAGACCTTCCTTAGGTTTTTAGAGGTTCCCCCTAGCATGGCTGACACCTACCAATCCTGATCATCGCAACCTTCGAGAAGCCAAGCTGACGCTGGAATCGGCACGCATTCCGCAATCCGAATGTTCGTCATGCAATCTGCGAGGACTATCGGGCGGCAGCACAAGAAGACCGTGCTCATGATGCAGCAGACCGCTCCGCAGGAAAAAACTGCACTGTCCTGTCCTCGTTCTATGGTCAGGAGCGCGGCATAGCCCATCACCGATCTGCATCTGGCAGCGTTGGGCTGGAAACGTCTGCGGCAAATCCATTCGAGGCGGTCATCTTCAGCCCGAAGAATCACCTGAAGAAGTGCTAGCGGAGCTGCTTCCCTTCCTCCTGAGCACAGAACCGGATGGAAGGAATTGAGCTTGGTTCAGTCACTATCAAGTCGGACTTTTCAGATTCCCGCTCTATTCACTATGGATAGCACAGCAGTCGCCAGAACCAGAAAGACAGCGTATCGAGCGACGGGACTGCATCCGGACAAAGCTGCACCACGGCACTGTGGTTGGGGTAACAGACTTGGCGATCACTATTCAATTCTAAATGGGCGCAGAATTTTTACGAAATGCTGGTAAAAACCAACGGCGACCACCTGCTCGCTCTTCTTGAATCAGTCTTGTTCATCGCTACAACCGCCACTCCAACCCGGCATAGAAAGCACGCCCATCGCCAGGAAAGTAATATGCGCCATCGCGGCCTTGTACGTTGGCTTGCGCGGCTGTACCCGCGACATACTTGCGATTCGTCAGATTGCGTCCTTCGACAAACCAGCGCAAATTTCGCGCCATTTTACCGCCAAGCGTTAGGCCGAACAGGGCGTACCCACTCTGCGACAACGTGTTTGCATGGTCGATTTGGGTATTACCTGGCAACCATTCGATAGAAGGCGTCATAAACAGGTAAGGTGAGATTTTCCATTCTATCTCCGCACGAAGGACATGTGGCGCAATACCAGCCAAGCGATTTTTACCATATACAGAGTCATGATTGAAACGGAAGTCATTGAATAAATAATTAAATCGTCCTTTAACATGAGCATAAAGGGGGGCTTGCATGCCTAGTTCAATCCCCTGATGGATGGTGCGATCTGCATTTACAGTGCCCAACGCTACTCCATTTGCGTCATTAAGTGATAGAAGTTCACCGTGCAAGCGCGAGCGATAGATTGCCGCGTCTACCCACGAATCGCCATTCCGAAACCGGTACCCTAGTTCCAATGTTGTAGCTTTCTGGTCAGAAGCGAGAGGATATGCGGGCCGTACAACCAACTCACCGAAAGGAGGAGCCTCTAAACTGCGACTGAGATTTGCATAGATTTGTGAATTCTCGGAGTAGTTGTAGATAAGGCCAAGTTTGGGACTCACGCCCGTGAAATGTTTGCTGTAACTATTTGAGGGCGCAACGAGGTTCCGCAAGTCACGCCCCGCATACACGGCCTGTGCACCGACCTGAAGAGTCCAAGAATCCACCAATTCATGCGTATATTCTCCATACAGCGTGTACTGGCGCCCTGTCAGAACGTTATCCCGAGTTTGGCGACCGACCTTACCATTCAAGTTGGCATAGCTGCGCTCATCCGCCCGGTGTTTCATAAACGAAGCCCCTATTACCAACCGTCGTGTTAATGCTCCCTTTGATAGATTAAGGATCCCCCTGCTGTCCATGCCGGTATCTATAGACTGTTGATCGAGAATGCCATAGGCCATTGAGTGCAATCGGTCCCGGTTAGCAAGATAAATTGAACTAATCCATTTCACCTTATCTGTAGGAGTCCACTCTAATTTTAGAGCTGCGCGACTCATTCGATAGTTGTTATCTGCATCCAGCTCGGCATAGCCTGGTGCACTTTGATGGCGGTCAGCCCTCATGGCTGATCTGGTGAGAGCACCTGGCAATTGCAGCTTACTGTCAATATGGGTTAAGTAAAGACGCGCATTCCACGCAGAATTGAACATCAACCCGACATTTCCTGAGAATCGGGTTGCGCGCGTCCTTGCGTGATCGCGATAACCGTCTTGCTCGCTATGCGATAGGCTCAAAAATCCGTCCAAGCGATCATTGGCTCCTGCAAAGGAAGCGTGACTTTGACTCTGGCCATAAGATCCTGTTTGCGCTCGCAGGACAACATGCGGTGCGGTCCAACCAGTTGGAGTGACGAAATTTACCGCCCCTCCAAGGCTATTTCCTCCAAACTCCAACGCATTCGCACCGCGCCAAATCTCGACGTACTCAGCAGCAAGTGGATCGATTGATTGGAAGTCACCGACTCCGTCGGCATGGCTTAACGGTATACCGTCTTGATAAAGATAGATGCCGCGAAGCAAGAACCCCCGTTGAATACCGGAACCACGTATCGAAAAACGCGTTTCCTCGCCGTGTCGAGTCTGGGCATAGACTCCGGGAGCGTATGACATTACATCAGCCAGGTTTCCGGCTCGGCCATCGCGATAGTCTTTCGCATCGACCACGCTGGTTCCACCCGCACGATACGCCATTTCTTCCCGCGCTAGTTCGAGCCGCTCTCTGGCTAGATCATCCGGCGTCAGAGAACCTGTTACGGTGACGGTGGGCAATGCGGCCACCTCTTCAGTCTGAGCCCATGCTGGGCCAGCAGGCGTCGAACCTAGGCAAATTGCTAATGAGGAAAGGGCGACTTTGCCGCAGAAAGCCGGACGAGTAAGTGTATCTACATGCCCAAGATTTCGGTCCGAGTTGCCGGTATATACAAATATTTTGATCATGCGGTACAGCTTATGAGTGGAATGGCTTGCAAATAGCGAGCATCACGATAAGCGCCAAAGCTGCAGTAACAATCATGGGGCCGGCTCCGTACCATGACGATTCCGATAATGCATCTCCCGCAACTCGTTTCTTTAAGGCCGCTCTGAGTAATCCATGCAGGCCGGACAGGGTAACTGCAAGAATAACCTTACCGATTAACCAATTTTGTTCCATCCAGCCGCCACTGATTGCCAGAGGAAATCCAAGCCCAAGAGCTGTAAGCATGGCCGGCACGGTTACATAGTGATCCCACCAAAGAAGCGTACGGCCAATACTCCTCTCGTGAGGCAGAACTACACCATAAACCCGTGACCAGCCCGACATTACGAGAGCCAAACTCATCACCCCCCCAGAGAAGGTCAGCGCGGCTATTAGATGGAGGGTTTTTAGTGATAAATACATCATCGAGGAATTAGCAGACATTTCTATGGCAAGAAGGGATACGTGCTATCAGAGCAAACGTATCAGCCATACACAAAAAAGCACCGCTCTCTCAGCATAGTGAAATACGCCGCCATAGATGATCTCCATTGTGGCCAGCGCGAGATTCGTGGGCCCCTCTTTGGGGTCAAACAGAGTTCTGTCAAAACAGATCAATTGCGGCTGCGCGGCTTGATGACGAAAGGATGCCTATTGAGAATCATTGCGACTGCACATCGCGTGAAGCTCAATGCACTCGATTTTCTTGGATAGCGTTGATTCGGGGAACTGGCTAGAATGACAATGATCGACTATTTCTCGCCAACCTTCCTACTCGTTGCCAGCATGCAGATGAAGCCTCCTTTGCAGCACTCACCACACAAGGTCGTCTGTTTAGCAGTACCGGGGGTGCTGTCATTCGACCTAGCGACCGCCTGTGAGTCCTTTCGCTTCGCAACACACGAGAACGGCCTTCCTTGCTACCAAGTGGCCGTATGTGCAGAGCAGGATGAGATGGACGCTGGTCCGTTCTCGCTGCGAATTCGCCACGATCTGGCTATTCTGAAGACTGCGGATACGATCATCGTGCCGGGCGTCCATATGCCACAGCGAACACTGACGCCTGGAATAACAGGAGCACTTCGCACTGCATTAATGAGGGGGACGCGGATTGCATCTATCTGTACCGGAGCATTTGTTCTAGCAGAGAGCGGCCTATTAGATGGCCTTTGTGCTACCACTCATTGGGCTGCTGCTGCAGATCTGCAGCGCCTTTACCCCAAAATTAATGTGGACCCTCGGGTACTTTTTGTAGACAACGGACAGGTACTCACTTCGGCAGGGGCTGCCGCAGGCCTTGATCTTTGCCTGTACATGATCCGCCGTGACTTTGGTGTCGCGGTGGCATCGCAGGTGGCTCGGCTGTCGGTTGTGCCCCTGCAGCGTGAGGGCGGGCAGGCACAGTTCATCCCTCCCAAGCCCCAAGGAACTGACAGGAGCCTTCAACCTTTGCTCACTTGGGCCTTGGCCAATCTACATAAACCGCTGTCTTTGGTCTTGCTTGCTCGCCAGGCACACACCAGCCCGCGGACACTACATAGGCGATTCCACGAACAGTATGGAGAGTCACCGGCTCAGTGGATTATTCGCGCACGAGTTCGACGGGCACAAGAGTTACTGGAACGTAGCGGACTTACAGTAGAGCAGATCGTGGGAGAAGTGGGCCTTGGTTCCGCCGCCAACTTCCGTCTGCAGTTCCAGCGCATAGTAGGAGTCAGTCCTAGCCAATATAGAAAAAACTTTGGGGATAGCTGAACGAGACACAATAATCTGACCGAGTTGGTGAAGATCGGATTCAACCTTTGTCAGACTCGGTCTGGCGATGTGGTTGTACGCTGTTATCGCACATATTCCCCGCCATGATGGACAATAAGAGCGAGCGCGTAATCCACTTTTTGTCGCGGCATACTTCACGGCTTCCTTGAGGATTTCGTTCTTCAGGATCTTCTTGCCGAGCACGCGCTGGAGCTTGGTGAATCGCCCCGGGGAGATTCATGGCGATTTCCGCGCGCGAGCCGCCGCCAGCTCAGATGCCGGCACGACTGCCTCGCCAGCCGAGACCGTGGTCAAGACACTCTGGCACTAGAGCTTGCACCACTGGAACAGCAGTCCCGCCGAGACACCTTCCTGGCGTGCCACCAACGACACACTCATGCCCGGCTCATAGGTATGGCGCACTAGGGCCGCCTTCTCTGAAAGCGGCCAGCGCCTGCGGCACAGGTCCTTTACCACTACCCTTACTGACTCCGTATGCCTAGTCATATGCACAATCCTGTTCCTATCTCTAAAGATAAGCGATAGGACGGGGCCGGGGAATCAGGGGGCTGCTCCAAGGAAATGCTTGGCCGGAATCAGTCGATAAGTGTCCATTTGGCCAGTTGGCGGCCGTACTGCGGCACTCCATACTTTGCTCGTAGCCGCAGTTGTTCCGGCATATCGGACCTGTTTACTTGTTGTGACCTATGCAAACAATGGATGTAGTCGCTAATGACCTCAGTAATTCATATACCGCTGCGCGAGCCCCGCTTAAGGTGCAGATTGCGCTGTTCAACGGCTTCGACCTGTTAGATGCAATAGCTCCATACGAGGTGTTCCTGGCAGCTGGAGAACTCAGTGCAGTTCCCATCCACGTTGAACTGGTCAGTGCCGAGGGTGCCCGTGATGTCCCGTGCGGTGTCAGCGGCGTGCGGATCCCGGCTAGCGCAGCCTTGGCTCCCCGTGATGGCGGTATCGTCTTGGTGCCGGGTGCCGCCGGTAAGGTGAGCGGAGATGACTCCGAATCCGTCCCGCAATTGCTGCTTCAGGCATCGCAAACCCAACTGTCCTCTGCTATGCGAGAAGCAATGGAAGATCCGGACGTCATCGTGGCCACGGTATGCGGCGGGTCATTGATTCTTGCCATGGCCGATTTGCTTAAGGGACGTTGTGCGACAACACATCACATGGGCCTAGGGCTATTGAGTGCGCTGGGGGCACTGCCAATGTCAGGTCGAGTTGTCGACGACGGCGACTTAGTCACTGGTGGTGGCGTCACGTCCGGCTTAGACGTGGCTCTTTACTTGCTTGAACGCGAACTTGGTGCGGATGTAGCGCTTGGTGTTGAAAAGCTCTTTGAATATGAGCGGCGCGGCACCGTCTGGCGCAGCGCCAGTCTCAATGGGCAGCGGCCTGATACCGTAGCTGTTTCCCAGCTACACGAAATCTCCGTTAACAAGCCAGCTTCCGCACTGGATGCGGGCGATGAGCGTTTGGCTAATCGATTTATCGGCGTCTGGAAAGTTGAGTTGGCAACGCCGATCGGCGCATTGCAAATCACGTTGGACATTTCATCCCAGCAAGGCATCTTGCATGGTCGGGCAACGCAAGGAGATCAAACGGTGTCGTTCCAAGATATCTCCCTTCACGGCGATTGCCTTCAATGGACTCAGCGCGTGACCAAGCCTATGCGGCTTACATTGAGATTCTCAGTCACGGTGGAGGCTGACGTAATGACGGGTACTGCAAAGGCCGGCCTTCTGCCGGCATCGAGGTTAACTGGCAGCAGGATACTCGAGGTTCACGCATGATGCCCCTGTCGAAAATAGACGCCGAAATCCTTCAGGTGCGTCGCATGCGGGTGGCCTCATTAGTGGAGGGCGCTACGTTGGTGTTGCTACTAGGGGTGGCGGTTCCGCTCAAGCACTTTGCTGGAATGCCGACTGCAACGACGTTGCTAGGCCCCATCCACGGCCTAGCGTTCATCTTCTACTTCTGGACGCTAGTGGGATCGATCTCTGGCTATGGTTGGTCGCGATCTGAGCGTGTCTTCATGGTGCTGGCCGCTTTGATTCCCTTTGGGGCGTTTGCCTGCGAACGCAGACTCGCGAAACGCGAGGCAACCCTAGCTTCCCAACGTTGAATGACTGGTCATGCTGTATTTATCGATCAAGGCGGTGCACCTGTCGGCCGCCATCACGTGGATGGGAGGGCAATTGTTCCTTATGCTCTCAATTGCATTTTCCCGGCACACCTTGAAGGCTTATGACCGCGATGCAGGGCTAGCGTACCTCACACTGGTACATCGTTGGGATCAGCATGTGACCGCCCCGGCAATGATGGTGACATGGGCGCTAGGACTGTACCTTGCGCTGCGAGGCGGATGGTTTCCCCAACCGTGGTTACTGGTGAAGTTAGTACTGGTCGCGGGTCTCTCTGCGAGTCATGGATTGCTGCGGGGGCAACTTCGCAGGCTTTCTTTTGATGACGGGGCCAATTTGCACAATGGTCGTGGTGTCGTTATGCCTTCGATCTTGCTTGGGAGTACGGTGTTGGTTGTCGCACTGTTGGTATGCACCAAACCAATCTGACTTACTATCTAACGAGAAACGCGTTACTCGACTGCTGGGCGTCTTCCAGGCCGTCACCAGGTCCGACGAATAAGAGTAGATGCTGGCTTTCAGTCGTCGATGGTGCCCCTTGGGCCTAAAGAGCAACGAGGTGAAGAGAGGTCGAAATGGAACTTCGTCACTTACGATGTTTTCTTGCAGTCGCTGAAGAACTGCACTTTGCTCGCGCCGCTGAGAGGCTGCACATCGACCAATCGCCGCTATCTCGCACCATCAAAGAGCTGGAAGAAGAGTTGGGGGTACTGCTATTCATTCGTACCACCCGCAGTACGCAACTGACTCGATCGGGACACTTGTTTCTGGAGCATGTTCCGCGTGTTTTTGTGATGCTGGATCAAGCTCTCGACAGCGTCAAAGCCGCCGCTAGAGGATTTCACGGTCAGTTACGTGTGGCCTTATCCGACGGAATCATGCCATCGCGCTTACCTGCACTGCTGGCGCAATGTCGTGAGGAAGATCCTGAGGTGGATATTCGATTGTTCGAAATTCCTTTGGCCCAGCAAATCGCTGGTCTGCACGATGGCATCTATGACGTCGGCTTTTCGATGGCTGAAGATGCCGGCGATGGAATCGTGGCCACTCCTGTCTGGGAGGATGAAGTGATGGTTGCGGTACCGGCGCGCCATCCCGTGCTAGCTTTCAAGAAGATTCCGCTAGTTGAAGTGTTGCGCTACCCGCTGGTACTGGGAGATCCTGTCATATGCGAGGGGCATGCTCGCCAGATTGACCGCATTCTGCGAATGCAGGTACAAGAACCACTGGTTGCTCAACGCGTAGGCAGCTTTGATGTAATGATGACTTTAGTTTCTGCGGGTTTGGCCTTGGGCTTAGCAGGCGCAGCGCATATCGCTTCCACCCGAGAGTCAGGCATCGTGGCTCGACCGCTAGAGGGTAATCCTCTGACGCTGGCAACCTACTTGCTGCACCGCGACGCTGAGCCAGCCCCCATATTGGCCCGGTTTGTCGAGCGGTCGACTGCCGTCGATTCGAAATTTGACCGTCCCACAATTGACAAGTTCTGAAGCATTCAGCGGAACAACAATTGCACCGACTCGAGTGATATCACCGATTCCACGGATCGCCCGCTGACACGGGCCAGGTCAAGAACCCGACGACAGGCGAGAATGGCCCCGCAGCACCTTGCGGTACCGGTTTTGAGGCGTGACATGGAGGCTCCATAGCGCTGCCGGGAGGGATGTCCGTGAACCGTCCTTCGTGACGCGTTGGGCAGGAACCACAGCGTTGAGGGCGGCACGCATTTGCACAACCTGCCGTATGAAGCGCCAGCGTGTTCGCCAGCGCCCCGTCCATCGCGGCGGGGCGCTGGCCGGGCCGGCGCAGCCGGTTCGGCTGCATCAAGGATGTGCCAAGCATCGCACGGCGGGGATGGCCCGCAGGGCTGCCCCCTGGAGGCAAGCGTCAGCGCGCAGCGCCTCAGGTGTGAAGGCGTGAGCAGCTGTCTTGAATGTCAAGCGCAGGCGGCTCGACCGGGCCCATATTCCAAGTCGGTCTTGACATACATCCAAATATGCAACATCATTAGTTACATGAAACGCGATAGCCGTCTGTCTTCCGTCCTGCATGCCCTTCTGCACATGGCCGAGCAGGAGGGCCCCGTCACTTCAGAAACCCTGGCGCAATGCCTGGGTACCAACCCAGTCGTTGTCCGGCGCACCATGGGATACCTGCGAGAAGCGGGCATCGTCACGTCCGATCGAGGTCATGCGGGAGGATGGCGCATCCATGCCGACCTCGGCACCGTCACCCTGCGCCAGTTGCACGAAGCACTCGGCGAGCCGACGATGTTTGCCATCGGTAACCGCAACGAGACACCGGAGTGCCTGGTCGAACAGGCGGTGAATGCCGCGCTCGAAGGTACGTTTGCCGAGGCCGAAGCGCTGCTGCTGAAGCGGTTCTCAGAAATCACCCTTGCCGATCTGGCCGCTGACTTTGCGCGCCGGCATGCGGCAGTGCGACGCAAAAGGAGTTGAACATGCACTACGATGTGATCATTGTCGGCGGAAGCTACGCAGGAATGGCTGCAGCCCTGCAACTTGTACGAGCGCGTAGGTCCGTGCTGGTGATCGATGCAGGCGAGCGGCGCAACCGCTTCGCAAGCCATTCGCATGGTTTTCTCGGCCAGGATGGCGTGCCCCCTGGCGAGATCGCGGCGAACGCCCGCCGCCAGCTTAAAGCCTATCCAACTTTGACCTGGCTCGAAGCTCGTGTTGAAGCCGTTACGGGACAAGTGGACGAATTCACGGTCAGGATGCCTGACGGCGGATCGCATAAAGGCCGCCGCATGCTGCTGGCCACCGGTGTGACCGACCAACTTCCCGCCGTCGTCGGACTTGCTGAACGCTGGGGCAAGACCGTCTTCCATTGCCCGTACTGCCATGGCTACGAGATCGGACAAGGCCACATCGGCATCGTCGGCGCCAGCCCGATGTCCACCCATCAGGCCGAACTGCTCACCGACTGGGGTGATGTGACCTTACTCGTCAACGGTGCTGTGGATCTGAGTCAGGACGCCAGGTTCGCCTTGGAGCGTCGGGGCGTGGCGATTGAGGAGGCCACCATCGACAGGATCGAAGGGCATGCTGATGTGGTGATGGCCGACGGGCGGAGGCTGAGTTTCACGGGCCTGTTCACGGCGACACACACCTCTCCTTCCAGTTCCCTGGCCGAAGCCATGGGCTGCGCGCTGGAAGAGACGCCCATGGGCATCCAGGTTCGCACCGATGCCGAGAGCAAGACCTCAGTGACTGGCGTATTCGCCTGTGGTGACGTGGCGCGGGCACCCCACTCGGTGTCGCTGGCCGTGGGTAACGGCGCCATGGCAGGCGCCCAGGTCCACCGCTCGCTGCTATGGCCTGAGACCCTCGCTCCCACGCAAGCGGAAGGCCGCATTTGATGCCCCCCGTTCTCCGAACCGGCGATTGTATCGAGCTATGCTGAGAGAATAGCGAGGATTGTGCCTGTCCTTCTGGATTCGCACAGGATGGCAGGCGTGCTGTTGGCCGAACGTGCGCCTGCCGACGCAGACATTCTGGCGCTCGGCGCTGGCGGCGGGCCGGAGCTGAAGGCCTTCACCGAGATGCAGCCTGGCTGGCGCATCTACGGCGTTGATCCCTCCGCCGAGATGCTCGATCTCGCCCGATGGCTCAGACACTTTTTCCATATGCCCTGACGCCGCTCGAATCGGGAGAAAGCAATGACGAGTACATACTTCCCGTTGCCCTGGGGGCTCCAGCCAACTTCACGGTTCACACGCTTGCCGCTGAGAACAGTCGAATGAATGACCTCATCGACGAGCCGACCGTCAACGATCCGATGGCTCTATTTTTTTGCTATGTCCCAGGGAATGGATGCCGGTCTGGCAACGTCAATGCAGCTGTGGATGGAACTGTCCACGGTCGCGGCGAGGATGTGAGAGCTGCGTTCTCGGAGAACGGTCTGGATCTGAAGTTCCGTCAGCCAGTGGATACCGACAGCCAGGGGCGAGTGATCGGTGTGCGCGGCTTTGGTGATGCGGCCAGACAGATGGCCAACTAAATCGCAGCGAACTACGAAAAAAGTGCCGGCGTCAAGTCCTTCGTGCAAAGCATGTAGAGCTTGAAACCGTATATGGGACAGTAGGTTAGCTCTTTTCCGGGCAGCCTTGCAGGCTAGGAGAAGAGCGTCGGGAGAGAAAGCCGCATCGCACCGCGTCGTGCTGGACTACCGAGAGCCGGCTGGCTTATCGCATCGTCATAGCCCAAAGGCTTGGCGGCATCCATCATGTCGGCTTCGATGGCGCACTCCGGATCGCCGCGCCCTTCCTGAACCCCCGATCCCCCGCCATGAACGCCTCCAGCATGTGCGGAATCAACTTCTCTGCATCAACTGCTTCGCCATATGCCTGCGCGTGCAGCGTGGCGTAGCGGTCGAGGTCGGCTTTCAGGCTGGCCGGGCAAGCGATGGTCAGCTTGACGCTCTCGGTCTTGGGCAGCGGCCCGAGCCGCAGCTTCTTGGGCGTGCTCATCGCATGGCTCCCCGCTGGAAGAACATCGGCTGGTACGGCCGCAGCACCAGATCGCGGTTGACGATGATCCGCACCAGCAGGCCGGGCCGCTCGGTCAGCGTCAGCTGGATGTTCATGTTGCGCCGGGTCATTTCCTGGCCCACCTGATTGATGCTGTCCTGCGCGCTGTCGCGCCCGGCGATCACGATGCGATTGCCGTCCTGTCGGTTCTCTGGCGCTGCCAGCTCGGCGCCCACGCCCAGCAGGGTCGTCAGCGCCGCCCCTGCGAAAACGCGATCCCAATGCCAATCGACGCCATCCTCCAGGCCGGCGTAACCGGCTGGGTCGGTGCCCGCGAGGTTGTCGAGCTTCAGAGAGGACGTATCCGGCGGGATGACGCGGTTCCACACTACCTGCACACGGCTCTGCCCATAGCTCACCTGGCTGTTGTACTTGCCCAGGATGCGCGAACCCTGTGGGATTAGCAGGAACTTGCCCGTGGCGGTGTCATAGACCGGCTCCGTCACCGTAGCGATCACGTCGCCCGGCAAGTCCGACTTGATGCCCGTCACCAGCGCGCCGGCGATCACTGTTCCTGCCATGACTTGATACGGCGAGGATGGCATCTGTAAATTCCCGGAATTACGGGTTTCCGTGGAGCCGCCTTTCAGGAACGCCTCTTTCTGGTCTTGCCGGTTCTGCACGGCGGTCGGGTCGGATGGCCGGGCCGCCGTCGAAGCCGGCCCGGCGGCGAGCGGATCGAAGCCGGCCAAGCCAGATGCCGAACCAGTGGCGGCGACTTGTGCCCCTCCCGGCGCTGCGGCCTTGCCTTGAGCGCCCGAGCGGAAGAACACCGACGAAGCTGCCGCAGCATCGGCCTGCTTGGAGCGCTCGCATCGCCCAAGGCAATGACAAGCTGTACGAGCATGCGATCAAGGGACTCAACGCGATGCCTCCAAGGGGTAGTTGCGCGGACTGTACCGATGATGACCTTAAGAAAGTCGTGGACTATATGGTCGGGAAGGCCAAGTGACGGTCGAGGCATCTGTTCATCAAAGTTGAATGCACAGATACGGGTTGTTCGGAGGAAGCTCCTGAAATAGCAGAGTCGGATTGTTTAACAGGTAGCCGTGCACGTGCCGGGACTTCCTCGGGCCTGTGACCTTGCAGGCCCAGATATTCAAGCCACCGGCCTGCTTGCGATGCTGTCCCAGCTTCTCGAACCGCTTCTGCACCCACTGCCAGTCTGGAACTTCCTCCTGCTTCGCTAGTGGTCCTACTTCCGGGTGTTCTTGGGCATAGCGCTGGAACACGCCGGGGCTGACCAAATAGGCGGTGTCGTGCACGGTGTGCACAAGTGCCTTCGCGTCGTTGATGATGAGCCGCCGCATGGTTATGCCCTGTCGCAGCCATTCCATGAAATGCTCACCCGATGGCTGTTCTGTCGAGCATTGCGGCCCAGCCATGGGCAGAGGTGTCGGTGGCAAGGCCGCCTCCGGCGCCAACTCGGACACTTTAGGATGCGTGGCTGATGAATGCGCAGCATCAGCTTCACCATCCTGGAGCGCGCTAAACGAATCGGCCAGGCCCATCGTCGCCAGCATGTCATCCATGACATCAGGTGCTTGAGCTGCGGGTGGCTGAACCTGGGAACCCGCGCTGTCAGCAGCCCCCCAAGGGGGAGGCTCCCGATCTTCGGCGGCTGGCGCTACTGCCATCACCGGCGTTGAGATCGAAGCACTGGCGTCTTTGTCTGCCGGGACCGTGTCGATCGCTACCGCCCCAGCGAAAGGTGTTGGCCGCTTGCCAGGCTGCCAGATCAACGCAGGTGCCAGCCGCAACAGGGTGAACGAGTGGGACCAGCCGGTGGAACTGGTTACGGTGGCGCGCCAGATCGCCTTGCCGTCGGGCGTCGGCTGCAACATGCCGTGGTCCTGGAGCACGTTGAACACCGCAGTGTTGTTCGCAGGGATGCCATCGACGCCCTGGGACAGCAGGTGCGCACGCAGTTTGTCCGATACCGTCTTGCTCACCAGCCACAGCGCATCCTCGGTGAGCCAGCCATCGGAGGCTTCGGGCTGGTTCAGTTTCAGCTCTTCCTTGAGCAGGTAGCGCAGCCCGTTGACCAGCTTGCGTTGGAGCGAGTGCTTCGGCGCGGCCATGGCACGCGCAGGATCGCCGCCCAGCTCCTGGGCGACGGAGGCACGGTCGGCCTGCACGACCAGCTCGCCCAGCACGCCGGCGTGCTCGTACTGCCCGGCCAGGACATAGAGCAGCGGCGCCCACAGGGATGGATAGCCACTGAGCCAGTCCAGCAGATCGCGGTCGAGCAGTTGGCGGTAGAGCAAACCTGTCGCGGCGCTGTGGAGCCGGTATTCACGGTCGTCGCGGTAGCGGAATCGGTATGGCTGTCGCAGTGGGCCGTGCCAGGGGTGCCAGGTGGTGCCGTCGGCCAGCTCGACGTGCAGATCGACCGCCACCTTGCCGATGTCATGGAGCAGCGCGGCATAGGCGACGGCCGCGGTCCAGGCTTCGGACTGAGCAGCCTGGTCTTCGGGGCTGGCGCCGATGGGCAACAGATGGGACTGCCGCAGCTTCAGACTGTAGGCGACGATTTCGAGGCCGTGGTCGAGCATGCCGCCTGGGTAGGCGTGGTGATGTGCTTCAGAGGCCGGAAAAGCCTGGACCAGCTCGGCGTAGCGCTCCAGCGGGGCACGGTAGAGGGTGGCGAACTGCCGGCGCGAGAGCGACGTGCGCTGCCAGATGTGTTCCAGCAGCTTCTGCCGGCGCGGGGTGGTCAGCAGCGATGCGGCCGACTCCGGCCGCATCAACCCTTTCGGGAGGTCGGTGGCGGGTGCTGGCGACGGTGCGGCAACGACCGGGGGCCGTTTTCGCTGGAACAGGGAGAGCATGTCGGTGTCCTGATGGCGGGCCGGGCGGGAGGCCTTTTTGCCTTTTCGAGGTAGGGCCTTTCCCCTTGCACCCCATTCCCTTGCCGTTTCGACCCTTTGGCCTTTAACCGTTTCGGTATAGCGGGGCCTGGGCTGCGGCTCCAGCGTCAATGTGGAACCCGCACGAATGGATTGGACGGCGACCTGGCGCTGGCCCCGGCCTATGCTGCCGGGACGCTACACCGCCAGGTAGGCTCCCACTCGGGCGACTAAGTTGACAAACGCGACAAAGGCGACTAGAGTGAATCCTGTTTCAAACCTACCTGGGAGCTGACCATGCCCACTGCCATCGAATTCATTGCCGACCGGCTGCCGCGCGTCACGGTGGAGGATGTGCGCCGCTTCGCGGATACCGTCGAAATCCGGGATGCTCCGGCTTTCGCGGCCGAGTTGCAGGCGTTCATCCACGAGCGCGTCGAGGCGATGAAACTGCCCGCCAACCTCGAAGGCGAGACAGTGGCGCAGGCCTTGAAGCGCAAGACGGCTGCGCTGCGCGCCGAGACGCGCTGGGCACCGGCCGAAACCGACGTCCAGCGAGGCCGCGCCGTGCTGCTGGAGGCCTTCAACCAGCCGCACAACCTGCCGATCCCCGAGTACGCCAAGCTGGCGGACAAGTCGCGCCAGCAGATCTACAAGGACATTCTTGCCCGTCGCTTGCTGGCGCTGAACGTGGGGGCGCGCGGCCAGAAGCTGCCCGACTGGCAGCTCGACCCGGTGAAGCAGCAGTTGACCCAAGCCGTGCTCCAGGAGGTCGAGGGCATCGACCACTGGACGATCTACCGCGCGCTGTCCGAACCGCTCGAAGGACTGGGCGGCCGCTCGCCGGTGGATGCGGTGACGCATGGCACGATCGACGACGTGGCCGAAGCCGTGTTCAACGTGCTGGGCGTGCAGGTGCATTGAAGCGAGACCGCCATGAGCCGCGAGCTGCCTTCGTTCCTGATTGATGCCGGTGAACTGCTCCAGCACGTGAGCCGCACCGCCTATCGGGGCAGCCCGCTGTACTATGGCCGCAGCAGCACGAATCGCTACGATGACCCGGCGGGGGCCTACGGCGTGCTCTACCTGGGGCGCGACCTGCCCACGGCGCTGATGGAGTCGGTGTTTCACAAGCACCAGTGGCTTGCGGACACGCAACGCTCGATCGCGCTGAAAGAAGTCCAGGCCCGGATGGTGCGCGCAGTAGGTGTGCTGGACGACGTGCTCCTGGCCGACCTCACTGCGCCGGGCGTCATGGCGGGCTATTTCGGCCTGAACCTGGAGCAGTTGGCCAGCCGCGACTACACGCACACGCAGCAGGTGTCCGGCCAGGTGCATGCGATGCTCGGAAACGACGGCCAGCCGTTGTTCGACGGGGTGCTCTACCCCTCGCGCAACAACTATCCCGCCGCGAGCATCGCCCTGTTCGAGCGGGCCGGAACGAAGATCAGCGTCATCGAGGACATCGACCTGGTTGACCATGTGGACTGGCCGCGTTTCGTTGCCACCTACCGTATCGGTGTCGAACCCGACCCTGGCCCGGTGGAGCCGGATGGCGAAGCACCCTGAAGCAGCAAGAAAACACATTGAAGCCGCGAACCGAATGAAGTGGAGCAAACTGGAATAGGCATTCCTCAACAGCAGGAGACGACCATGAACACGACGACCCGCACCAGCACCCCAGAACGCCTCGGCCGCGCCTTTGGCCGCGGATGGCGTGCCTATGCGCGCGGCGAACGGCGGGCGTCGAACTGGTTGGTGTCCAAGGGCATGCCGCGAGCTGGCGCTACCGCGCTCGTGTGGGTAGCCAAGCTGGCTGTACTGGGGGTGCTGCTCTACGTTGCGTTTTGGTTCGCACTCGTGCTGCTGGGCTTTGCGGCGGCGGGATGGGCTGCTGCTGCCAATACTTCGGATGAGGACGAGTGGCCTTTCACCGACCTCACCGAGCTGCGCAAGACGCCGGGCTACGATCCCAACCTGTACAACGACACGTCGCACGAGTTGTACACCGACGACTGACCGGCCTCGCGCTATTTCAGCTTTCCTCCGGTGAGTGCCCCGGCACCCTTGCCGCCAGCTTGGCCGGCGCTCTTGCTGCCATCGGAAAGCCCCTGGATGACGTGCCCGGCCCGAATCCCAACCCAGGTAAGGCTCGCCAGCCAGAATCCCGGCAGAACCAGGAACATCGTGCCCATGACGAACATCAGGAGCATGTCGCCGAAGGCGTTGTTCAACCC
>JAVEVA010000148.1:0-3520 GCA_034005275.1 Thauera sp. | reverse complement strand
CTGGACGGTGGCCAGCACAACGGCAGCGCGCATGATCTGCGGCGTGACGCCTGGCTGAAGGAACAAGGTTTTACAGTGATGCGCTTCTGGAACAACGAGGTTTTGCTGGAAACGGAAGCGGTGTTGACGGCGATCTGGGCAAGCGCCGTGCGAACTTCCCCCCTCTCCCCCGGCCCCTCTCCCGCGAGGGGAGAGGGGAGTTGCTCCGGAGATGTGATCAAGAGACGGCCCCCTCGCGGGGGAGGTCCTGGTCCAGGAGATCACGACGACAACGGCAGTCATGCAATTTGCCCAGGCCAGCTGAACCGAGCCCCCAGCAAAACCCGGCCAGCCGGGTTCAGCTCACCATGTTGTCGCGGTGGATGAGTTCGGTCTGATCGACATAGCCGAGCAGGCTTTCGATCGCGCTGCTTGGCTGGCGGGCGATGCGACGGCATTCGGCGGCGCTGTAATTGACCAGACCGCGAGCCACTTCCTCACCGGCCGCATTGCGGCAGGCGACCACCGCGCCACGACTGAATTCACCCCGGACTTCAACCACGCCAACCGGCAGCAGGCTCTTGCCGCTGCGCAGCGCAGCGACCGCACCTTCATCGATGATCAGATCACCGGCCAGCTGCAGGTGATCCGCCAGCCACTGCTTGCGCGCCTGCAACGGCGTGCTGCTGGCGTAAAGCAAGGTGCCCAGCGCTTCACCGGCTGCCAGCCGTAGCAAGGGGTCGGTTTCACGGCCGCTGGCAATGCAGGTGTGGGTCGCACTGCGTGCGGCACGCTGGGCAGCGCGGATCTTGGTGATCATGCCGCCTTTGCTGATACCGCTGCCGGCACCGCCGGCCATCGCCTCGTAGGCGCGGTCTTCGGCACGGCCTTCGCTGATCAGGGTGGCGGCCGGGTCCTGCCGCGGGTCGGCGGTGTACAAGCCTTGCTGGTCGGTGAGGATGATGAGCGCATCCGCCTCGATCAGATTCGCCACCAGCGCACCAAGGGTGTCGTTGTCGCCGAACTTGATCTCGTCGGTGACAACGGTGTCGTTCTCGTTGATGATCGGCACCACGCCCAGCTCAAGCAGGCTGTTGAGCGTGCTGCGCGCGTTGAGGTAGCGGGTGCGATCCGCCAGATCAGCATGAGTGAGCAGAATCTGCGCCGTCTGCAGGCCATGAGCAGCAAACGCTTTTTCATAGGCTTCAACCAGTTCCATCTGGCCGACTGCAGCGGCGGCCTGCAGCAGATGGACTTCCTGCGGCCGCTTCGCCCAGCCGAGGCGCTGCATGCCGGCGGCAATTGCCCCCGAGGACACCAGGGCCACGGCACGGCCTTCGGCACGCAGGCGGGCGATCTGCCGCGCCCAGTCTTCGAGGGCAGCTTTATCGAGGCCGCTGCCGTTATTGGTTACAAGAGCGCTGCCAACCTTGACGACAAGGCGATGTGCGGAGCGAAGCTGGGATCTCATGGTGCTCGATGGTGAACAAAACAGACTGGATGAATGAGAGGATGGCCAGGACGGCGTTCAGGGCTGATCTGCGGCGGAATCGCCTTCAGCTGCCTCATCTTCGGCGGCATTTTCATCAGCGAAATCTTCGTTGCCGAACTCTTCGTTGCCAAACTCTTCGCCTTCCGCATTGATGCGGGCGAGGAAAGCTTCATCGGCAGCCTGACGGCGTGCTTCAAGCTCCGCAAGACGTTCAGCTTCAGCGGCCTTGCGTGCCGCCTGCTCGGCATCGAAGCGCACACGCTGCTCATCGAGATAATCCTGCAAGGCATAGATCAGCGCCTGAGTGCCTTCGCTGCGGATGGCGGAAATCTCGAAATGGCGCTCGACCGGGCCATATCCAGCGAGGAAATCCGCCACCCGCTGCACCCGCTCTTCTTCCGGAATCAGATCAAGCTTGTTGAGAATCAGCCAGCGCGGCTTGGCGTACAGCTCTTCGTCGTACTTGCGCAATTCTTCGACGATCGAATGGGCATCGGCCACCGGATCGGCCTCCGGATCAAACGGCGCCAGATCGACCAGATGCAGCAGGACGTGGGTGCGCTGCAGATGGCGCAGGAAACGATGGCCGAGACCAGCACCATCGGCAGCGCCTTCAATCAGGCCGGGGATGTCGGCAATCACGAAGCTGCGCGACTCGGAAGTGCGCACCACGCCCAGATTGGGCGCGAGGGTGGTGAACGGGTAATCCGCCACTTTCGGTTTCGCCGCCGACACGCTGCGGATGAAAGTCGATTTGCCGGCATTGGGCAAGCCGAGCAAACCGACATCGGCAATCACTTTCAGCTCAAGATGGAGGGCAAACTGCTCGCCTTCCTGACCGAGAGTGCGCTTGCGCGGCGCACGGTTGACGCTGGACTTGAAGTGAATGTTGCCCAGACCGCCACGACCGCCCTGGGCGAGCAGCACCTGCTTGCCATCTTCATCGAGGTCGGCGATCAGCTCACCGGTATCAAGATTGCGGATCACGGTGCCGACCGGAAAACGCAAGGTGATGTCCTTGCCACCACGACCGTAACAGTCGCGGCTCATGCCGTTCTCGCCCCGCTCGGCGCGGAAGCTGCGCGTATAGCGGTAGTCGATCAGGGTGTTGAGGTTGCGGTCGGCGACGCCATACACACTGCCGCCACGACCGCCATCGCCGCCGCTGGGGCCACCTTTGGGGATGAATTTCTCGCGGCGGAAAGTGGCGGCGCCATTGCCGCCATCTCCGGCGAAAATTTCGATGCGTGCTTCGTCAAAGAACTTCATGTCTGCTCAGTCCCGGTGCAGAAAAGCAAAAAGCCCTACCACGATGATAGGGCTTTGAAGGTGCAGCAAGTGCACGCCAGAGCGGTCGCCGATCGACGCCGCTGCGGGAATTACGCCGCCTCGGTGACGATGCTGACGGTGCGCCGTTTGGCCGCGCCTTTCACCGAAAACTGGACCACGCCGTCCTTGAGGGCGAACAGGGTGTGATCCTTGCCGATGCCGACGTTGTCGCCCGGATGGAACTGGGTGCCACGCTGACGAACGATGATGTTGCCGGCGGGGATGAACTGACCACCGTAACGCTTGACGCCAAGTCGCTTCGATTCCGAGTCGCGGCCGTTACGCGAACTACCGCCTGCTTTCTTCTGTGCCATGTCGGATCAACTCCTGCCTTAGGCCGAGATTGCGTCGATGCGCAGCTCGGTGTAGTTCTGACGATGCCCCTGATGCTTCTGGTAGTGCTTGCGACGGCGCATCTTGAAAATCTTGATCTTGTCGTGACGGCCGTGACTCAGCACGGTCGCCTTGACGGAAGCTCCAGCCACCACCGGCGTGCCGATTTTCACCGACTCGCCTTCACCGACCATGAAAACCTGGTCCAGAGTGATTTCGGAACCCACGTCGGCCGGCATCTGTTCTACCTTGATCTTTTCGCCAGCGGCAACGCGATACTGCTTGCCACCGGTTTTTATCACCGCGTACATGGTGTTGCTCCAATTAAGGGTTTTGCAAAGAATCGAGCATTATACTTTTTTCCGTCAAGCGGTCAATCTGTTTCTC
>JAVEVA010000147.1:0-3553 GCA_034005275.1 Thauera sp. | reverse complement strand
GTCTGCAACTGCAAAGCCTGTTCAAGCTCGTCCGCATCATGCACTTCGACCAGCACCGCCATGCCGAGCGCAATCGCCAGCTGCTCCATGTCACGCATCTGCGCCAGATCGAGGCAAGCGGCAATCAGCAGGATGGCATCCGCCCCCATCGCCCGCGCTTCAAACACCTGATAGGAGTCGATAAGGAAATCCTTGCGCAGTACCGGCAGACTGCAGGCCGCGCGTGCCGCCTGCAGATAAGCGGGATCGCCCTGGAAAAACTGGCGATCGGTCAGCACCGACAGACAGGCGGCACCGCCTGCTTCATAAGCTCTGGCAATGGCCGCCGGATCAAAATCAGCGCGGATCACGCCTTTCGACGGACTCGCCTTCTTGATTTCGGCAATCACTGCCGGCCGGCCAGCAGCATGACGCTGGCGGATGGCAGCAACGAAATCACGTGGTGCCGGCGCCTGTGCAGCCTGCTCGCGCATCAGCGCCTGCGGCACGGCAGCACGCGCTGCCGCCACCTCTTCAACCTTGACCGCGCAGATCTTGCGCAGAATGTCGCTCATTGTTCAGCTCCCACACTGACGGGTGAAACGGACGAACTCATCCAGGCAGGCACGTGCTGCGCCGCTGGCGATCAGCTCACGCGCCCGCTCAACTCCCGCACCAATCGACTCCACCAGATTGGCCGCATACAGCGCCACCCCGGCATTCAGACAAACGATGTCACGCGCCGGCCCCGGCTTGTTGTCGAGCACATCAAGCAACATTGCCTTCGACTCCGCCGCATCATGGACGCGCAGATTGCGACTGCTGGCCATCGCCAGGCCGAAATCCTCCGGATGGATTTCGTACTCGTGCACCTTGTCGTCACGCAACTCACCGACCAGCGTGGCGGCGCCAAGGCTGACTTCGTCCATGCCATCCAGTCCATACACCACCACCACATGATTGGCGCCGAGCCGCTGCATGACGCGCGCCTGAATACCGACCAGATCAGGGTGAAAAACACCCATCAGGGTATTGGGCGCACTCGCCGGATTGGTGAGCGGCCCGAGGATGTTGAACATCGTGCGCACGCCCATTTCCCGCCGCACCGCCGCGACATTCTTCATCGCGCTGTGATGGGCCGGGGCATACATGAAACCGATCCCGGTCGCCGCAATACAGTCGGCAATCTGCGCTGGCGACAGCTCCAGATTGACCCCGAGCGCCTCCAGCACGTCCGCTGCACCGGACTTGGACGACACACTGCGCCCGCCATGCTTCGCCACCCGCGCACCACCGGCTGCGGCGACGAAAATGGTAGTAGTGGAAATGTTGAAAGTATTGGCCCCGTCTCCGCCAGTGCCGACCACATCCAGAAAGTGATCGTGCGGCGGCGCCACCACCACTTTGGTGGACATCTCACGCATCACGGTCGCGGCCGCAGCAATTTCGCCGACCGTTTCCTTCTTGACGCGCAAACCGGTCAGAATGGCCGCCGTCATCACCGGCGATACTTCACCAGCCATGATCTGGCGCATCAGCGACAGCATTTCATCGAAGAAAATTTCACGATGCTCGATCGTGCGCTGCAAAGCCTGTTGAGGGGTGATCAGATTTTCCATGATGACCATCGTGTTCAGGCCGCTGCAGGCAGCGACGCTGAGGAATTGAGAAAGTTGCGCAGCAAGTCGTGACCACGCTCACTGAGAATCGATTCCGGGTGAAACTGCACGCCTTCGACGGCAAACTCACGATGGCGCAAACCCATGATCTCGCCATCTTCGGTCCACGCCGTGACTTCCAGACAATCCGGCAGACTGCTCCGCTCGACCGCCAGCGAGTGATAGCGCGTGCAGGTGAGCGGATTGGGCAAGCCACGGAACACGCCTGCATCCAGATGATGCACCAGCGAAGTCTTGCCGTGCATCGGCTGACGCGCATGCACCACCCGGCCACCAAACGCCTCACCAATACCCTGATGTCCGAGACAAACCCCGAACACCGGCACCTTGCCCGCAAAAGCACGAATCGCCGCCACCGACACCCCAGCCTGCGCCGGCGTCCCCGGTCCGGGCGAGATCACCACATGACTGGGCGCCATCGCCTGCAACTGGGCGAGGCTGAATTCATCATTGCGACACACTTTCACCTCAGCGCCCAACTCGCCGAAATACTGCACCAGGTTGTAGGTGAAACTGTCGTAGTTATCGATCATCAGGATTTTCATGTCAAAACCCATTGATTTTTCTGAAATTCATCATCATCACAGCTCGGATTACACACACCATTACACACTACGACAGACGATCATGCTCAAAAGAGCGCCAAAAGTTGCCGGAACCACAGCGTAAAGCAAGTCCTGAAAGAATCGCAGAGTACGCCATCGCGACCTGTTGAGGAAGCGTCATCGCAGCAACTCGTTGCGACAAACTTTCAGCCTGGGGTTGAAGCTGCACCGCTCTGCAGGGCGTGATTTCAAGCCGGACTCCGCCTGGCGATCAAACCCGACGTCCATATAACAGGCAGGTTCGGAAAAAAATGAACATCCAGTGCGCTGGAATAAAGCCAGCCGGTACATTCACCTCCTCGCTCGTGCCAACATCCTCGTGCTGACCGCCGCCAGATAGCCACCCTACGGAAAGTGGCTTGCATTACTCGATGCCATTGGCAGAATGTGCCACAAACACCGTTTTGGAGGTTGTCATGCCTACCCGTAACGTCGTACTGACTGACAGCCAGGCAAAGTTTGTCGAGCAGATGGTCGCCAGCGGCCAGTACCAGAACGCCAGCGAGGTGCTGCGCGAGGGATTGCGCCTGGTTCAGGCGCGTGAAGCCGAGCAGGCCGCCAAACTTGCCGCGCTGCGCGAAGCTGTGACCGTGGGCATTGCTGACATCGAAGCTGGGCGGTATACCGAGTTTCGAGATACCAAGTCGTTGCGCGCACACATTGATGCCATCGCCCAGCGAGTGCGGGACAAGCACGCATGAGCGGCTGGAACGCTCACCTCACCGATCAGGCGGCTCAGGATATCGAAAGCATCCTTGACTGGACGTATGGGCAGTTTAGTAAGCGTCAGATGGATGCCTACACGGACGTCATTAACGATGCCCTTGAGGCGCTGGCTGAGGGTCCGCAATTACATGACGTGCGCCGGCGTCCGGAATTGGGTAACGGTGTTGCTACGCTGCATGTGGCTCGTCAGGGCCGCAAGGGGCGGCATCTGTTGGTTTTTCGTGTCCATGCGCAAGACGGTGTGATCGAAGTCCTGCGTATCTTGCACGACAGCATGGATTTGGCGCGACATCTGGATTAACCCTGCGGGACACCCAGTGCGCCGGGACAAAGCCGGCAGAAGATTGGAGGTGCAATCCCTCTACCTGGTAAGGCGTAGCACGCCGCCGGGGCCCCGAGTCATGGGCCGTTGCTCGCGAGGGCAAGGGTTAGCGTGGAAGAAATACACACCGAGACGAGCGCCATCCTGACCAGCGAAGGTCATGCAGAGCAGATAGTCAGTGATCAGGCGCTGGTTGGTGCGATGAAGCCGAACTTGGTCAGTGCCTTGATCCAGCGAGGGGC
>JAVEVA010000067.1:11370-16830 GCA_034005275.1 Thauera sp. | reverse complement strand
AACACCCACCAGCCGCCCGGCACTGTTCCGCCCCGGAACACCCACCAGCCGTCCGGCGCTGTCCACACCATGAACACCCGCCGACCGTCCGACACTGTTCCGCCCCGGAACACCCACCAGCCGCCCGGCACTGTTCCGCCCCGGAACACCCACCAGCCGTCCGGCGCTGTCCACACCATGAACACCCGCCGACCGTCCGACACTGTTCCGCCCCGGAACACCCACCAGCCGCCCGACACTGTTCCGGGGCGGAACACTCACTGATGCAGCTTGATGAGTGGCACTGACGTCACTTTCCATCACAGCAATCCACTGTCTGCTTCATCATCTTGTTCGGTGCTGCGAACCTGGGCTCGGCGTGCATGACGTGGCATCAAGTTGCCTCTCAGAATTTCCTCGGGCAATCCTGGCCAGAGCGCGGCAATTTCCGTTACTCGCTTCTGAACATCCGCCGACTTCGACGAAAAATCAGTGCGTTTGATCGAAGCAAAAGTAGGACGCGCAAGAATCGTCTGCTGACGCAAAACCACATCGAACAGGGCTCGGGTAGGGCGCAGAACAGAGCGTATTTCCTGTCGAGCATCGTCGGAACTGATCAAATCCCTCGACTGAAGCGTCTTGACCGCCCTCACGAACTCATCAAAGGCAACGATCAGATGGGCAATCAAAAATCCATACGGACTGCGGAAACCAAGATCGACTTTTACCGGGTGTTGCGACTTCAGCAGCGATATGTGCAGCCCTCTTGTCTCAAGCTCCTTGATCTGCTTAAGCGCATTTCCACGGGCCTCTTCGACTGACGCAATCCGCGCATCTAAAGCTTCCTCAGCCATGAGTAGCGCCCAGTCCGCGTATGGATTATCTCTGCCGGACTCAATCCACATCTGACGTAGAGCTGTGGCTACGTTCTTTGCACCAGGTATCCGCGCTATCTTGCCGTCAGGATCGGCCCCTCTGCCGATGAACATTCGGAGGGCGTCCTTGGTATGGACGAGCATGAATTCTTCGCTCTCTGCCTCCAGGCGTCCGATTTCCCACATTCTTTGGGCTTCCTGGAGCTGGATGCCTTTATCGGCGCCAAGACTGCTCTTGTAGCGTGCGCGAAGTCGCGCATCCTCCATCATCCACTGTTCGTAGCGCAGGAAAAGCTGCCAGTTCGGATCTGAAGAGTCCGGATTTTCTGCATCCAGAAGATGTTGGATGAGTGGCTTTGCCAGTTCAGGATCGAATTGAGAAACCATGTTGCATTACTCCCTGGATTTATCAGAAATTTCCGCCGTAGAAAATATTGATCGACGGAACAGTTTTCTATTGATTTCTTCGATGTGCTTACGGCCTTTTGCACGTAGCTCATCGGTCATGATTGGCGATGAACTCTGGTCGCCCATATCAGCTCCCTGCGCTCTCCTGGCCGCCTTGATCATCTCCTGACGGATTCGTCCTGCTTGAACCCGTGGCGCAGCGACGGCGACGAATGTGCCTGCTTTGACCTGCTCGACCAGCTTTCGAAGGTAGGCCAACGGCTGTCGAACCTGAGTTGTTGCTGCCTGTCCCGCAAGCTCATCGAGGACCGTTTGCGCATCCATCAAGATCGGTGACAAGAATCTGTGAGCGGCCTCTTTTTCGCTGTCGAGCAGGACGGTTGGCCAAACCAATTCCGACGTCGTGAGTGGGGATTTTTCAGGATCAACACCACCACCACCATCGAAACGGTCAGCAGTCGTCACGTTCGCGGACTGTGCCTGCTGGGGGGTAGGGGGGAGGTGTTTTGTTGTAATCGTGTTAACCGTAGTCAACCCCTTATATGGAAATACGGATTCCGGCCAACTGTGCGTACTGTTACCGTCCATCTTGTTGGCCGGAATCGAAATTTCCAGTTGGCCGGAATCCGTATTCCTTGAATGTGGTTTTCCAGCATTCAAGAATGTGGGTTTTCCACATTCAAGTATGTGGTTTTCCCCCATACTGGAAATACTGATTCCGGCCAACTGTGTGTTCATGCGGGTTTCAGACGAATTTCCCGCCTTTTCATCTGGGGACTGAAGCTCAGAAGCGATGCGATCCAGATCAAGTTGCCACTGCCACTTTGGGGGAAATCCTGTGCAACGCTCCCGGATGAGACCTTGCTGACGCAGCTTTTTGCGGGCCGCGTAGAACTCTGCCCGGGTCAGGCCTGTACTGCTCATCAGGCGCTGGCTATCAAAATCCTGCCACCCGTCGCTGTTGGAGCGCCCTGTCGAAATGCGTCCGGCCATCCTGACATCCATGATCATCCTGGAGAGGAGGAGGGCGGTCGAAATCGATCCAGTCAAATCAGCAAGAGCGCGATAGAGCAGGAGAGGGCGGCCTAGCAAGCGTGACAGCGACTGCTCGTCGTGCCACGCCCAAGTACCGGCAAAATCCGCGTCAATCGTTCGTGCAAGCGCATCAAGGTCGACGCTGAACCACAATCTCGCCGGCATTCCTGTCCGCTTTTCCTGCCAGAAAGAATGTTGCCTTAGTCGCGCCCGCGCACCGTCTTGCTCGTGACGAGACAGTGATGTTTCCCTCCGCCAATCAGTGCGTGTTTTCCAGAACCATCCTTCCCGCTCACGAGCCGGTCGAGTCGGGTTCTTCAAGCTTTGCTGCCACAATATTCGCGTCCAGTACAAGGTCTGCGAAAGCATCAGTGCGCTTGTTGAACTGCCGGTCAGCTTCACCAAACGTGGATGGAATGCGATGACACCTCTTCCGAGCAACTGGAGTACACGCGCCATACCCTCCCGGCCAGGGTTGCCCTTGGTCGGTGATTGCATGAGAAGTGTTTTGCTCAGGCTGCTCATGTCGACTGCTTCAGCGCGTGACGCTGCCCCCCGCGTGCATGAAGTTTTCACGCTCAGCTAGGTAGGCACCGTACCGGGCACGTCCGAGTTCTCGCATTTGGTCAGCAAGATTTCGGGCGTTGAGCTTCATTTCCAATCGGGCCGGCATACCCACTCGGCGCTCGGTGATCAGTCCCCGCTCGCGAAGCACGCGCCGAGCCGTCTCTTGTTCGTACCTTGAGAGCCCTGTTTGAGCTTCCCAATCTGCTTGTGTCAGGCTGACCCAGCCACCGGATTGCTCATCCTGTACCTGTGCGACATCAACCAGCCAAGTCAGCAGTAGTGCAGCATTCACGCTGCCGACGATCCGCAGAAAACTGCGGTGGATGACGATCGGTTCATCAAACGACTCCAGCAGCATTGCCGGATCTACGACAGCATACGATTCATCGTTCATCATTTTTTGTCCCTCACAACTCGTTGATTGCGGAGTAAAGAGCTCCGATAGGCAGATCAGGAAAGACGTCACCGAGCAACCGGTATCGCTCTGCAACCGATAGTGATGGATCAAACTTGACCCAGGCTTGCTGGATGGTTTCTGTGATCGTTTTTTCCGGCGCAATCGGCCGTCCACGGTCTGTCGCGCCGGCCAGGCGCCTGAGCTCCCGAAATTGGCGCTCTGTCGTGCCGAACAACTCAGTCATCATGAAGCGATGCGCACCGCGACGAACAAACCACAGTTGATCGCTTTCATCCTCAGAGCGGTTTCTGAGCCGGAACATGCAGCCGCGAAGCTGCTGAGTATCGATCGTGATGTGGATGATTTCTCGCCCTTGGCTCGTGATGCCCAGCAGATCGCGGATTGGCATCATGCGGAGTTCATCAAGCTCTTCAGGTTCAAGATAAGAGAGCAGATCTCCGAACCGTCCACGATCCATCTGATCGATGACGTAACTGAGAACCGACAACGTCAGCGTGTGCTCTGTGATCGATAGGCTGACTCGTTTCATCATTGCTGGCCTCGCTGTCTTTTCAGACGCTGCTCGCGCATGAGATCGTCGTAAGCATTCAGGACGTGCAGTGGGCACTCAAGCAGCCACCGCCCAAGCTCAACAAGGCCAGGCGGGCTGCCAAGAACTGTTTCGATGTGCCACTGCAATGCCAGCTCATCCTCGCCCTGCTGCAATTCGTGTAGCTGCCTCCAGAGAGAGTCAGGTGGAAGCAGTTCGACATACTTGCCGTCAATCTGGCCAGAGAGCATTGCTGCGATCCACCAACCGCCGTGCCGCCACGTTGAGACATCAGGATCAGCAAAGTCTTCCAGAGTCTGATCAGCTGGAGGGGCTTCCATGAAATAACCGGCAGGCAGAGCAGGGCAGTCACGGAACAAATCTGCTACGCCGCTTGCACGCACGAAGCGGATGATCGCAGGCTCCTGATCGGACTCATCACCCAACAAATGCCCCTTTGCGCCTGAGTCTGCGACTGCGACTGCGACTGCGTCAGCTTGATTAAGCAATGACCCATCGTCACCATCCACGCCTACGCTGCTTTCTGCAGGCTGTCGTTGGTGATCCTGATCAGGATTTGGTCGAGTTGTCGGCGCTTGGGCCGGGACTTTTCTTGCATCTGCTTCAGTTTTGCCGCGGGCAGCTTGAGCGACGCTGTCGGACGCACCATCACTGGTAACCGATTCAGTTTCCGGAGGAGAAACTGCTTCAGCGGATGCAGCCTGCAGATGCATCAGCACATCCTGCAAACACGACAGGTTTGGGTTCTGTTTCAGCGCAAACGAAATCCGCTCCATTTCTGCGGGCGTCTGGTCCAGAAAGCTCAAGATTTCCTGCTCGATGCAGCTGATGATGTGGGATGGATCAAGCGCTCGATAGCGTCGCCGTCCCTCAACTTCGTCCTCTTCAAAGCCAGGAGCATTTACCGACAAAGCCGCATAGGCTTTGAGGGCTTGATCACGAATCTTCGGCCAGGTTTCATCCTCACCGTAAAGCTGTAGGTACTTTTTAAGACGGTTGAATTCTGGTTGTACCGCTTCAACCACTCCTCTGGTAAGAGCACAAAGCAAAGGAGTCTCTAGTTTTCCAAGCTCTTCGACAGCAAATCCATAGTACGAAAGTAAGCCTACGGACGCCGGTAATCCTCGTGATGTCAGCTCTTCCCGCAACTGACGCAGACTGAGCGGAGCTTTTGCCCCCGGTTGCACTTCGAGTTCAGCCTTGAGCGCCCAGACTGCGTTTGCTCGATCCCAGAAGTTCAGGCCACCACGCAGCTCATTTTCAGCGACGTGAGCAACCATCGTGGCAAGCTCGCTGCTCCAGGGACGGTAAATCCCAAGCAGATACTCAAAACGCGAATCACCGGTTTCAGTCCAAAGCTCTTGTTGAGCTTTCAGCCGTGTGTTACCACCCGCTGCAACCATGTACTGCTGTTCGCCAGGTCGTCGTGTGACCACGATTGGCGCCAAGACGTTGGCCAGCCTGATCGACTCCTTGATGTCGTTGTACCGTTCGTTCTCGAACCGTCTCGGGTTTCGGTCGTAAGGCACCACCTCGGAGATTTTCAGCTGAATCAGGCCCTCCATCTCGGTGGAGAGTTGGTGCGAATTGTCCGGAGGATTTGCGACTGAAAGACTGTCACGGACTGC
>JAVEVA010000067.1:0-11270 GCA_034005275.1 Thauera sp. | reverse complement strand
TAGGTGATCTCGTAGAACTTTGACAAGCTCGCCTGGATGTCGGCGTCGACCAGCAGGACACGAAGTCCCATGTCGGCGATCAACGCGCCGATGTTCGCGGAGATCGTTGTTTTTCCAACGCCACCCTTGGTTGCGATAGTTGAGAATATGACCACAGGACACCTCATTCACGTTTTTTCGTAAGCAAATTTATGCACGTGAAATACAAGCGCCGCATATTGACTATCACATAAAAATATGATAAACAACAAGATACCGCGATAATTTGTATTATGTAAACTTAATGAACTGAATAAGCACAACCTGCAGGCGCGTTTCATTCACCTGTTCAATAAGTCGCAACTCACCGTCATCACACAGGACTCAATATGCCAGCCGCCAAACCCCGCCCCGGTACACTACGAAACGGCCAAGCTCTCGACCTGGGTGAACTGCTCGGGTCTGAATGGGAGAACTTCGCTCTGACCACGGATGGTCTGCAGCATCCCTGCTGGCGGAATCCGTTTTCCTGTGCTGACCTGAAAGCGATGTTCTGGCAATGCCAGCAAGTGGCCATCCTTGAACATGAGATCCGGCAACTGAAAAAGGAAATCACAAAAAATGAAACTGCCAGGGAACTGGCCGAGCAGCAGGCGAACTGGTACAGACGGCAACTCATCCTCGAAAGTCGCATGGGCTTCCTGTACCTGGCTGACCGATAACGCGCCTCTCTTCCTCACGCCCCGTCGCGCACCCAGTTTTCCCATTTCAGGCCGGGATAGTCGCGAAAGTCGGCCTCGTTGTTGGTGACAAGTACCGCTTCCACGGCGATGGCATGGGCGGCGATCAGGCGGTCGAGCGCATCGCGGCGGCGCTCGCGCACCGCAGCACGCAAGACGCCGTAGGTCTGGGCTACGGCTTCGTTGAAGGGCAGCACCGGTATGCGCTGTGTGAGCAGGGTCAGCACCTGGGCATCGTGCTCGCGGTGGCGTGATTGCATTTCCAGCCCGGCGCACAGCTCGGCATAGGTAATGACAGACATTGCCACCTGCCCCTGGCGGAGCGCCGCCAGGCGCTGCAATACCTGTGGAGGCTGGCGTTGGATGAGGTGGAGGCAGATGTTGGTATCAAGCAGATAGAACATGGCGGTGCGAGCGAGGCTCAAGTCCAGTCGCGTTCGGCCTGCTCGTGGTCTTCGCGTCCGGCAGCCATGAAGTCGGGGCTGAAGGAGGCCAGAATCGCAGGCAAGTCAGCCAAGGTTTGCTCTTGAACCGGGCGCAGCACCAGGGTATTGCCTACTCGTTCGATCTCGACTTCTTGCGCAGGGTCGAGAAACGCCAGTTCCTTGGGGATGCGCACGGCAAGCGAGTTGCCGCTTTTGAAGATGCGGGTGTGCAACATGGCGCGTGTCCTTTGGTTTTGTATATCCAGTATATACATCGGACATCGGGGTTACAAGGACACGGAACCGTGCTGAACTCAGTGGGTCGGCACGACAGGGACACGGATACAAAACTTCACTCCCGCCACCAGACGATTCCCACGTATCCTGCTGCCCCGACTCCTTGTACTGCAGGCCCGCCCTGTCTCCGATGCCAAAATCAAACAAATCCACCAAAAAAACCGGGTTCAGGGCTGCGATCCTGCTCTTGCTGTTGTTGCCTGCGGCAGCGGTTGCCGTGTATTTCAAGCTGCCGGCACTGCTGTTTTACTGGCTGCAGATGGTGCTGCACGAAGGCGAATGGCGCGAAACCGGCTTGTGGTTGCCGTATTACCACGTGAGCATCGAAGCGCAGCCGATCGTCGGCGTGGACAGGAATGCGTCGGGACTGACTTTCAACGAACAGACCCAGACCCTGTTTGCGGTGATCAACCAGCCGGCGCAGATCATCGAGCTGGATACTTCCGGACGCCTGCTGCGGACGATTGCGGTCGACGGCGCGACGGACCTGGAAGGCATTGCGCATGTGCGCGATCAGGTTTTCGTGCTGGTCGATGAGCGGGAGCACCAGATTTACCGGATCGAACTGGATGCCGGAACAGATCGTCTCAGTCTCGATGGCGCAGCGCGGCTGGGGATCGGACTCGACCTGAACGGCAATCTCGGTTTTGAGGGGGTGTCCTGGGATCAGCATGGAGACCGCCTGTTTGTGGTGAAGGAAAAGTCTCCCCTGCGGGTGCTGGTGATTTCCGGTCTGCCGCAGCTCTATGCCGGTGATGGCTTTGATCTGCAGATTCGCGAGTGGAAAGCGGCTACCGCCAGCAGCCTGTTCATGACCGATCTGTCTTCGCTGACCTTTCATGAGCCAAGCGGCAACCTGCTGCTGTTGAGCGATGAATCAGCCATCATCGTCGAGTACGCCGGCGACGGCCAGCCGGTGAGCATGCTGCCGCTCTGGCCCGGAGTGCATGGGCTGAAACGCCGGGTGCCGCAAGCCGAAGGTCTGGCGGTCGGTTCGGATGGCAGCCTGTACCTGCTGTCGGAGCCGAATCTGTTCTATCGCTTTGACCGTCGGGTGCCGGCACGCTGGGCGAAGTCTGGCGGCATCAGCGCGAACTGAGGCAAACTGAGCATTGCCTGCTTGCCGGGCAGCTCCGCCCTGCCCTTGTGCTGCACTCCTTGTGCCATTCTGGCTAGAATTCGCCGCCGTCATGCACCGGAAAACCATGCTCGATCCACGCAATGATCGGCGCACGTTCCAGCTGGAAGCCGGCGGGGACACGCTGACGGGCGACCTCTTCGTCGTCTGCATCCCGCGCGCTGAGCGTGGCGCCAGCTGCGGGCCCGCCGGAGGCGATCTCAAGCGTGATCTCCCACCGTCGGCCAAGGACAAAAAGCTTGAGCCGCTGCTGCTCGCCAGCCTGGACCGACACGCTGTTGCGTTGGAGGATTTCGCTGGCGGTGGTGACCAGCGTGTTGAAAGCCGAGCGATCCAGTGGCTTGGGAGCGTCTTGTTCCGCCGCCAGCGGCCACGGACTGCGCAGAATGGGAAGCGCTTCTCCGCGCTGACGCACTTCAACCGCCCAGCCCTCCTCTTCATCGTTTTTGAGGATGCGAGCGCTCCAGCCTCGGTCTTCCCAGCACAAGGCGGTGTGCAGGTGCTCCTCGTCAGCCGGGGCTGAACTGCTTGCTTCGCTCCTGACCTGACGAAGTTTCTGCTGCTGAACGGTATCCGGCTCTGCGAAGGAAAGTTCGTTTTGCAGGGGGTCGGCGGCAACCGTTACTTTATCTGGCGGTGGAACTTTTCTGTCCTGTTCGGGCGGCATGCCCTCCCCCACTGCAGCAGGTTGGCGTCTGCGGCGCGCGGGGTGGGCCCGTGGCGGCTGGGAGGAGAGAAGCCTGGCAGTAATTTCAGCTTGCGCTTCGAGCACTTGCGGGTCGGTGAATTCTGCGAACCCGAAACTGAGCTGACTCCTGAGTTGGCTCATGTGGAAACCTGGATGCACGACGAATGACTGTTATTATATACAGTCATTCGCGGCATGCAACTTCACCGCACAGGGCGATCACATGAAGGCTCCTCAGCACTGCTCTGCTCTTTTTTGATCGCCGTTTTTTTGTGGCGCCGGGGCCATGCCCCGGCTTGCAGGCGCCGGTGCTGCGGCGAACGCTTGTTCGGGGCATGGCCCCGAACCCACGAAAACGGAAACATGTTTCTTGCCTGGCTCGATCAGTCGAGTTCTCTTGCTGCCGCGAGCGCAGCTTCGATACGATCGACGACGATGATCTTCAGTCCGTCGATGGGCTGACGCGGTGCGTTGGCTTGCGGGATGATGGCGCAGTCAAAGCCCAGTTTGGCGGCTTCACGCAGACGCTCCTGCCCACGTGGTGCAGGGCGGATCTCGCCGGCGAGGCCGATTTCACCAAAAACCGCGAGACGGCGCGGCAAGGGGCGGCTGCGCAACGATGAAACGATGGCGAGCACGATCGCCAGGTCAGCGGCCGGTTCGCTGATGCGCACGCCGCCGACCGCGTTGACGAACACGTCCTGATCGGCACACACCACACCACCGTGACGGTGCATGACGGCAAGCAGCATCGCCAGCCGGGTCTGCTCCAGACCGACTGACAGCCGGCGTGGATTGGGGTTGTGGGCACTGTCGACCAGCGCCTGGACTTCGACCAGCAAGGGCCGGCTGCCTTCGAGGGTGATCAGCACGCAGCTGCCGGCCACTTCTTCGCTGTGCTGCGACAGGAAAATTGCTGAAGGGTTGGAGACCCCGCGCAGGCCACGTTCGGTCATCGCAAAGACGCCGAGCTCATTGACTGCGCCAAAGCGGTTCTTGAAGGCCCGGATGAGGCGGAAGCTGGTATGAGTGTCGCCTTCAAAGTAAAGCACGGTGTCGACGATGTGCTCGAGGACTCGCGGGCCGGCCAGCGTGCCGTCCTTGGTGACATGGCCGACCAGAATCAGCGATGTCCCGGTCTGCTTGGCAAAACGGGTAAGCTGGGCGGCACATTCGCGCACCTGGGCAACCGAGCCTGGGGCAGATTGCAGCGCTTCGGAATACACCGTCTGGATCGAGTCGATCACCGCCACTTTGGGCGCGGCCTGGCGCAAGGTGGCGAGAATGCGTTCGAGATTGATTTCGGCCAGCATCAGCAGGGGCGACGCAGGCAGGTGCAGACGCTGGGCGCGCAAGGCAACCTGGGCGCCGGATTCTTCGCCGCTGACGTAGACTGCGCTCAAGCTGGCAGCCAGCGCAGACAGGGTTTGCAGCAACAAGGTTGATTTGCCGATGCCCGGATCGCCGCCGATCAGTACCACTCCGCCGGCCACCAGGCCGCCGCCGAGCACGCGGTCAAACTCTTCAATCCCGGTCGGGTGACGGGTCTCTTCGCGCGCCTGCAGATTGGCCAGCGGCTGCAGGCGCGACTCGGCACCTGCCAGCGGCACGAAACGGCTGTTTTTGCTGCTGTCGCTTTCCGCAACGGTCTCGACCAGGGTATTCCACGCCTGGCATTGCGGGCACTGGCCTTGCCAGCGGATGCTGCTTGCACCGCAGGCATTGCACAGGAAAACGCTTCTGGCTTTCGCCATCAGGCCTCGCTGCCCTGTTCTGTCATCAGGGCAGCGAAGGTTTCGGCAATGTGTTCAGCGAAAGTCGCCACCACGCGCGAGCGGAACTTGTCACGTGGCAGGATGATTTCCAGCGGGGTGTACAGTCGGGGCTCGAGTCGGACTGCACTCAGGCGACCTGCGGCAAGATCGCGGCCGATGGCGCGTTCGGAGGCGATGGCAAAGCCGAGCCCGGCTGCCGCGAGTTCCTTGATGGCCGACAGGCTGCCGACTTCGGCGCACAGATGAATTTCGCTGCCGGCAATGCCGGCCGCTTCGAAAAATTCGTCGGCGATGAGACGGATGCCGTTACCCGGATCGCGGTCGATGAACGGATGGGCAATCAGATCTTTGGCTCTGAGTGCTGTACTGCGAGCGAGCGGATGATCAGGGGCACAGATGACCTTGAGCTCATCGCGTGCCACGTTCCGGCGCTCGAGGTTGTTGTGCGCACTGACCAGTTCGATCAGGCCGATGTCCAGATCGCGCGCCACCACGCTGTTCTCGATCAGCTTCGAGTTGCCGACCACCACTCGCGGCAGCACGCGCGGATAACGCTGCTTGAAACTTTGCAGTGCAGCGGGCAGCCAGTAGGCGGCAATGGTGGTGCTGGCGCCGATCTTGATCTGACCAGCCAGCTCATCGGTCATTTCGCTGACTCGCAGATCGAGTTCGGCAGATAGTCCGAGAATTCTTTCTGCATAAGCCAGGACCAGCTCGCCGGCATCGGTGAGGCTGATCTTGCCATGTCCGCGATCCAGCAAGCGGGTATCGAAATGCTCTTCGAGCTGCTTGATCTGGAAAGTGACCGCGGGCTGGGTCATGTGGAGGTGCTCGGCAGCGCGGGTGAAGGAGCCGTGCTTGGCCACTGCGTGGAAAACTTGGAGCCTGCGATCAGCCATGATGATTTCTTGATGATAAAGGCGATTTATTATGGTGATTAGATCATAAACCAGACCGCAGGGGGCAGCTTGATCCGTTCCTGAGCAACATTTTTTCAGTTTGTCGGTGTTTTTCAAGGCACAATCGGTCGCCGGGCGCCTGCAGCATGATCTGCATCAGTTCGGCGGCGCTCCGATCCATGCTATAAACCGCCCTCCCCCTCCCGCAGGACGCACAGGTCTTCACCACGATGCCGCTTGGCTTTTACATCATCATGGCAGCGCAGTTCTTTTCTGCCCTGGCTGACAACGCCCTGCTCATCCTTGCCATTGCCCTGCTGCGTGAGATGTCGGCACCGAGCGAATATGAACCGTTACTGAAGCTGTTTTTCACGGTTTCCTATGTTGGTCTGGCCGCTTTTGTCGGTGCTTTTGCCGACTCGATGCCCAAATGGCGGGTGATGTTGATCAGCAATACGGTGAAGATCGGCGGTTGTCTGCTGCTGTTCATTGGCGTCCACCCCTTGCTGTCCTATGCGGTAATCGGTTTTGGTGCGGCCGCCTACTCACCGGCAAAATACGGCATTCTCACCGAATATCTGCCCCACCGCCTGCTGGTGGTGGCCAATGGCTGGATCGAAGGTCTCACCGTAGGGGCGATCATTCTCGGCACCGTAATGGGCGGGCTGATGATCAGTGACACGCTCAGCGCCATCCTGAGCGGAATTTCGCTGCCTTTTGCCGACACGCCTTACGCCGTCGCCGTCCTCATCATCGGCTCGCTTTACCTGGTGGCGGCAGTGTTCAATCTTTACATCCCGGATACCGGGGTGGACCACAAGCCGCTCGATAGCGGGCCGATGTACCTGTTGCGCGATTTCAATCACTGCCTGCGGCTGCTCTGGCGGGATCGCCTGGGACAGATTTCGCTGGCGGTGACCACCCTGTTCTGGGGCGCCGGAGCGACTCTCCAGTTCATCGTCATCAAATGGGCCGAGCGCAATCTGGGCATGGAACTGGCGGCAGCGTCGATGCTGCAAGGCGTGGTGGCACTGGGCGTGGCGATTGGAGCGGTGGTCGCGGCGCGCTACATCAGCTTGCGCAAATCGGTCCGGGTGATCCCGCTCGGCATCGCGATGGGCTTTGGCGTCATCCTGATGGTGTACGTCAACACCATTCCGGCCGCGATGCTGCTGATGTTCAGTGTCGGCGCCCTCGCCGGTTTCTTTGTCGTGCCGATGAACGCTCTCCTCCAGCACCGTGGCCACATCCTGATGGGAGCGGGTCACTCGATCGCGGTGCAGAACTTCAACGAAAACCTCTCCATCCTGGTGATGACCGGCAGCTATGCCTTGCTGATCATGTTCGGCCTTGATCTGGATACGGTGATCATTCTGTTCGGGGTGTTCGTCGCCGGCACCATGTATCTGGTCAAACTGCGTCACGCAGCCAATCAGCGCATCCGTGACAATCTTGCTCGTCTGGATGATGAAGGTGCTCCGGTGAGCAAACGCCGCCGCCGGCGCAAGCCGCGCTGATCGGCGGGCTTGCGTCACACATGGGTCACGCCTGGCTCGCTTCAGTGGCGCCCGGCTTCGGCCAGTTCCCGGGCCAGGCATAGATCGATCCAGCTCTTGCCCTTGTCCTGCGGATTGCGCAGCAGGTAGGCGGGGTGATAGCTGACCACCAGCGCTCGCCCATCGTGTTCGATGCGACGGCCACGGGCCGCCGAGATATTCACCGGCCGATCCAGCAGGCTGTGTGCCGCCGGCCGCCCCATGGCGAAAATCAGCTGCGGGGCAAGCAGTTCGATCTGGCGCAGCAGATAAGGCCGGCAGGCAGCAATTTCGTCCGCTTCCGGAATCCGGTTATGCGGCGGTCGGCATTTGACTGCATTGGCGATATAGACATCCTGTCCTCGCTGCAGGCCGATTGCCGCCAGCATCTGATCGAGCAGGCGCCCGGCAGGGCCGACAAACGGTTCGCCACGCAGATCCTCTTCGCGCCCCGGGCCTTCGCCGACAAACAGCCAGCGGGCCTGGCGATCACCGCTGCCCGGTACGGCCTGTTGACGTCCCTCGCATAGTCGGCAAGCCTGGCAGTTGCGGATATCGGCTTCGAGCTCATCCCAGTTCAGTGCGGAAATGCGCCGGGCTCGTTCGCTGGCCGTCGTCGCATCCATGACGAAACGGTCGGCCGCAGCGGCGACTGCAGGCGCGGACCGCTCCGCCCGTGAAGCAGGGGTCGGGGCAGGCAGGACTGCCCTGCTCCTTTCCCTTGCAACGCTCGGCTCACGGCCGAGGGATTGCCCTGCTGCGGCAGCGATGCTGCTGGCGTGGACGGCAACAGGCGCGCTCGGGACGACAGTTCCGGATTCGGCGGGGAGCGAGCCGGATACCTCCGGCACAGCCTGTTCCCGAGCACGCAGGCGCCACAGCGGGCCGAGACCCATTTCACGCAGTACCGCATCACGGCGGGAACTCGCCACCTTCACGCTTCCTCACCTTCTTCGCCGGCGGAGCCGTTTTCCAGCGCACAACGCATCACCACCGCGTCTTCGCGACCTTCGGGCGCCGCATAGTAACGGCGGCGGGTGCCGATCTGCTCGTAGGCCAGTCGGCGGTAAAGAGCCTGTGCTGCCACATTGGAGGCTCGTACTTCGAGGAAAAAGTTGTGCGCACCGCTGCCTGCCGCGTGATGATGCAGCCAGCGGAGGAAGAACTTGCCCAGTCCCTGACGCTGGGCATGAGGGAGGACGCTGATGTTGAGCAGATGCGCTTCGTCGAGGACCCGCAACACCACGGCATACGCTTGCAGCTCGTCTGCGTCCAGCAGCACCCAGGCTTCGTGACCTGCAGCAAGGGAATCGGTGAAGTTGGCGACCGACCAGGGCGCGAAGTGCAGCTGCGCCTCGGCAGCCAGCACGGCGGGCAGATGTACCGGCTGCATCGGCAGGATGCGGCAGGCAGCGGCCACACTCATTGCCGCGCCCCAGCCTGCCCGGCACGGTCGGCTTCCTTCGCCAGCCGCTCGGCCAACGTAAACGCCACCTTGTTGCGCACGTAGAGCGGGCTGACCAGTTCTGGCGCCAGCAAGCTGTGGCTGGCGACCTGCCCCACCGCAAGGCGGACCACCTCATCTGCCTGCGGGTAGAGAGCGGAGTCACTGCCGCACAATTGCGCGCCAAGCCTGGCCTGTAGCGTTTCGCCATGCACGGCAAAACCGGAGCCGGCGCCAAACCAGTCACCCGGCAGAATCTCCAGTTCCTCAGGTCGGATGCAGTGCGGTCCATCGACTGCATGCGGCCGACCGTCGTCGTCGAGGGTGAAGTGGGCGCAGTAGATCTCGCCCATCCGTGCATCGGTGGCGATCAGCAATTGCGCTGCCGTACACTGCGAGGCGATGGCATCCAGACTGCCCACTGCGGCCACACCAAGACCGGCACCGAGTGCCAACCCCTGAGCGATGCCGCAGGCCAGCCGCACGCCGGTAAAGGCGCCGGGGCCGGCACCAAAGGCCACCGCATCCAGCTCGCCGGGGCGCAGCCCGGCTTCAGCGAGCAGCGCAGCAATGGCGGCGAGTGCCTGCGCCGAATGCTGGCTGGCGCCCTCAAGCTGGCGTTGCAGCAGCTGAGCACCATGCAGCAAGGCAATGCTGCCGGTTTCGTGAGAAGTTTCGATGGCGAGAATTTTCATGGCGCCGCCATTCTACCGGCTCCATGCGCGAGTTTCATCGCTGCCGCGCAATCCTCAGCGGCGCTGGAGACGGGAAGCGGGAACTGCGGAGGGCTGAGCCTTGGACGGCTGGCCGGCGGACGGATTCTGCTCCGGGTAGGCTCCACGCATCGCTTCGCGGATGTCACGCCGGATCGCCTGTCTTTCAACCGGGTCAAGCCGGCGGGTTGCATTCTGGCGTGGTTCAAGTTCGTGACTGGTGCTGAGCAGGGTGCGCAGTTCCTGTGGTGGCGCCGCACGTCGCGCTCCACCCGTCGGCTCGCTGTCATTAGCCATCGCCACGCCGGTCGGCGCTGAAGACAGCGACAGCGGCAAAGCCAGCAGACACAGGCGCTTGCCCAGCAACAGCAGTTTCCGCCGCAGCGTTCGGGACAAGGAGGTCGATACCGTCAGGGAAGGGGAAGGCCAAGGCATGAGAGCCCACTCCGGATCACGAGGCTGAAGCACGATACGACAATTGGCGCAATTCGGGTAGTCTGCGCCGCCCGTCGGCACGCTGCTTTGTAAGCCATGGTAACGCCAGTGGCTCTTGCTTACGCAGCGTTACTGGCTGATGATTGCCGCTCGGCACTGCGACTGGCAAGGTAGCTCATTGCACATTAGGATCTGCATTCATGAATCAGAAATCACGTTATCGCATCCTGCTTGTTGACGACGACGCCCGTCTGCGCGACCTGCTCACCCGCTACCTGCAGGAGCAGGGCTTCGCGGTCAAGGCGGTGATCGATGCGGCGGCGATGGATCGCGCTCTGCACCGCGAGCACTACGATCTGATGGTGCTCGACCTGATGCTGCCCGGTGAAGACGGCCTCGCCATCTGCCGTCGCCTGCGTGCCGCCGACAACAATCTGCCGATCATCATGCTCACTGCCAAAGGCGATGAAGTCGATCGTATCGTCGGTCTCGAGATGGGCGCTGACGATTATGTCGCCAAACCTTTCAACCCGCGCGAACTGGTTGCCCGCATTCAGGCCGTACTGCGTCGTCAACCACACAGCCTGCCCGGCGCGCCGACTGCCGAAGACGAGGTGGTCAGTTTCGGTCGTGTGCGGGTCAACCTCGGCACCCGCCTGCTTGAGCGGGATGGCGAGGAAATCCAGCTCACCACCGGTGAATTCTCCCTTCTCAAGGTCTTGCTCCAGCATCCTCGCCAGCCGCTGTCGCGCGACAAGCTGATGGAGCTGGCCAGAGGGCGGGAATACGGCGTGTTCGACCGTGCGATCGATGTCCAGATTTCGCGCCTGCGCAAGCTGGTTGAAGAGGATCCGACCAAACCGCGCTTCCTGCAGACGGTATGGGGCTTCGGTTACGTGTTCGTCCCCGAGGACAGCAAGACCAGTACCGCCGATAACGAAGGACCAGCGGCCTGAGCAAGGTCATGACGCGCGCGGACGAGCGGCTGCGTGACAAGCTGGGTCGGGTGCTGGGCACCGGCTTGCCGCATACCCTGCTCTGGCAGACTTTCCTCCTCATCGCCATTCTGCTCATTCTTGCCCTGGGCGTCTGGTCACAGATCTTCAGCTATTTCCAGGAGCCGGCACGCGCACGCAACGTTGCCCAGATGGTGGTGTCGGTGGTCAATCTCACCCGTACGGCATTGATCAATGCCGAAACCA
>JAVEVA010000146.1:0-3568 GCA_034005275.1 Thauera sp. | reverse complement strand
GACAGTGAAACACCAACGCGCCGATGATAGTTGGGATTGCCCCTGCGAAAGTAGGTCATCGTCAGACTGACTACAAGAAAACGCCCGTACAGAACCCTGTACGGGCGTTTCCGCGTCTACAAAACGAAACTCTACAAAACGAAACCCACAGCGACCGGAAATCCGGACGGTGCCGGGCGGCCACAAGGCCTGCCGCTCGCTGTTGCTACAGCTCCCCGGTTTCCAGCGCCTTGCGTTCGCGTTCGGTCTGGAAGATGTAGCGCTGGATGAGGATTTCGTATTGGCGGGGCAGCTCGCTGAAGGCGAAGCCGACGCGCAGCATCGGGATGCCGCTGCGCTGTTCCTGGCGATTGAGGTAGCACACTCGCAGTGTCACTTCGAGCAGCGGGTGGCCGGGAAGCTGCAGGCGGCAGCGTTCCAGCCGGGCGCCGATCACCAGCGCACTGGCGGGCTGGGGCAGCAGCAGGGCGATGCCGCCGATGCTGAGGTCGAGCAGGCGGCCGTGCAGCTCAAGTGGCTGGCGGGCCTGATCGAGAAGCTGGATCCAGCCACTGGCCTGGTGGCTGATCGGCACCAGCAGGCGATAGGTCGCCCGCCGTTGCAGGCGGAGGATCTGTTCCGGAACGGGCGCATGAATCAGCTTGCGTCCCTTCTCGGTGACAGCACGGGCATTGCGCACCACAAACTGGATGCGGATCTGTTCGAGCTGGGTAACGCAGATCAGCTTGCCGGCGGCCAGCGCTGCGCTCATCGTCGTCGTATCCGGACTGGCATCCAGCACCAGGGTGCGCTCATCTGTCGACAGACCGAGAATCGCGGTCAGAAAGCTGCGGTGACCGCTAAAATGAGCGGTAATGAGCGCTCGGCGCTGATGCAGTTCGTGCAGCAGCTGGCGGACTTCCCGCTCACCGCTGAGCAGGTAGTCCTCCAGCCCCGCACGCTGCTCCATGCTGATCGGGGTTGAATTGGGCGCAGGCTGCTGATTCATGGCACGACTGGCTGAGGCTCAGACAAGGATTGTGCAGGGGGAGGGGAAGGGAGTGAGACCGGCGCAGCGATCAGTCGAGCGCCTGTTGTCGGGCACTGCGGTCGCGTTCCACCTTGAAAATATAGCGCTGAATCGCTTCTTCTGCTCCGCGCGGCATGTCGGCAAATTCGCAGCCGGCACGCAGGACTTCAGTACCGTTGCGGGTGGTGAGACGAAACAGGTTGCGGACGATGAGACGGGCGCTGACCGGCAGGCTGTCAGGCAGCACGATGCGGCAGTCCGGATACTCGCAGCCTGGAGTGAAAGGCAGGTCATCAGGAGGGACGGCAACCGCAATGCCGCCGCCGCTGATGTCGAGGATCCGCAGCACTGCTTCCTGCTCGTCCTCCAGTGGGACGATGCATTTCAGCGTATGAGTCGGCGGCGTCTGCAGACGATAGAACTCGCGTCGCTGCAGGCGCAGCAGCTTGTCCGGCAGCGCAGCAACGAAAACCTGACCATCTTGCCGCTCGCTGATCTGCACACCGCTGACGCGAAACTGGATGCGCACCTTGTCGAGCTGGGTGACGCAATCCAGGGTCTGGCCAGTGGTCAGTCGTGCGTTGAGGCTCTGGTCGGGGCTGATGTCGAGCAGCAGACGGTCATCGTCCTCATCGAGATCAAGGATCGCAGTGAGGAAAGAATGGCTGCTCTCCTTCGCATACGCCTGGATAAGGGCACGTGCATCACGTAGTTGACGCAGGATGAACTTGATCTCGCGCTCACGGTGAATGAGGTAGCGCGACAGATCGTCGGACTCCAGCAGTTCGATCCGGGTGAGCGTTGGTGAAGTGTTCATGCGGTGGTCGTGACGAGTAAAAATGAAAAAATGCAGCAAAAGGCGAGTTTATCGCATCGGCGCCCGGACCGCGTCGTCCTTGTGGGTCATGCCGGGCAGGGGAAGGATGATTTGCGCTTCCTTTGCAGCTGCTTTCAAGTCATTGCAGCGCTTGTCCGCAGCTCAGCCCGGCGCTTGATCTGCTGGCGGTTCTGTTGTCCCGTTGTCGCGTGCAGCAGCGGGTGCGAATGCCGCCGGCAGATCCAGCGGCTGAGGCGGCGGGCCGGCATTCTCGCCCTGTTCGAGACGGTAGAGCCAGGCCAGCAGCTCGGCGACCGCCACATACAGCTGCGGCGGAATGCGGGCGTCGAGATCGACCTGCATCAGCAGACTGACCAGCTCCGGTGATTCATGGACATAGACGCCGGCTTCGCGGGCGCGCTCGAGAATTTCACGGGCGATCACGCCCTTGCCCTTGGCAACTACTCGCGGCGCCGCTTCGCCCGCGGTGTAGGCAAGGGCCACGGCTTCGCTGCGGCGGTTGAGGCCATCAGTCGTCATCGGCGCGCTCCACCACCAGACCGGTGAGCTTGAGGTTGGCGGCTTCCAGCGCCGAAGCCAGCGCCGGCGCGGCAGCATCAAGCGCCGTGATGGTGGCCTCTTCGCGCACGCGCAGGCGCAGCGCCACCCCTTCGGCAGTCAGATGCAGCTGGGCATGGACATCACCCAGCCGGGGCAGGCGCAGGCGCAGGCTGGTGTTCCAGTTCTGTGCCTCTCCTTCAGCACCGTCGCCTTCGCCCTCGTTTTCCGGGTCTTCGATGATCCATTCCATCATCTGCCCCGGCCAGATCTGGCCTTGCCAGATGTATTGCTGGGTGGCGAGCGCATCGAGCTGCTGGTGCACCAGTGGCAGCAGACGCTCGGGAATCAGGGTGCTGCGCGGTTGGATGATTTCTTCCGCCGCGGCCTGACGCAAGGCTTCATTGCCTTGCAGGCTTTCGGCCTGCGGATTGCGGCCAGTGAGCGCACTGCTGGCCTGGATCGGACTGCCTGCAGTCTGCAGATTGGGCTGGGCCGGACTGCCGGCAGCAGGGCGGGCGGATGAAGCCTGCGCTTCAGCTTGCGGATTGCTGCCTGGAGTGCCCGGCAGGTTTGGCTCTCCCGGCAGCCGGCCCTGTGCCTGCGGCTCGCGCAGCAGGCTGGCGAGATCGCGCGAGCCCATCACCCATTCAGCCTGATGCGATTCGTAGAACATCCCGCTCTGACCCAGCGCCTGGCGCAGCATGGGCGCAAATTCTGCGCCGCTGCGCGGCGGGCTGGTGAGCAGGGGCTGGTTGGCGGCGAGTGCGGCCGGCTGGGGCGCAGGCTGGCCGGTGAGCAGGAAGCTGATCAGACGGCCGGTCTGGCTGAGTGCCGGCTGGGCCGAGCCTTGTTGCGCGTCAGCCGTGGTGAGGTTGAGCACCCGGGCGAACACCGCCTTGGGGGTGATGCGGGTGGCTTCCAGCTCAAGGGTGTCACCGGTCTTGGCCGAGCTGTTCAGCGCCAGGGTCATCTCGCGCCCGGCCACCACCGCGCGGAAACTGCCGTCCGGCAGCGCGCGCTGCAAGGTGGCCATGAAACGCTCGCCAGCCTGCAACTGCGGCAGCAGCGCCTGGATGTCCCGTGCGCGCTGGACACCGGGCAGCGGCGGCTCGGTTTCAAAGAAACTCGCCTCGGTCAGCGTGCGCAGGCGGGCAGCGAGATCGGAGGGAATCATGTCAGCT
>JAVEVA010000007.1:57893-72064 GCA_034005275.1 Thauera sp. | reverse complement strand
TGTCTTTCACCCGGAAAGACGCTCGAACAATTCGCCAGCCTGAGGCAAGAAGCAGCACGCAGAAAAGCAAAAACCCGCAAAGCCTGTAGCGATGCGGGTTTGAGCGTTTCTTCTGGCGGAGACGGAGGGATTCGAACCCTCGATACCGGTTTTGCCGGTATGCTCCCTTAGCAGGGGAGTGCCTTCGACCTCTCGGCCACGTCTCCAGAAGAAGGCGCGATGATAGCGAGTTCCGATGCAATGGTCAAACGCTATCAGTCTTTTTTTCAGACTTCGGCGTCGAGGCCGAAAGCCTTGTGCAGCGCACGCACGGCGAGCTCGAGATATTTGTCCTCGATCGCCACCGAAATCTTGATTTCGGAAGTCGAAATCATCTGGATGTTGATCCCTTCCTCGGCGAGGACGCGGAACATCTTCGAAGCCACGCCCGGATGGGAGCGCATGCCGACACCAACTGCCGACACCTTGCACATGGTGTTGTCGGCACGGATTTCGCGGGCGCCGATGCTGGCCTTGACGGTTTCGAGCACCTTGAGCGCCTTGTCCATGTCGACACGACCGACGGTGAACGAAAAATCAGTGCTGCCGTCATGACCGATATTCTGGATGATCATATCGACATCGATATTGGCTTCGGCGATCGGCCCGAGGATCTGGAAGGCAATCCCGGGACGATCCGGCACGCCCACCACCGTGAGTTTGGCTTCATCACGCGAAAATGCGATGCCGGAGATGACGGGATGTTCCATGGTGCTGTGTTCCTCGACTGTGATCAGCGTGCCCTCGCCTTCATGGCCTTCAAAGCTGGAGAGCACACGCAGCTTGACCTTGTATTTGCCTGCAAACTCGACCGAGCGGATCTGCAGGATCTTTGAACCCAGACTGGCCAGCTCGAGCATTTCCTCGAAAGTGATGCTGTCGAGCTTGCGTGCCTCGGGAACGATGCGCGGATCGGTGGTGTAAACCCCGTCCACATCGGTGTAGATCTGGCACTCATCGGCTTTGAGTGCGGCGGCGACCGCAACTGCCGTGGTATCCGAACCACCGCGCCCCAGGGTGGTGATGTTGCCTTCGGCATCCACGCCCTGGAACCCAGCAACGACGACAACCTTGCCGGCATCAAGATCCGTGCGGATGCGCGTCTCGTCAATGTCGAGAATGCGCGCCTTGGTATGAGTCGAATCGGTCAGGATGCGCACCTGACCGCCGGTATAACTCCTGGCTGGTATGCCGATATCTTCCAGCGCCATGCACAGCAGGCCGATGGTGACCTGTTCGCCGGTAGAGACCACCACATCCAGCTCACGCGGCGAAGGGTTGGCGGCCACTTCCCGGGTCAGCGCAAGGAGGCGATTGGTTTCGCCACTCATCGCCGAAACCGCGACCACCACCTGATGACCTTCCGCCCGGAACTGGGCCACTTTGCGCGCGACATTGCGAATGCGCTCGGGGCTGCCCACCGAAGTTCCGCCATATTTTTGAACTATGAGTCCCATCGTCGATTCCAATCGCACTTGGTTAAAGAACGCATTTTACCGAAAAAGATGGCTTTTTGCAGTGCAAAAATAGCGTCGATACTGGGGCTTGGCAACAAACAGCATACGTTACATTTTGCAAAGATATGACATATAAAATATTTAAAACGGGAAAAATGCCACTATATCTCAGCGGAATACTGCTCTATACTGCACCGTATGCCGTGTGCCTTGCGAGCGACGGCTTGACTTCCCGCCACACGAGGTCTGCAACGAAATGCCGACCGGCGCCCACCATGAGGACATTTGAATGAAAGACAGCGAAAACTTCGACGTCCGCGAAATCCGCCGCAAGCTTGGCATGAACCAGTCACAGTTCTGGTCCAAGATCGGCGTCACCCAAAGCGGCGGTTCCCGCTACGAAAGCGGACGCAGCATTCCGCGCCCGGTGCAGGCCCTGCTGCGACTGGTGCATGTCGAACAGATCGACATCAACAAAGTGAAAAAGGATGACGTGGATGTTGCCGAGTATCTGAAGCACACCAATCCCGAGCTCTACAAGAGCCTGCGCAAGGAGGCCCGCGCAAAAAAGAAGGAAGACTGATCCGCTGCTGCAGGATCAGCCCAGGGCTGGCCGATGTGCCAGCCTTTTTTCGTTAACAGCTGACACCAACTTGCCGACGTGCGGTCTTCCACAGCGATCACATGAATGCCGTTTGCTATACTCATCCGCTCATTCTTCCCCCGCGAGAGCCTGCACACATGCGCATCACCCGCCGACTCGAATTCGATGCCGGACACCGCATCCCTGACCATGGCAGCCAGTGCCGCCATCTGCATGGCCATCGCTACGCGCTTGAAGTGACGCTCACCGGCGAGATCATCCAGGCCGAAGGCCTGCCAGTCACCGGCATGGTGATGGATTTTGCTGACGTGAAGCGCATCGCCAATAGCCACATTGTCGAGCGCTGGGATCATGCTTTTCTGGTCTATCGCGGCGACGAGCTGGTCACCAGATTGCTCGCTGCCATTCCCGGTCACAAGACGGTGGTGCTCGACTGCGTGCCAACCGCCGAAAACCTCGCTGCCGAAGCCTTCCGCATTCTTGATCCGGCTTACCGCGACCTGTACGGCAACCAGCTGCGCCTGCAGCGCATCCGTCTCTACGAAACGCCCAATTGCTGGGCCGATGCCGAGCACCCCGCCGCTGCCGAGCCCGCTGCCCTCAGCGCTTGAAGGAAAACGGCAGGCTGCGCAAGGGCGTCGCCGCACGCTGGTGCGACTGCCAGTTTGCCAGATAGGCTTTCGCCAGCGCGCAATGACCACGCAGGATGAGGATGTTTTCCGCGTTGCGGTTTTGCGCTGACCAGGTGAAATTGTAGGAGCCGGTCAGCACGCTGCAAGCCGGCCCTTCGGCATCGACCAGAATCAACTTGTTGTGCGCCGCGTTATAGGCGGTTTCCATCGCCACCGGCACTTTCGCTGCCAGCAACACCGCCAGCGCATTGCCTTTCGCCTTGCGATTCATCTGTCCATCGGCCAGCACCTGCACATCGACACCACGCTGCCGGGCGGCGACCAGCGCGTCGGCGATGCGCTTGCTGGTGAAGATGTAGCTCTGCACGTGGATGCTGTGCCGGGCTTCGCCGATGAAACTCACCAGCGCCGCTTCGGCCTCATCGCGCGGCGTGAACAACACTTCCACTTCGCCTTCCGCCGCAAAGCGCTGCGAAGCCGCTACCGCCGGACTGAGGATCAACAGCGCAAGCGCCAGCAGCCTTCCGGCAACGCGTGGCAGACGAAAAACTGTCAACCGCTCAGCCACTTTCGCCAGTCCGCTCCGCCTTGCGCTCCATCACCACCGCAAAGAAACCGTCGGTGTCGTGGCGATGCGGATACAGGCGCAGGCGCTCGCCGGTGTCGAGTTCGACCCCCTGGGCGGCGAGCACTTCCTGTGCAGAGACGAGCTGAAAACCCTCATGACTGGCCAGGAAATCATCCACCACCTGATCATTTTCTTCCGCCAGCAAGCTGCAGGTGGCATACACCAGCCGGCCACCCGGCCGCACCAGCCGGGCGGCCGAGGCGAGAATTGCGCGCTGGCGCTCATTCATCTCCGCAACGGCTGCCGGCGACTGGCGCCATTTCAGATCGGGGTTGCGGCGCAAGGTGCCCAGCCCGGTGCATGGTGCATCGACCAGCACGCGGTCAGCCTTGCCTGCCATCCGTTTCAACCGCGCATCCTGTTCATGAGCGATCAGCATCGGATGCACATTGCTCAAGCCGGCACGTGCCATGCGCGGCTTGAGCTTGGCGAGACGTTTTTCCGCCACGTCCAGCGCGTACAGCCGGCCGGTGGAACGCATCATCGCCCCCAGCTGCAAAGTCTTGCCACCGGCACCGGCGCAGAAATCCACCACCATTTCGCCACGGCGCGGCTGTACCAGCAAGCCAAGCAGCTGGCTGCCGGCATCCTGGACTTCGAAACAGCCTTCCTTGAACAGCGGATGCTGCTGCAGCGCCGGCTTGTCGGCCAGGCGGATCGCCTGCGGTGACCACGGCCCGGGGCTGGCGACAATGCCTTGTCCCTTGAAAGTGGTGAGCAGCCGTTCGCGATCGCTTTTCAACAGGTTGACACGCAAATCCAGCGGTGCCGGCCGGTTGAGCCCTTGCGCCAGTTCCAGCGCGCCGGCTTCGCCATAATTGGCCGCCAGCAGTTCAAACAGCCAGTCAGGCAGATCGCATTGTTCCGCCAGGCTGCCGGGCTCGAGCTTGCGCTGCTTGAGTTCAAGCAACCAGTCTCGCTCGCTGGCGGTGAGCAGCCCGTCAAAGTCACTCACTGTCCAGCCTTCACCACGCGCCAGCCAGGCGATCAGCAGCTTGAACGGACGGGAATCCTGCTCGCACAGGCGATGCAGCCAGCGCAGACGACGCAAAATCGCATACACCGTTTCCGCAATGAAGCCCCGGTCACGATGACCCAGCATGCGCTGCTCGCGGAAATAGCGCGACAGCACTGCATCGGCAGGAAAATCGAATTCGAGCACTGCACCCAGCGCCTGGGCGGTGTGCTTGAGCAGGGCAGGAGAAATCCCGCGCACACCGGCTTCGCCCGTCGCACCGGCAGCTGCACCAGCTGCGGCCTTGCTGCGCCCGCCGGCTTGCGGACGAGACGGACCACGAGACTGAGGGCGGGCGTTAGCGCTCTTGCGCGAACCACGTTCGAAAGTTTTGTTCATCACTTGTTTCCATTGGCAGCCACTGCGGGCAACGCGGGCTGAATGCTGATTGCGGTCGCGCGCTGATCGAGCACCTGACCGTCCTCATCGGTGAGGCGGATCCGCACCGGCAAGAGTTGATGTTGCTGCGACAGCCAGAGCTCGATTTCAAGCCCGCCGTCTTCGGCCCGCACCCGCAGCTGCAAGGTATCGAACTCGCCGGCCGGCAATTTGAGCCCTTCCTCACCGACCACGCTCAGGCTGGCGAGCTTGAGCTTTCTGCCGGTAATCACCCGCAACGGCAGGGCTGCGGTAGCTGCGGCAGCAGCAGCCGCGCTGCCAGCCTTCCCCTGGCGAGCAGCGAGATGCGCAGCAGCCTGCCGTCGGGCTTCATGCCACAGGCTGAGCACATCCTGGTCCCCGGTACTGATCGCTTCCGTGCGACGCAGACGCTCGGCACGATAAAGCGCCACCTGCCCTGCAGCCCAGTCGAACTCGGCCCGTTCCGGCTTGCGGCCACGCTGCTCGACGGCAAAATACTGCGGCTGCAAGGCACCGGCCAGCACCTTGCCACGGCTGAGCTGCTTGTATTCCAGTCCGAACAGGCCGACCAGCCCGGTGGTCTTGAGTTGCAGCTCCAGCTCATAGGCATCTTCGCTCAACTGCCACTGGTGAACCGCCTCACCGACTTTGAAACCCTGACTGCCGAAATGAACATCGTAATGGATGCTGCCCGCTGAGATACTGCCCGATGAGGCGGCAGGGATGGTGGCAGTCGTCCCGGCGGCCGCGAACACGATGGCCGGAAAGCCGACGCCCGCCAGGATCAGCACGGCCAGCACTGGCAGCCGCCGTGCCAGACGCAACAACCGGAGCATCCGCTCCCACCCGCTATTCATCATGGCTCCAGCGCCGGCAGGATCCAGCGCGCATCCGCCGCAAGCTGTCCGCCTGCCGCCGACGCCAGCAGCTGCACCCGTCCGCCAGCGTCGATCTGCAGGCGCTCATCGACGAACCAGCGCACCGCCTGGGGAAAGATCTGATGCTCGACCGCCAGCAGCCGCGCCGCCAGGCGATCTGGATCATCATCGTCAAACACCGGTACCGCGCCCTGGATGATGATCGGTCCGCAATCCAGCTCAGCGGTGACGAAATGCACGGTAGTGCCATGCAGCTTGACCCCAGCCGCCAGCGCCCGCGCATGAGTATCCAGACCGGGAAAAGCCGGCAGCAATGAAGGATGGATGTTGATCAGACGACCTTCAAAACGGCGGACAAAATCCGCCGTCAGCACTCGCATGAAACCGGCCAGCACCACCAGCGCCGGCTCATGCACTTCGATCTGTTCGGCCAGCGCCGCATCAAAGCTGGCACGGTCGGCAAATCCCTTGTGATCCAGCACCACGGTGTTGATGCCACGTGCGGCAGCATAGGCCAGCCCGGCCGCATCCGGCCGGTTGCTGATCACGGCGGCGATCCGCGCGCCAGGAATTGCGGCTTCGACGATCGCCTGCATATTGCTGCCGCGACCGGAAATGAGAATGACGATGGATTTCATGCAATGGACTGGATCAATGAACAACAGAAAACAGCAGGATTTTTGTCAGGACAGTTTCCGCTGCCTGACAGAATTCAATACACCGGCAGAAAAGCTGCCGTGGCGACATTTTGCACTACCCGCGTCACCGTGCGCTCCGTCTCTTCCTCGATGATGTCGGCCAGCGCATCGAGCAAACCGATGATGCGGCCGAATTCACGCTCGAAACTGAGGTTGGCGACTTCACCGAGTTCGTTGGACAGCAGCAGCAATTCGCCCTGTCGATCGCGGTTCTGCGCCAGCTTCCACGCGGCGATTTCGACATTGCGCGCCGCATTGTAAATGTGCTGCGGCTCAAGATCATCGAGCAGATAAAAAGCCTCGCGATCCCCGAGCGCGGTCTGCACCATACTGGCGAGGCCGAACACCAGCGCATGCACCCGATCGCCGCGAAACGCAGGATGAAAAGCGATTTCGAGCACCTGCAGATCACGCCGATAACCGAATTCAGCCAGCCGCCAACGATGCGGCTCATCGAAAATCTGCCGCAGCTGGGCTTGCGCATCCGCCGCTGCACTTTTGCGCCACTCGCGCGGATTGCGCTTGTAAAGCTTGTCCGCCAGCCGGCGCAGGCTGGCAAAGATGTGCTGCTGATGCGTTTCGGCGACCCGGTTGAGGTCGGTCTTGATCAACTGGCGTGGATCAAAACCATAATCATTGCGCGCCGGTGGCGGTGCTGTACCGGGTGACGAACAAGCGGTCGCAGCCATCAGGATGATGCTGATCCCGGCTGATCGCAGCGCCGTTCGCACCCGCTGACCCATCCACAGTCTCCCCCTCGGCAAGACCGGCATGATAACGCAAGCTGGCGGCAAAGCACGCATCCCGACCCACCGTGACAGCCAACGTATAATCCCGCTCTTCGATCTTGTGCTGGAGTGGCGGCTGTGTCCATGATCAATCGTCTGCCCGATCTGCTGGTCAACCAGATTGCCGCTGGAGAAGTGGTCGAGCGCCCGGCTTCGGTGCTCAAGGAAGTGCTCGAAAATGCGGTCGATGCCGGCGCGCGCAGCATCGAAGTTCAGCTCGAAGAAGGCGGCGTGCGCCGCATCCGGGTCAGCGATGATGGTTGCGGCATTGAGCGCGACGAACTCGCACTGGCGCTGGAGCGTCACGCCACCAGCAAGATTGCCAGTCTTGATGACCTCGAGCAGGTCGCCACCATGGGTTTTCGTGGTGAAGCACTGGCTGCGATCGCGGCCGTCACCCGCACCACGCTCACCAGTCGCGCTCGTGGCAGCAGCCATGCCTGGCAGATCGAAGGCAGCAGCAGCGATCCGGTGCCGGCGGCGCTCAATGAAGGCACGGTGATCGACGTCGGCGATCTCTACTACAACACTCCGGCACGGCGCAAATTCCTCAAGCGCGAAACCACCGAATACGCGCATTGCGACGAAGTGTTCCGTCGTGTTGCGCTCGCTCATCCTGAAATTGCCTTTCAGCTCAGCCACAACGGCCGCGTGCTGCAACGCCTGCCCGCTGGCAGCATCACCGCCCGCATTGCCGCACTGATGGGCGATGATTTCGCCCGTCATGCGCGCGCGGTGGACGCCCCCGGCGAAGTACTGGCGCTCAGTGGTCACGCCGCGCTGCCCGCTTATGCCCGCACCAACCGTGACGCCCAGTATTTCTTCGTCAACGGCCGCTTCGTCCGCGACAAGCTGCTCACTCACGCCATCCGCGAAGCCTACACCGACATCCTGCACGGCAATCGCCATCCCGCCTACGTGCTTTTCCTCACCCTTCCACCCGCTGACGTCGACGTCAACGTGCATCCGGCGAAAATCGAAGTCCGTTTCCGCGAAGCCCGCGCTGTCCATCAATTTGTTTACCACGCACTGAAACGCACTCTCGCCAGCTCAGGCGCCGGCAGCCACAGCCAGACCCCCAGCCCACAGACCCCGACGAACACCGCGCACGCGCCAGGCATCGGCAACACAAGCGCACCTTCACCCAGCGCCCGCCAGCAGGAACTGCCTGGCGCCGGAACATTCGCTCGGTCCTCAGTGCAGTCCTCAGTGCCGTCCTCATTCCAATCCAGCGACCAGCCCTTCAGCCGCAGCGCTGGAAGTTTTCGTCCGCCAACGCCGCCAGCAGACCGGCTGGCGATGGACAGCCAGAGCCGCAACTACTACGACTTTGCCGCCAGCGCCCGCCCGGCGGTGCCGTCGCCCGCAGCAAGCCCGCTGCCGGCCGCAAGCCCGACGACTGACAGCTCTGCGCCAGCCACCAGCTTGCCGCCGCTCGGCTTTGCCCTCGCCCAGTTGCACGGCATCTACATCCTTGCCCAGAACACAGCCGGACTGGTGCTGGTCGACATGCACGCCGCCCACGAACGCATCCTCTACGAACGGCTGAAAACGGTGGTCGACGGCCGCCCGACCGTGCAGCAACTGCTCATTCCGGCAGTATTCACCGCCAGCAGCAAGGAAATGGCCTGCATCGACGAACATGCCGACACCTTGCTGGCGATGGGCTTCGAACTCGGTGCCAGCGGCCCCAACAGTATTGCCGTGCGCAGCGTTCCCAGCCTGCTTGCCCAGGCGCCGGTGAGCGAGCTGGTGCGCCAGCTGCTGCACGAACTGGCCGAATACCCTGCCACTGAAGTGATCACTGCGCGCCGCAACGAACTGCTCGCCACCATGGCCTGCCACGGCGCAGTACGCGCCAACCGCCAGCTCAGCCTTGCCGAAATGAACGCCTTGCTGCGCGACATGGAAATCACCGAACGTGCCGACCAGTGCAACCACGGCCGGCCGACCTGGACTCAGCTCAGCCTCGCCGAACTTGACCGTTTCTTCATGCGCGGCCAATGAAGGAATACACTTCCACCTTGCCTCATTATCCCCAGCCAACTTGGACAGCCACTTGCATAAGCTGTGGATAACACACCCAAGCTACTGTTCTGATTGACAATGAAAGCTCTGCCTAAAAATGTGGCAACGCAACAAGCAGTGCGCACTGCGGCCTGCCTGAGCAGGCCCGGATCAGGTTCATGAATCCGCCTGCCGCCACACCCACTCCCTCGGCACCCACCCTCTCGGCCCCGGCTTCCCCCGCGACTGGGCTGCCACCCGCCTTGCTGCTGCTCGGCCCGACCGCCAGTGGCAAGACCGCCTGCGCGCTGGCCCTGGCGCAGCAACTGCCGGTGGAAATCATCAGCGTCGATTCGGCGCTGGTCTATCGCGACATGGACATCGGTACCGCCAAGCCCAGCGCCGCCGAGCAGGCCAGCTGCCCCCATCACCTGATCGACCTCATCAGCCCGGAAGAACGCTATTCCGCTGCGCAATTCCGCGCCGATGCGATCCGGCTGATGAGCGAGATCAGCGCCCGTGGGCACATCCCGCTACTGGCCGGCGGCACGATGCTGTATTTCAAGGCGCTGCGTGACGGTCTTGCCGACCTGCCCGCTGCCGACCCGACATTGCGCGCGCAGATCGATGCCGACGCCGCGCGCCTCGGCTGGCCCGCCCTGCACGCCGAACTGGCCCGCCTCGACCCCGAAAGCGCCGCCCGGCTTGAGCCGACCGATGCTCAACGTATCCAGCGTGCGCTGGAAATCGTCCGCCTCAGTGGCGCTCCGCTCGCCGCCAGCTATGCTCACTCCAGCGCCCCTGCCCTGCCCTGCCAGCTGCATGCGATTGCCCTGACCGTGAGCGATCGCAGCGTACTGCACCAACGGATTGCCGAACGCTTTGATGCGATGCTGGCCGCTGGTTTCGTCGACGAAGTACGCCAGCTGCGCGCCCGCTACCGCCTCGACTCCGGCTTGCCATCGATGCGCGCCGTCGGCTACCGCCAGGCCTGGGAATTCCTCGACGGCCAGATTGACGCCGCAGCATTCCGCTTCAAGGCGATTGCCGCCACCCGTCAGCTCGCCAAACGCCAGCTCACCTGGCAACGCCAGTTCTCCGAACAGTGGCCAGAGCTGGTGACGCTCGACTGTTTGCAGCCAGATCTGGCCGGACAGGTCGCCACCCTGGCCAGACGCCTGCTCGGCAAGCAGGGCAACAGGACTTGTTGAGCAGCCGCCCAAGTCAGGCAAAAAACCGTATCCTTGCCGCTTTGCCACCCACTGACCGCCACGCTGCGGCGACTTGAACCATGGACGCACAAATCATCGACGACATCGAACGCTGGCTCGACGAGGTGGTGATCGGACTCAATCTCTGCCCGTTTGCCGCTCGTCCACGCCGCGAAGGCCGGGTGCGGATCGCCATCAGCCAAGCCACGAACGAGGAACAGCTGCTCGATGATTTGCAGCACGAACTCGAGCACCTCGCCGACACCCCGGTGAGCGAGCTCGAAACCACTTTGCTGGCAATTCCCCACATGCTGGCCGACTTTGCCGACTACAACGACTTTCTCGATGCCGTCGACCTGTGGCTGGAAGGTTTCGGTTGGGAAGGCGAACTGCAGGTGGCGAGCTTTCATCCCGGCTACCAGTTTGTCGACACCGATGCCGATGACCCCGGCAATCTGACCAATCGCGCACCCTGGCCCTTGCTGCACATCATCCGCGAAGACAGCCTCGAACAGGTCATCGCCAGCTACCCCGACATCGATGCAATTCCCGAGCGCAATGTTGCGCGCATGAAAAGCCTGACTGCCGAGCAGAAACAGCAACTCTTTCCTTATCTGTTCGGCTGAGCTGGCGACGTTCAGCGGATTCAATCCAGTTGATCCACTTCAAGCGCAACCCGGTCATTTTTCGCTAGCATTGTCCTGCTTTCATTTTCCGGAGCCATCGATGCCCCGCCCGTCCCTGTTTGCTGCCCTGGCCACCACGCTGATCCTCATCCTGCCGGCACCCGCCAACGCCCAACAGCCGCTCGCTCCCCACCTCACGGCCAAGCCGGCCTTGCGCGCCAGCAACGATGCGCTGCGCGGCGGCATGGAGGCATTGCGGGATCAGGTGCTGGCTGCCCAGGAGCGGCAGGAAACACTGGACGAAGCCGGCTACCTCGACCTTGCTGCCAACTTTGCCAACCGGCTCGAACAGATCAGCACCAGCCAGGATCTGCACAGCCAGAGCGACCGTCATCTGCAGTGGCTGCTCGGCGACATCGCTGAAAGCATCGACATGATGAAATCCTCACCCCGTCTGCCGGTGAAGAAATTGAGCCTCAAGCGGATTGCCGAAACCCTCAATCTCTATGGCCGCGAGTACGACCATCCGGGCTGGCAGATCATTCCCTCACACTGAAAAGGCGCGCGGCAGGCGCTGCTCAACAGTCGCTGACTGACACCGATCTGACCTGCTCATCCGGCACAGACCTGATTGCGTCCTCCGGTTTTCGCCCGGTAGAGCGCCTGGTCAGCAGCCATCAGCAACTTGCTGACGCTGGCTTCACCGAGTTCAGCCACCCCGATGCTGACCGTGACACCAAGCTCGAGCCCGTCACCAATTTCAAACACCTGGTTGGCAATCACCACCCGGATGCGCTCGGCCAGCCGCAGCGCTTCCGCCAGACTGAGCTCACGCGCCAGCACGGCAAACTCCTCCCCTCCCAGGCGTGCACATTCGTCACCATCACGCAAGCTGCCCTGCAGCAGCTTCGCCACCCGCTGCAGGACCTCATCGCCCACCGGATGACCATGCGCGTCATTGATGCGCTTGAAATGATCGATGTCGAGCATCATCACTGCGCCACGGCCAGACTCCGCACCGCCCTCTCCCAGCCAGGCCTCCAGCACCGCCATGAAGCTGCGCCGGTTGGGCAGCCCGGTCAGTCCATCGGTACTGGCCAGCAGGGCAAGTTCGCGCTCGCGCCGTCTGCGCCGGGTGATGTCATGCAACAGCCACAGATAACCAAGCGTCTCATTGCCATGATGGATCAGCACCCAGTCAACACTGATCACCCGCTGCAGGATCTCGTCAATCACTTCGATGCTGCGCCGCGAGTCGTTATGCCGATCCTCCGGTAACCAGCCCGCCCGCATCGGATGCAATCGCGCCAGCAGTTCATCATGGGCCAGATCAACCAGCGCAGCCGGCTCGAGCTCAAGGTCCAGCAGGTGGCACAAAGGCTTGTTGGCCATCACCACCCGCTGGCTCGCATCCTCCAGCAGCACCCCAGCGTCGAATTTTTCCAGCAGGGTCAGCATGCGCAGCCGTTCGACTTCCAGCATCTGCTGGGTCTGGTAACGGGCAGTGATGTCGCTGCACGTACCGATGAAGACCGCATCCGCACTGTTTTGCTCACCGAGCAGGCGGCCGCGCAGCTCAATGCCGCGATAGATGCCAGGCTGGCCCGTACGGATGCGGCACTCGATCCGCAGCGGCTCGCCACCGCCTCTGGCAACATGTTCCTGCAAGCTGGCATCAACGACGGCAAGATCATCGGCATGAAGCAAGGCCAACCACTCTTCATAGCTGGCTGGCAAGCCCAGTCCATCACGCTCGCAGATGTGACGGCACTGCGCATCCCACTGCATCCGGCCATCGGCCACCCGCCACTCCCACAAGCCGTCGCGTACAGCGTCCAGTGCCTGCCGCAGACGTTCCTGGGTTTCCGCCAGCGAACGGGTCTGCTCGCTGCGCAGCAACACCAGCCGGGTGATGCGCCAGCCGGCGAACAGCAACAGCAACAGCGAGACCAGATGCTGGACATGACTCGCATGCAGCGCGGCCTGCAGTGGCGCAATCACCTTGTCGCGCCCCAGCCCGAGGCTCAACACCAGCGGAAAACCGGGTACCCTCACCCAGGAGTAATAGCGCTCGACACCATCCACTGGTGCTCTGGTGAAGTAATTGCCATGAGTCTTGTCGGTAGCGTGGAAGAACTCACGATCAGCAGGTACCCGCTTGCCCAGCACCGTTTCAATCGCGTGATTGCGGGTGAGATAATCGCCATCCTCATTGATCAGCAGCACCACATCCGCCGGATCGGGAAACACCTGACGATACGCTTCCGACAGGTGGCCTGCATCCACTGAAGCGACAAGCACCCAGTTCAGCACACCTTGTTTGCGCAAGGGACTGCTGAGCTGAACGCTCCACTTTCCCGACACCCGCCCCAGGACCGGGGTGCCGACATGAAAGTCACTGAGCGGCTGCTCGACATGAATGCGGAAATGAGCGCGGTCGGCAATCGACACGTTCGCTGGCGGCACTCCGGGCCGGCTGAGACTGGAAAAGACGATCCTGCCCTCATGATCGGCAATCGCCACCTGCTCAAGCGCCCCCGCTGGCAAGGCAGCCTGGGCAAAATGGATGACTCGGCGAAAAACCGCCTCGTCTCCCCCTGTCCAGTGCTCGCCGAGATGCTGGACGATGAAGCGCAGCTTGCGCAGCGTGCGCTCGGTGTGATGGCTGAGCGCCTGCGCAGTCTGGTCGGCACGCAGCGCCGCCTGCTGCTCGAGCTCCTGCCACTGTGCCTGGTGACTGCGATACAACTGCAGCCAATACACGCCCAGCACCAGCAGACACAGCAGCCAGACCAGCACAATCCGCGTCCGCAAGGACAGCCTGCTCAGTGCGGCCATCACTTTCGCCCCCACAGCATCATGCCCAACGGTTCAAAAGACACACAAACGCAACAACACATGCCCTGCTTTCCATACCTTCACTTCAACGATGGCTGACCAGCCGGCCGCCGGCAAGGCAAGGTTCAGCCCACCAGGAAAGGCTGTGGACAATCGTCTCAGGCAGTCGTCTCATCCGGATTTATTGATCTATATCAGGAAATCCAGATGATAGCGAACTCAAGGGGTTTTGTCTTTATACACAGGAGCCAGACTCACCCCGGCGCAACCAATCCGGCTTGATCGAGACCCGCCGCCCAGGCAAACAAACTGCCAACAAAAAGCCCCGCCGGTCTGCACCATGCGGGGCTTTTTCCAGCCGCTCAGTCCGCAGCGTGAAGCGCTCAGACT
>JAVEVA010000007.1:0-57793 GCA_034005275.1 Thauera sp. | reverse complement strand
GCCATGTACTCGGCCACCGTCGGGATCTTGCCCATCAATGCGCACACGGCCGCCAGTTCGGCCGAACCCAGATAGACGCGGGTGTCGATGCCCAGACGGTTGGGGAAGTTGCGCGTCGAAGTCGACATTGCGGTGCTGCCCTTGCGGATCTGCGCCTGGTTGCCCATGCACAGCGAGCAACCGGGCATTTCCATGCGCGCGCCAGAGCGGCCGAGAACGCCGTAATAGCCTTCCTCGTTGAGGATCATCGCATCCATCTTGGTCGGCGGCGCGATCCACAGTCGGGTCGGGATGTCGCTCTTGCCGTCGAGCACCTTGCCGGCCGCACGGAAGTGGCCGATGTTGGTCATGCACGAGCCGATGAAGACTTCGTCGATCTTGTCACCGGCGACTTCGGACAGCACCTTGACATCATCCGGGTCATTCGGGCAGGCGACGATCGGCTCCTTGACATCGGCCAGATCGATCTCGATCACTGCGGCGTACTCGGCATCGGCATCGCCCTTGAGCAATTCGCCGTTGGCAATCCAGTCTTCCATCGCCTTGATGCGGCGCTTCAGCGTGCGGGCATCTTCGTAGCCGTTGGCGATCATCCACTTCATCAGGGTGATGTTCGAGTTCATGTACTCGACGATCGGTTCCTTGTTGAGATGGACGGTACAGGCAGCCGCCGAACGCTCGGCGGAAGCGTCGGTGAGTTCGAACGCCTGTTCGACCTTGAGGTTGGGCAGACCTTCGATTTCGAGGATGCGGCCGGAGAAGATGTTCTTCTTGCCTTTCTTCTCGACGGTGAGCAGACCCTGCTTGATGGCGTAGAGCGGAATGGCATTGACCAGGTCGCGCAGGGTGACGCCAGGCTGCAGTTCGCCCTTGAAGCGCACCAGCACCGATTCGGGCATGTCGAGCGGCATCACGCCGGTGGCGGCAGCAAACGCCACCAGACCGGAGCCGGCCGGGAAGGAAATGCCGATCGGGAAACGGGTGTGCGAGTCGCCACCGGTACCAACGGTATCGGGCAGCAGCAGGCGGTTGAGCCAGGAGTGGATCACGCCATCACCCGGACGCAGCGACACGCCGCCACGGGTGCTGATGAAGCTGGGCAGCTCGTGATGCATCTTGACGTCGACCAGTTTCGGATAGGCGGCGGTGTGGCAGAAGGACTGCATCACCAGGTCGGCAGAGAAGCCAAGACAGGCGAGGTCCTTCAGTTCGTCGCGAGTCATCGGACCAGTGGTGTCCTGAGAACCCACGGTGGTCATCTTCGGCTCACAGTAGGTACCGGGGCGCACGCCCTGCCCTTCGGGCAGACCGCAGGCACGGCCAACCATCTTCTGACCGAGCGAGAAACCTTTGCCGCTATCGACCGGATCCTGCGGCAGGCGGAACAAGGTGGACGCTGGCAGACCGAGCGCTTCACGCGCCTTGGTGGTGAGGCCACGACCGATGATCAGCGGAATGCGGCCACCGGCACGCACTTCGTCGAGAATCACCAGTGTCTTGAGCTGCGATTCGGCAATCACCGCGCCATTCTTGAGCGCAGTCACCGTGCCCTTGTCGTGATCGACCTTCAGTTCGATCTCATCGCCCATTTCCATCTGGCTGGCGTCGATCTCGATCGGCAGCGCGCCGGCATCTTCCATGGTGTTGAAGAAGATCGGCGCGATCTTGGAGCCGAGGCAGACCCCGCCGAAACGCTTGTTGGGCACGAAGGGAATGTCTTCACCGGTGAACCACAGCACCGAGTTGGTCGCCGACTTGCGTGAGGAGCCGGTACCGACCACGTCACCGACGTAAGCCACCAGATTGCCTTTCGCCTTCAGTTCTTCGAGGAACTTGACCGGACCACGGACGCCGGCTTCTTCCGGCTCGATGCCCGGACGCGGGTTCTTCAGCATCGCCAGTGCGTGGAGCGGAATGTCGGGACGCGACCAGGCATCCGGCGCGGGCGACAGGTCATCGGTGTTGGTTTCGCCGGTGACCTTGAATACGGTCAGTTTCTGCGAAGCCGGTACTTCCGGACGGCTGGTGAACCATTCACCATCGGCCCAGGACTGCATCACTGCCTTGGCGTTGGCGCTGCCACCGGCAGCCAGATCCTTGACGTCATGGAAGTAATCGAACATCAGCAGGGTCTTTTTGAGACCTTCGGCAGCGATCGTGCCGACTTCGCCATCATCGAGCAGGTCGATGAGCGGCTTGATGTTGAACCCGCCCAGCATGGTGCCGAGCAGTTCGGTGGCCTTGGCGCGTGACACCAGCGCACACTGGTCAGTGCCTTTGGCCACGGCAGCAAGGAAAGCCGCTTTCACTGCCGCGGCATCATCCACCCCGGCCGGCACGCGGTGCGTGAGCAGATCGACCAGGAAGGCCTCCTCACCGGCAGGCGGGTTCTTCAGCAGTTCAACCAGAGCGGCCGTCTGCTGCTTGTTCAGCGGCAGCGGCGGGATACCAAGAGCAGCACGTTCGGCAACATGGGCGCGGTAGGCTTCAAGCACGGTGATGTCCTCACTTTTCGGGGCGATGATCGGATCGCGCATGAGCTTCCTTTCATGCGCACCTTGACATTATATGTCTTTTATAAGACCTGCGGTGCACTGCAACACAGAAAAGACAAACAGCCGGATTTTACGCTTTCATTGCTCATTGAGCGAGTCCCGGCCACACATCCTGGCGCATTCCAGCAGACATCGCCGTGTCTGCCTGACTGGCAGTCGTGAGACAGACTGCTATGCTGAAGAGACGACAGCCTTCATGCCGACAATCACCAACAATAATTCCCCAGGAGACCCCATCATGACCACCGCCTGCGATTTTGCCACCCTGTCCGCCCTGCCCGCACCGCACGATCCGTTGCGCTTCCATTCCCTGCCTGCGCTGGAAGCCGGCGGCGCCGGCAAGATCTCGCGTCTGCCGGTGTCGCTGCGCATCGTGCTCGAATCGCTATTGCGCCATTGCGACGGCAACAAGGTCACTGCCGCTCACGTGCGTGCGCTGGCCAACTGGCAACCGAATGCACCACGCAGCGAGGAAATTCCCTTCGTCGTCGCCCGCGTGGTGCTGCAGGACTACACCGGTGTACCCTTGCTGGTCGATCTGGCGGCCATGCGCAAAGTAGCCGCTGCGCTCGGTCATGCGCCCAAACTGGTCGAGCCGCTGGTGCCGGTCGATCTGGTGGTTGACCACTCGGTTCAGGTGGACCACTACGGCAGCCCCGATGCCTTGCGCCGCAACATGGAAATCGAGTTCGGCCGCAACCGCGAACGCTATCAGTTCATCAAATGGGGCATGCAGGCGTTCGACACTTTTGGTGTGGTGCCGCCGGGCAACGGCATCGTGCACCAGGTGAACCTCGAACACCTGTTCCATGGCGTGCGTCAGAGTGAAGGTCTGTGCTATCCCGACACCCTGGTCGGTACCGACTCGCACACCACGATGATCAACGGCGTCGGCGTGGTGGGCTGGGGCGTGGGCGGCATCGAAGCCGAAGCAGCGATGCTCGGCCAGCCGGTGTACATCCTCACTCCGGACGTGATCGGCGTCGAACTGAAAGGCGAACTGCCGCCCGGGACGACGGCCACCGATGTGGTGCTCACGGTCACCGAAATGCTGCGCCGCGAGAAAGTGGTCGGCAAGTTTGTCGAGTTCTTCGGCGATGGCGTCGCCCGTCTGCCGGTACCTGACCGCGCCACCATCGGCAACATGGCACCTGAATATGGCGCGACCATCGGCTTTTTCCCGGTCGATCAGCACACGATCGATTACATGCGCAGCACCGGACGGGACGAAGCCGACTGCGCGCTGCTGGAGGCTTATTTCACGGCCCAGGGCATGTTCGGCGTACCCCGGCGCGGCGAGATCGATTATTCGCGCACCGTCGAACTGGACCTCGCCAGTATCGAACCGTCACTGGCTGGCCCGAAACGACCGCAGGACCGCATCCCGCTGGGGGCAATGCGGTCGAGTTTCGAGCAGCTGTTTGCCACCCCGGTGAGCGACAACGGCTTCGGCATGCAAGCGGAGCAACTCGAACAGCGCTTTCCCACCGCCATCGACGGCGTTGATCTTGGCCATGGCGATGTGCTGATCGCGGCGATCACGTCCTGCACCAATACCAGCAACCCGGCGGTGATGGTGGCGGCCGGTCTGCTGGCGCAGAAAGCGCTGGCGCGTGGTTTGCGCGTCAAGCCGCACATCAAGACTTCGCTCGCGCCCGGCTCACGGGTGGTGACTGACTATCTCAGTCGTGCCGGTCTGATCGAACCACTGGCCGAGCTGGGCTTCGCGCTGGCCGGCTATGGTTGCACCACCTGTATCGGCAACTCGGGCGACCTGGCGGAAACTTTCAACGATCACATCAACCGCCACCATCTGATCGCTGCCGCCGTGCTGTCAGGCAACCGCAACTTCGAAGCGCGCATTCATCCCAACATCCGTGCCAACTATCTCGCTTCGCCGCCGCTGGTGGTCGCTTTCGCCCTCGCCGGCCGGGTCAACATCGACCTGAACCACGAGCCGCTGGGGATCGGCAGCGACGGCCAGCCGGTGTTTTTGCGCGAACTCTGGCCGAGCAGCGATGAAATCCATGCTGCCCAGCGCTTTGCCAGCGATCCGGCGACTTATCGCCGCATCTATGCCGATTTCACTCGCGACCACGATTTGTGGAACGCCATTCCGGCGCCCAGTGGCGAGTTGTATGACTGGCCGCCTTCGACCTACATTGCCTGCCCGCCCTTCTTTGATGACTTCGCGCTCAATCCGGCGGCAGTGGAAGACATTCACGATGCACGTGCGCTGCTGATGCTGGGCGATTCAGTGACCACTGACCACATTTCCCCTGCCGGCGCCTTTGGCGAGAACACGCCGGCCGGACAATGGTTGCAGGCCCAGGGGGTGAGCAAGAAGGATTTCAACTCCTACGGCGCCCGTCGCGGCCACCACGACGTGATGGTGCGCGGCACCTTTGCCAACGTACGGGTGAACAACCTGATGCTGCCGGCCGCAGCCGACGGCAGTCGGCGTGAAGGCGGTTACAGCCTGCTCGACGGCAAAGTGGTGACCGTGCATGAAGCCGCCAGCGCCTGGCTGGCGCGCGGTGTGCCGACCATCATCTTTGCCGGCGAGGAATACGGCACCGGTTCTTCCCGCGACTGGGCCGCAAAAGGCACGCTGCTGCTCGGCGTCCGTGCGGTCGTGGCACGCAGCTTCGAACGCATTCACCGTTCCAACCTGGTCGGCATGGGCGTCTTGCCGCTGCAGTTCATCGGTGACGTCCACTGGCAACAACTGGGCCTGGACGGCAGCGAACAGTTCAGCATCGAAGGTCTCGGCGCCGGCCTGCAAGCTCAGCAGAAACTGAAGCTGCAGATCAAGCGTGCTGACGGTTCAAGCTCGGCCATCGAACTGCTGTGCCGCATCGACACGCCGATCGAAGCCGAGTACTACCGCCACGGCGGCATCCTGCAATATGTGCTGCGCGAGCTACTTGGCAAGTGATGGGCAACTGATGGACAAATGATCAGTGATGATCGGTGGCAGCTTCAACTGCGGAATCGGTATCGGTTGCAGCGGCCACCAGCTCGATGCGCACATCGCCGAGCTCGACACACTGGCCCGGGCGCAGCTTGGCGCGCTTGCGCGTTTCGGTCACCCCGTCGACCATCACTGCTCCAGCGGCCACCAAGGCATGAGCGATGCCACCGGAATCGACCAGACCAGCTGCCTTGAGCAGCTGGTCCAGCTGGATGTGCTCGCCGCGCACGGCAAAATCGCTGTTCAAGCTTCACCTCCCTCAGTCTCAGCCTCACCCGCCGCCGCTTCACCGCCATTGAGCGCCCCGCAGCACTTCTTGTACTTCTTGCCACTGCCGCAGGGACAGGGATCATTGCGTCCCGGTCCGGCGGCGGCTGGCCCAGGCGCCGCCGTGGTGTCGAGCGCTGGCGGCGGCGGCAGTTCGAGATCACGCCAATGAGCGTAGATGTCATTCACCGCTTCGCCCACTGCGGTGAGCTGCTGCAAGCGCGCCTGCTCGCCGGCAGCGGCGCCGGCTTCTTCCGCCGCGACATCCGCTTCCTCGCTCCAGGGCGAGAGCACTTCGTCGAGCGTATCCTTCACCGCATCGACCGCTTCTTCGTCGAGGCCTTCTTCCCAGCCTTGCGGCCACAGATCCAGCCCTTGGGCAAAGCCGTCGATCCAGGCATCGCCCAGCTCGACACCCTGATCTTCCTCGCCGACCGCAAAGCAGAACGGCTCCCAGCATTCGTCCTCGTCATCCAGCCCGAGCGTGGCCAGCAGCTCGTTGTAATAGAGCTTGACCAGCCGGATCGCGTGCTGCATTTCGCGCCCGCCACTCAGTTCGAGCGCATCACCATGGGCGGACCACACTTCGGGCAACCAGCGTTCAACCGCAATCGGACGCGGGCTGAGCAGCACGCCGGCGAGAAAACCGTCGAGCATTTCCAGGTCCATGCAGTCCTCGGGCACGATGTCCGAGCTGAGCACGGCTTCGAGCGCCTCGAAGTCGTCTTCGCTCATCAATTCGGCATTCATTTGTGGCTGCGAGGTGTCACTCATCGTCGGTTCTCCTGAAAGTTGCTGCAAGATTGGCCCAAGCGCGCGAAATCGGCAAGCTCAATGCGATCAGTGCGCCGACCGGGACTGTCCGGGATCAGCATCCAGATCGAGCTGCAGCCGGTACAGGGTCTGGCCTGAATCGCGGTATTTGCGCTCGAAAGGTGTCAGCGCAGTCTCGGCTTCAAACACGCTCCAGCCCACTTTCTCACCGCGCATGATCGCCAGCGCCTGCGCCAGCTCCTCGACATAGACTTGCCAGTTGCTGCGACATTCAAGCACTCCGCCCAGCGCAGGGATGAAGGGAAACACCGGATGAGCATGCCAGCGCCGGGCAAGATGACCGATCTTGGGCCAGGGATTGGGATAGAGCAGATAGTGCTTCGCCAGCCGCAGGCCGGCATCGGCCAGCAAGCGCCAGTAGTCGACCAGATCGGCGCGCACGAACACCAGATTGGTCGGCATCAAGGCTGGCGGATAAGGCTTGCGCCGCAGCAGGCGCTCTTCGGACTGATCAACGCCGATCACCCAGTGATCGGGATGCGCACGGGCAAGCGCAATCGTGCTGTGGCCAACGCCGCAGCCGGCATCGAGAATCAGCGGCGCCCTGCCATCCCAATCGGCCAGACTGGCAGTCAACGCAGCCTGATTGTACGGCGCATAAGGCTTGTGAAAAGGATGGGCCAGATGCTTGCGCACCAGGGTTTCGAGACGTTCATGCACGCCAGCCTGGGCACTGTGCGGAATACGCGAATTGGCGTAACTCATCCTTCCATCTCCAGCAAAACCGTTGCAGCGCTACCGCTCGCAGCCGCGGCAGCCTCTCTGTTCAGCCCCAACCCCAGCCCCTGCTCACCCCCACACGGCAACGGCACGCCATGCCGGCGCAAGAGCTCATCGATCATCGTCACCGTCGTCAGCGGCCGCAAGCTGGCAAACAGCGCTGCTGCTGCCGGATAAGTGCGGGCAAGCAGCTTGAGCCACTGCTTGATCCGCCCCGGTGCATGGCGCGCCTCGCGGCTGGCTTTCACTGCCTGCCAGAATTCGCCGAGTGCAACTTGCACTGCCGCCCATTCCTGCGCCTGCTGCGCAGCCGTCGGCGGCTCGAACTGACCCGCACGGATGCGCGCAGCCAGAAAAGGATCGGCGACCGCACCACGGCCGAGCATCACATCATCGACTCCGGCGCTGGCCCGGCAGCGCAGCCAGTCGGCTGCGGTCCACACTTCACCATTCGCCACCACCGGCACTGCCACCGCCTGGGCAATGCGGGCAATCCATTCCCAGTGCGCCGGCGGCCGGTAGCCATCAAGTTTGGTGCGTGCATGCACCACCAGACTGTCAATTCCGGCGCTGGCCAGCGCCTGCGCACAGGCCAGCGCCTGGCTGGTATCGCGGATGCCCAGTCGCATCTTGGCACTCAACGGAATGCTGGCCGGCAGCGCGGCCCGCACCGCACTGGCAATCTCGTGCAGCAAAGCCGGCTCATCGAGCAGCGCCGCGCCGCCGCGATGCCGATTCACCGTCGGTGCCGGACAGCCGAAATTGAGATCCACGCCGGGCGGCTGCAAGCGCGCGAGACGAGCCGCACTGGCAGCCATCCGCCCCGGATCAGAGCCGAGCAGTTGCAGCCGCACCGGCGTGCCGGCGGCGGTGCGGCCACCAGCGAGCAACTCCGGCGCGATGCGAGTGAAAAACCGCCGCGCAGGCACGTTTTCCGAAATGCGCGCAAAAGGACTCACCGCATAATCGTACGAAGCGAGCGCAGTGAGCTGCGCACGCAGCAGCTCATCCAGCAGGCCTTCCATCGGCGCAAGCAACAGACGCAAGAGAATCTCTCCGGATAGACGACGCTGCCCGCGCCGATGCTGCCCCCGCACCCACAGCCAGCCTTCAGACGGGCCAACACCGGTCGACAGCAGGAAAACCGCTGACAGCAGGAATAACCGCCCATTTTAAGCCAGTTGTCTCACCCGGGCACAACGCGACAAGATGAAAGATGCTTGCCAGCATCGCACTTGTAGTTGATAATTCCACACTTTACCAATCAGGGCGGTCACAACCGCCGCCCGCGCGCATCAGGAAGAACAGCATGAAAGCGGACATCCATCCGAACTATAACGACGTGAACGTGACCTGCTCCTGCGGCAACACTTTCACCACCCGCTCCACCATCGGCAAGCCCCAGTTCAACGTTGAAGTGTGCTCTGCCTGCCATCCTTTCTACACCGGCAAGCAGAAGATCGTCGACACCGCCGGCCGTGTCGAGCGCTTCCGTCAGAAGTACGGCAACGTTGCCCGCGCCTGATCGCTTCAGGATGCACTGAAGAACACCTGGAAAGGCAGTTTCGACTGCCTTTTTTAATGCCTGTCCAATGCCTGTCCAAGCCTGTTCACCTCGCTTGACCGCCTTTGTTCCGCGAGCGCCGTCAAGCTTGCAAGCGCCGGCTCTGCCAGCGCTGCAGCAAATCTCTGTCAGGCGCTTTGCCAGTTTCTCGCTGCCGCTTCACAATGCACGCATGACGCGCGAACCTGAACCCCTCTCCCGAGCTTTCTCCAGCGAACCGGCGCCAAATCTGCTGCAGCGCCGGGTCTACGGCACCCTGGGCCTCAGTCTGCTGGTCGGTCTCTACCTGCTGGTCGGCCTGCTCGCTCACGACCCCTGGCGCGGTGATGATGCCCGTCATCTCGGACCGGTGTTGTCGATGCTCAACGGCGAAGGCTGGCTGATTCCCCGCCTCGCCGGCGAAGCCTGGCTCGAATATCCTCCGCTTCACTATTGGCTCGCCAGCCTGGGCGCCAGCCTGAGCAGTGCGGTGCTGCCGCTGCATGCCGGCGCCCGCCTGGCCAGTGCGTTCACCGTCGCCCTCACCGTGTTTCTCACCGCCCGCAGTGCCGAAATCCTTTACGGCCGCCCGGCGCGCACTCCCGCAGCCCTGCTCCTGCTTGGGGCACTCGGTCTGGTGCTGCACGCACACGAAACCCAGCCGCTGCTCAGCCTGCTCGCTGCGCTCGCCATGAGCCTGTACGGCTTTGCCCAGCTTCCCGCACGTCCGCTTGCCGGCAGTCTCACTGCCGGCTGCGCCAGCACGCTGGCTTTTCTCAGTGCCGGTCTGAGCGGCCTGCTGCTCACCGCACCGCTGTTCGTGCTGCTGATGCTGATCAGCCCCGACTGCCGCAACCCGCGCGCCAGCGGCGCACTGCTGCTCGGTCTCAGCCTTGCGCTCGCCCTCGCCTGCATCTGGCCACTGACCCTGCATCTGCAAGCACCCGAACTGTTCCAGCAATGGCTGCAGCTCGAATGGGCACGGCTGAGCAGCGGTTTCGCCACCTCCGCCCAGTTGCAACGCGGCCTCGAACTGTTCGGCTGGTTCACCTGGCCCTTGTGGCCGCTGGCGCTGTGGACCGTATGGCGTGCGCGCCGGCGCCTGGCCGATCTGCGCTGGCTGCTGCCGGTGCTGAGCATCCTGCTGGTGCTCGCCCAATGGGCATTCACCGACACCCGCGCCCAGGCGGATGCCCTGCCCCTGCTGCCGGCACTGGGCCTGCTGGCTGCCGCCGGCGTGCACAGCCTGCGCCGCGGCGCTGCCAATGCTTTCAGCTGGTTCTCGCTGCTGGGGCTGGCAGTATTCGGCATCCTGGTCTGGCTGGCCTGGTCGGCACAGGCACTCGGTTGGCCAAGCGGTCTGGCGCGTCACGTCGCTCGCAACGCACCGGACTTCATCCTCCCCAGCCCCAGTCTGCAAGCGCTGCTGGGCGGAGCCATCAGCCTCGCCTGGATCGCGCTGCTGTGGCGACTGCCGCGCAGCCACAGCCGGGCGCCGGCAAACTGGACCATCGGTCTCACCATGCTCTGGTGCCTGGCGGTGGTGCTGCTGATGCCCTGGTTCGACAACGCCCGCAGCTACCGTGCGGTGGCGCAATCGCTTTCGCTGGCGATCGAAGGCGAACGCGATGCCGACAGCCAGCTCTGCGTCGCCGGCCTCGACCTGCCCGCCCATCTGCGCGCCTCGCTCGATTACTTCGCTGCCCTGCGCACCCGCATGGTCAATCAGGACGGCAGCCCCTGCGGCCTGTTGCTGCTGAGGAAGGACAGCTTCAGCAACGCCGGCCTGCTGCCGCACTGGCAGCCGGTGTGGGAATACAAACGCGGCGCCGGCCGCCACAGCGAGCATTTCGTCCTGCTCCGGCGCGAAGCGGCAGATTGAGCTGTATCCGGCAGTTCAGCAAGGCCTCAGCGCACCTCAGTTCGCCGCCGCAAGTGCAGCCACCACAGCGCACCACCGGTGAACAGCAGCGCTGGCAGCGAACCGAGGTTGAGCAAGGTCCAGCCTTGGGTAGTGACCAGGGCGCCGGAGGCGAAGGAAGTGAACGCCATGGTGGCGAAAACGGCGAAATTGATCGCCGCCTGGGCGCGGTCCTTTTCTTCGCTGCGATAGCTTTCCAGCGCCAGCGTGGTGCTGCCGGTAAACAGGAAATTCCAGCCGACGCCAAGCAGGAACAGCGCGATGAGGAACTGGTGCAGGTCCTGGCCGCTGAGTGCCACCGCGACGCACGCCAGGTTGAGCACCACGCCCCAGCCCATGATCGGCAGCACGCCAAAGCGCTTGATCAAGTGGCCAGTGACGAAACCGGGTGCGAACATGCCAATTACATGCCACTGCAGCACCAGCGCAGCATCGGAAAACGGCAGGCCACACACATCCATCGCCAGCGGTGTGGCGGCCATGAGCAGATTCATCACCCCATAGCTGAGTGCCGCAGCCAGCGTGGCAACGATGAAGATCGGCTGGCGCATGATCTCGCTCAGCGGCCGCCCGCCAGCGGCCGTGCCAGCCGCCGCTGGTGCTTGTTCGGCAGGAAAGTCGATCGCACTGATGATCAGCCAGGCCAGCACCGCGACCACCGCCAGCGCCAGATAGGACGCAAGGAAAGGTAAGCTCATCACTTCGCGCGTCTGATTGGCCAGATTGGGGCCAAGAATGGCGCCGATCAGCCCACCGGCGAGCACCAGCGACACCGCTTTTTCGCGCATTGATGCGGGTACCAGCTCGGCAGCAGCAAAGCGATAAAGCTGACCATTGGCACTGTAATAACCGGCAAGCACGGTGCCGCACAGCAGTAGCGGAAAACTGCCGATCGACAGCGCCAGCGCACACAACAGCGTGGTGGCAAAAGCATTGAGCAGACCGAGCTGAAAGGAGCGCTTGCGCCCCCAGCGCTGCTGAGTGCGCGCCACCAGTCCGGTCGACAAAGCGCCACCGACCACATAGCCCATCACCGGCAGGGTCGCCATCCACGACACCGGCGCGAGTTTCAAGCCGACCAGACCGTTGATGGCGATGAACACCACGTTATTGGTGAGAAACAGGCCTTGGGCAATGGCCAGCAACCACAGATTGCGTTTCATGAATTCCAGTGCGCAGCGAGGATGGAAACCTGAGTGTAACCTACTCCGCCGTTTTGCTTGTGCGGCGCAACAAGTCTGCTCAGCCAAGCACCATCTCCACCCGGCCCGGCCCGTGCAGCCGCCAGCAGCAACTCAAACGCCTGCCGCCGGGTCATGGACCCGGCTCCACAGGGTAAGCTCACCTGCTACACATCCGGACAACACCCCTGTCGGCCAACCAGGATGGCTTCAACTTCCCAATCTGAGCCCGGTTTTTTTAAGGATGCCGCTGGAAAACAGCACATCATGGCCACGGCAGGCGCCGGGAAATTCGCCGGCAAGCACCGCCGCAATTTCCGCCACCCGCTGCTGGGCAGCGGCGCGCGATTCAGCGTGCACCATCGCAAACAGGTTGTACGGCCAGTGCGGCAGATGACGCGGCCGGCGGTAGCAGTGGGTGACAAAGTCGATTGCCCCGACCCGCTCGCCAATCGCATCGATCTGCTGATCGTCAATGTCCCACACGCTCATGCCGTTGGCAGTGTAGCCAATCGCGTAGTGGTTGGGCACCACGCCGATGCGACGAATGAGACCTTGTTCGAGCATTCGCGCCAGCCGCTGCATCACCTCGGTCGCACTGCAACCCAGCCTGGCAGCGAGCGCCGCATACGGCTCGGCCACCAGCGGCAAACCAGCCTGGGTGGCAAGAATGAGCGCACGATCAAGCTCGTCTATGCTGATTTGCCCGGCTTCCCGGGCATCGGCAATCCTGTCCTTCGTCACGCTTCCAGCCTCATTTCAACGAAATATTCCTTTTCCTTGGGAAACAGATGCACGGGAAGAGCGGTGGCCGCCTCAATGCGCAGCGCAGTGGCCGCAATGCCATCGGCCTGCTCGGTGGCAAGCACGAACCACATGTTGAGCACGTGTTCGCGGCGATAGTTGTGTGCGACTTCGGGAAACTCATTCACTGCGGCGACCACTTCGTCCCAGCGTTCCAGCGGCACCTGCATCGCAGCCAGACAGAAGGCACCGCCCATGCGCTCGATCTGGTACATCGGCCCGAAACGGGTCAGCACGCGGTCGGCGAGCATCGCTTCGATGCGGGCAATCAGTTGCTCTTCGCTCAGCCCCAGCGGCGCGGCGGCGACTGCGAAAGGATGCTCGACCAGCGGAAATTCGCCTTGCAGGGCGTTGATGATGCGCCGGTCCAGCTCATCGGGCGCGCGGCTGGCCGCGACGCCACGACTGCGGCGGGTGGAAGTTTCAGACATCGGCAGTTTCCTTGTCGACCAGATAGCGCGCCCCGGTCTGCTTGAAGCGACGCCGGCTGAACAGCACGTCCTGACGCAGTGCCTCCAGCCCGTGGCGGCGGCAGATCTCTTCACGCGCAGCGAGCACTTCGTCGCGAGCATGACCATGAATCATGCAAAACAGGTTGTAAGGCCAGCCCGGCAACACCCGGCGTCGGCGATAGCAGAGCGTGACCGCCGGCTCGGCAGCAAGCGCCCGACCCAGCGCACTGACCTGATCATCGGGCACATCCCACACGCACATCGCATTGGCGGCCAGCCCCAACTCATGATGACGCACCACGACGCCAAAACGGCGCAGGATGCCGCTCTCCAGCCAGCGTTCCAGGCAGCCGAGAATGAAGCCTTCAGAGGTGTCGAGCGCAGTGGCCAGCGCAGCGAAAGGCTGCGCCACCAGTTCGAGACCGCTTTGCAGGCGGCGAGCCAGTTCGCGCTCGGCCGGACTCAGCTGCGGTCGATCGGCCGCGCTGAAACTCACCGGCTGCGACAGGCCGCCCGCGCCCGGCGCCCCCAGCTTGCCGGCGACGGTGCTGAGATCAAAGCCGAGGTCGATATGAAACTCTTCTTCCAGCGGCAAGGTCAGGACCGGACAGCCGGTGTCGCTGGCAATGCCGGCCACCGTCGCCGCCAGTTGCGTGCGATCACTGGCGGTGACCACGAACCACAGGTTGTAGCGATGTTCACGTTCGTAATTGTGATTCACCGCAGTTTCGCTGCTGACCCGAAGCGCGACCTCCTCCAGCTCTGCCGGCGGTGCAGCCAGCGCCACCAGCGCACTGGCGCCAAGGCTGTTGGGCGCAAACACCGGCCCGACCCGGCTGATCACCCCGGCAGCAATCAAGCGGCGATAACGCAGCAGGATATCGCTTTCCGTCAACTGATGCGCAGCAGCAATGTGGGCAAAAGGCCGGGAGTCGAGCGGAAAATCACGCTGCCAGGCGTTGATGAGGGCGAAATCCTGCTCATCAACGCTGGCAGGGAGCACAATGCGGCGCGGCATCAGAAACCGCTGCGCCCGGCACGGGTGGTGAAGAAGATGCCGCTCGGACTGGCGGAATCCAGGCTGGTGATCGGCTGCTTGCTCGCCGTGTCATAAACCCAGACCTTGTTGTCATCACGTGCCGACAGCCACACTTCATTGCCTTTGGAGAGGAATTCCATATGCAGGATGCCGCGTCCGGGCTGCAGGGTGTGGGAGACTTCCATGCGCTCGGTATCGATCACCTGTACCCAACCGTTGTCGGGGAAAGCGAAATTGACCCAGATTTCGCGTCCATCAGGCCGCGCCATGACAAACACCGGCTGACTTTTCACTGCTACCCGGCCAACTTCCTGCCAGCTGTCGGTGTCGACAATCAGCACTTCATGACGACCGATCGCCGGCAGATACGCGCGACCACCGGCCAGCGACCAGCCACGCAAATGCGGCATCTTGTACACCGGCAACGGTGCTTCGCCCTTGCCGTAACCGGACAGGATCTTGCGGCTGCCTTCTTCCTGGTGCCACAGATCCATCATCGCCAGGCCGTCTTCACCAAACAGACCGGCGATGTAATAGCGACCATTGCCGCTGACCAGCGCATCATACGGTTGCTTGCCCCCGAGAAAGCGTTCGGTACGCGGCTGACGCGGATTGGAAAAATCACTGATCCAGATCTCACCTGCTTCAAACAGCGAGTAGATGAAGCGATTGCCGCTCAGATCAGCGAGGCCGACCACTTTCGACCGGGTGCCGTCTTCGGTCACCGTCGCCACTTCAGCAAGCAGTTCCAGGGTCTCGGCATCAAAGGCCTTGATACCGCCCGGATCATAGTTCTGCACCACCACCAGCTTGCCATCGTGGGAAATCGACCCGCCGATTGCATTACCGGCCTGGATGACCCGTGCGGCGATTTCCGCTTTGAGCAGATCGACCTTGGTCAGACCGCCATCACGACCGAAAACATAGGCGTAGCGCGCATCGCGCGAAAACACCACCGAAGCGTGAGACAGGTCGCCGAGGCCTTCAACGGTGGCCAGCACGCTGCGTGCGCTGCTATCGACAATCTGTACCCGGCCATCAGCACGCTCGATGATCACGCCCAGATCACCGGTGCCGCGCAGTTCAGCAGCTGCCTGCTGAATCGCAGGCTGAGTGCTGCAAGCCGACAGCAGCCAGACCATCAACGGCATCACCAGAGCCCACAGCAGGGGCGGTGCGAGACGGGGAGGCGTGGAAGTGTTCATGAAAACTCCTCTTCAATCAATGACGGAACGGATGCGCACCGATCGCGCGCGTGCCCTGGATCAGAGCGCAGCGCATCCGGGACGATTCCTCAGCGTGCCGGCGGCAGACCGGCATCGGCCGGGAAACCCTGCAACAACTGGGCGACGATCCATTCGGCTTCGGCTTCAGTAACGATGCCGAGGAAAGGAGGCATCGGCGTTCCCGGCCGGCCGCTGACCACCGTCGCCACCAGACTTTCCGCCGGCTTGTCGGCCAGCACATCCGGCGTCAACGCTGGCCCGAGGCCACCGGCAAGCTTGAGACCGTGGCAAGAACCGCAGTCCTGACGGACGATGTGAATCAGCTCGCGAGCGCGTTCGGCGGAAGGTGCAGGCACAGAGTCTGCCGCCTGGGCATTGGCCAGCAACAGGGCCGCAGCGATGAAGGCGGCAACGTGGCCCAGTAGAGGAGGTATTCGCATTGGTGATTCCACACGGACAGCATGGGCAGAGCATGGACGCCGCAGCACGGCATTGCATTGACTGCCATCAACCCCACCACTGGCAGGGTCAGGGTTTGACGATGATGCTGCCTTTCATCTCCGGATGCGGGCCACAGCGGTACTCGAAACGCCCTGCTTCGTCGAAATCTTTCGACCAGCGCTCGTCCGGAAACAGGCGCTCGGATTCCTCACCGCTGCCCAGCAGGATGATCGAGTGGCTGGTACGCTTTTCACGGTTGATCCAGGTCACCGTGTCGCCGATCGCGATCTCCAGTTCGGCCGGTGAATAGGCGTACTGCTCGATGATCACTTCATGTTCGGCGGCGCTCACCGCTGAAACGGCAAACAAGCACAGGCTGGCAACAATGCAGGGAATCGGCTTGATCATGACCTCTCATCTCGGCAGGAAAAACAGCACTCTGCCTGCCCGATGCGACCGATCAGCGCTGACAGCTTGCGCGGCGCATTATGGCAAAAAATACGGGAGCCGGCGCACAGGCGGGCTCCCGCATCTGGCCGGCGCCAAACGGCGCCCGGCACGTCCTTACTTCTTGGCAGCCGTGATGTCTGCCTTGGCGTCGATGCCGAGCTTGTAACCCAGCGAAACGTGGTGATAACGGCCCACTGCGCTGTCGTCATGGATCGCAAAGCCGAAGTTGTAGACCTTGCCGGCTTCAAGCGCCACATCACCTTCAGCACCGCTGAAGCTGCGGGTGAACACCACCGTCCACTGATCGCCATCCAGCTTGCCTTCGGCGCTCTGCAGAGCCTTGCCGCCTTCCATCACCCGCTTGTCGGCAACATAGCCGTCATAGCCCTTGTTCTCGCCGCTACGCCACTGGTAGAGATCGTAGAACTTGCCTTCGGCGAGCGAAGCGCCTTTGACATACTTGGTCTTGGCTTCGTCACCGCCCGGCATGGTGCGCAAATCCTGGTGGCAGGTGGCCCAGCAGCCGCTCTGCTCGGCCAGTTCGATCTGGCTACCGGACTCCAGCATGAAGGCGATCTTGACCGGATTGTCGGCATCCATCTTCGCCGCACCGGAAGCAGCAGGCTGCTTCCAGCTGAAGCGCAGGTAGAGGTTTTCACCATCATGGGCGGCCTGAACCTTGACCGGGATCGCACCCGCCTTGCCGGCGATCGGGCTGGGCTCGATCTTCTGCCCGGTCACCATCTTGGTGCCCATGTCGGCGGTTTCTTCGTCGTGGCAGCCTTCGCAGGTTTCACCCTTTTTCAGCGCACGGGCACCACCGTGCTCCGTCCCTTTCTGGATCCATTCCAGGGGCGACACGCCAGGATAAAACAGAGTGATTTCACGTGCTTCCACGCCACCCCAGTCCGGCGCCGCAGCAAAGGCGGGAGCCGCCAGCAAAGAGGTGGCTGCAAGTACGGCGCTGCTGATCAGGGTTTTTTTCATGTCGTATTTCCTCGCTGTTTCAGGTCGGCAAAAGAGGTGAAGAAGACAGGCTCCAGCACTCCGGCTGCTTATTCCTCGTCTTCATCCGTCATGCCTTCAGGCTTGTGGTGCGCAATGCCCTTGTGGCAATCGATGCAGGTCATCTTGTCTTCAATCGCCATTTCGTGCTGCTTGCGTGCGCGCTGTTTCTGCATTTCAGGTTTCATGCTCTCGAAACTGTGGCAGTTGCGGCATTCGCGCGAATCGGATGCTTTCATCCGCTTCCACTCGCTGCGTGCCAGCTGCAGGCGCTTGGCTTCGAATTTTTCCCGGGTATCGATGGTACCGGTGATCTTGCCCCAGACTTCACGCGAAGCCTGGATCTTGCGGATCATCTTGTAGGTCCATTCCTTGGGCACATGACAATCGGGGCAAGTCGCACGCACACCGGTGCGATTGTTGTAGTGAATGGTTTCCTTGTATTCCTGATAGACGTTCTGCTCCATCTCGTGGCAGGAAATGCAGAACTTCTCGGTGTTGGTGACTTCGAGTGCAGTATTGAAACCGCCCCAGAACAATACGCCGAGGATGATGCCGATAACCAGCAGGCTACCGAGCGAATATTTGGTGGATGGCTTGCACAGGCTGGCCATGAGCCCGCACTGCTTGCCGTTGTCTTGATCTGTCATGGAACCTCCCTCGAAAACACCGCGCCGGTGAGGGCGCGGTGAATCCGGTTCAATGAACGGCTACCAGATCAGTAGACGTCGTGCATGGTGTTGAAGACGTTGAACTTGCCGGTCGGGGTGATGATTTGCGGACCGGTGATGACCTTCTTCACCGCCAGGGTCTTGTCATCGTAAATCACGATCGCCGACTGGTCGGCCTTGCCACCCCACAGCGAGATCCACACTTCGTCACCCGCCTTGTTGTACTCAGGCTGCACGGCACGACGGATGGCCTTGCTTTCCGGCAGACCGGAGTCCTTCGCCACGTTGAGCTGCTTCGGTGCCTTGCTGAGATCGTTCATGTCGAACACATAGACCGACTCGGCAATCTCGCGCTCGGGGTTCATCGGCGCATCGGCCCAGAAGTTCTTCGACTTCGGGTGAGTCTTGACGAACAGGTTGCCGGCACCCGGCATCTTCAGTTCCTGCACCACCTTCCAGTTGTGCTCCTTGTACTTGGAGAATTTCGGCTCTTCGGAAGGCGTGGAGATGATCGACACCACTTCATCACCCAGGTGGCCAGTCGACCAGACCGGACCATACTGCGGGTGGACGAAGTTGGCACCACGACCCGGGTGAGGAATCTTGGCGGTATCGACCAGCGCAGCCAGCTTGCCGGTCTGGGTATCGACTGCCGCAACCTTGTTGGACGCGTTGGCGGCCACCAGGAAGTAGCGACCCGAAGCGTCCCAGCCGCCATCATGCAGGAACTTGGCGGAATTGATGGTGGTGGTCTTCAGGTTGTCGAGGTCGGTGTAGTCAACCAGCAGGATCATGCCGGTTTCCTTGACGTTGATCACCCACTCGGGCTTCTTCAGCGAAGCGACGATCGAAGCCACGCGCGGCTCGGGGTGATACTCGCCATCCACGGTCTGGCCGCGGGTGGAGACGACCTTGATCGGCTCCAGGGTTTCACCGTCAAGGATGCCGTACTGGGGCGGCCAGTAGCTGCCACCGACCAGGTACTTGTCTTCGTAGCCCTTGAACTTGGACACATCAACCGAGCGCATGTCGGAACCCATGCGGACAGTCGCCACGGTCACCGGCTCTTCCGGCCACAGGTCGATGATGGTGGTCAGACCATCGCGGCCGGTCGTGTAAACATAACGGCCGGAAGCCGACATGCGGGAGATGTGCACCGCATAACCGGTATCGAGGATCTTCCAGACCTGATGGGTGTCGCCATCAACCAGGGCGAGCTTGCCGGCGTCACGCAGGGTGATGGCAAACACGTTGTCGAGGTTGATCTTGTTCATCTGCTTGGTCGGACGCTGGTCAACCGGTACCAGCAGCTTCCAGCTTTCCTTCATGTCCTTGAGCGAGAACTCGGGCGGAATCGGCGGCTCGTTCTGGATGTAGCGCGCCATCAGGTTGATTTCTTCCTTGGTCAGGATGTCATCGTAGTTGACCATGCCGCCTTCGGTACCGTAGGCAATGATCTTCTCCAGACGATCGGTACCGAGCTTCAGGGTGCCACCTTCCTGCTTGGTGCCGTCTTCGAGCGTCTTGCTCCAGTGCGGCTCGAGGTTCTTGCCGGTTGCGCCCTTGCGCAGCACACCGTGACAGCCCGCGCAGCGCTCGAAATAGATCAGCTTGCCCTGCTCCATTTCCTCTGCAGTCAGCTTCGGTGCTTCCTGAGCCCAGACGCTGCTCATTGCCAGCGGCAGCACTGCCATCGCCAGACCTTTGCCCAACCATTTCTTGTTTGCCATCACCCTCTCCTTAGCAACAGGGACATAGAACTGAAATAATATGCCGAGTATCAATCGCCATGCCCCTCATCATCCTTGATTTGAGTTAATTTTCCCTACTGACGATGCGGATAAAGTGCGTCCAGCGTAAACTTGCCGCTCCGGTGGCTTTTTCGGCATCAACACCACTTCATCACATTCATCGATCCGGGCAGCTGACGGCACAAGCCGCTGACTGCGGCTCGACACTGACCCCAGCACACCTCAGCACCCATGAGGCGGAGTTTTCTTCATGCTTCTTTCCCCCGCAGTCCCCAGCGCTGAACAGCGCATCCGCGATTCGAGCACCGGCCGGGTCTTTCTGGTCGGCGCCGGACCGGGCGACCCTGAACTGCTCACGCTCAAGGCCAGCCGCCTGCTCGCCAGCGCCGAAGCCGTGGTCTACGACAATCTGGTCGGCGACGCGATCATCGACCTCATCCCGCCGGATGCCCGCCGGGTGTATGCCGGCAAGCAGGCAGGCAATCACGCCTTGCCCCAGGGACAGATCAACCAGCTGCTGGTCGACCTCGCCCGGGAAGGCCTGCGCGTCATCCGCCTCAAGGGAGGCGACCCCTTCATCTTCGGCCGTGGCGGCGAGGAAATGCAGGCGCTGCAAGCCGCCGGCATCCCCTGTGAAATCGTCCCTGGCGTCACCGCTGCTGCCGGAGCAGGTGCCTGCAACGGCATCCCCCTCACCCACCGCTCTCATGCCCAGACGCTGGTGTTCGCCACCGGCCATCTCAAGGACGACAGTGTCGACCTTGACTGGCCGATGCTCGCCCGTCCGGGACAGACGGTGGTGATCTACATGGGCCTGGGCGCGCTGGAAACCATCTGCCGCCAACTGCTCGCCCACGGGCTGCCGCCGAGCACTCCCGCAGCAGTGATCCACAATGCCACCCTGCCCGATCAGCAGACCGTGCTCGGCACGGTGGACGGCTTGCCGCAGGCGGTCAAGGCAGCCGGACTGCGTCCTCCGGCCCTGATCGTCATCGGTGAAGTCGTCCTGCTCGGCAAAGTCGAATCCAGCCTTGTCGAAGCTGGCCTGGACCAGGCGCTCAGCGTCCAACCTGCCTGAGCCGGCACCATGGGCGAACAGAACCAGTTTTTCCGACCGGTGGGCGAAGTCTGCCAACGCGAAGTGATGAGCTGCCAGCACACTGACAGGCTGGTCGCTGCCGCACAGACCATGAGCGCCCGCAACATCTCGAGCATGATCGTGCTTGATGGCGACACGCCGTGCGGCATCTTCACTGACCGCGATCTGCGCAACAAGGTGGTTGCGCTCGGGCGCGACCCGCAGCAGCTCAGCGTCGCCGACATCATGCATTCACCGCTGATCACGATCAGCGAGCAGGCGGCGGTGTACGATGCGCTCTACCGCATGTCGCGCACCGGCATCCATCGCCTGATCGTGGTCAACGCCGACGGAGAACTGGCCGGCATCATCACCGACAGCGACATCCTGCGCCTGCAGAGCCACTCGCCGCACCAGCTGGTGCTCGACATCGAAAAGGCCGGCTCAGTCGATGCGCTTGCCGAACTGCACCAGCGCATCGTCGAGCTGGTCGTTCACCTGTCGGGGAGCGGCATCCCGATCCGCGATGCGGTCAAGCTGATCGCCCACCTCAATGACCAGATCCTGATCCGCCTCATCACCTTGCTGCGTGAAGGTGAATTCGCCGACCTCGACGGCCGTTTCGCCTTCGTGGTCATGGGCAGTGAAGGTCGTGGCGAACAGACGCTGGCCACCGATCAGGACAATGCAATCATTTACGCCGATGATCTCGAGCCGGCGGCCCTGAGCCGGCTCGAAGCCTTCTCGGAGAAACTCATCGAGCAGCTGATCGCCATCGGCGTGCCGCCTTGTCCGGGTGGCATCATGGCGCGCAACCCGGCCTGGCGACGCAGCCTGCGCCAGTGGAAGCAGGAACTGAGCCGCTGGCTGAGCGCCACCACCCCGGAAAACGTGATGACCGGCAGCATGTTCATGGACTTGCGCCTGCTGCACGGCGACCCGGAACTGGTCGAACAGCTGCGCGCCCACGCTTACGCCCACCTCGCCGCTGATCAGGTCTTCCTGATGCGCATGGCGCAGAACATGACCAATTTCGCCCCGCCGCTGAACTGGCTCGGCAGGATCAAGAGCGAGAAGTCCGGCCCGCATCGCGGCGCTATCGATCTGAAGAAAGCGGGAATTTTTGCCATCACTGACGGCATCAAGGCGCTGGCGATGGAAGCCCGTCAGCTCGAAGGCAGCACCCACGACCGCATTGAAGCGCTACTGGCTGGCGAAGTGCTGCGGCCTGAACTGGCACGCGATCTGGTGGCAAGCTTCGACTTCCTGGTCAGCATGCGCTTGCGCAGCCAGGTTGGCGACCTGCGCGCCGGCCGCCAACCGGACAACTATCTCGCCCTCGACAGCCTCAACGCCATCGAACAGGGTGAACTGCGGCTGGCGCTGGAACAGGTCGGCAAATTCCAGACCTTCATCAGGCACCACTTCCGTCTTCACCTGCTGCGCGGCTGAACAAACGCGCACGCTGATCGATGAACGTGCTCAGGCCTGTGGCTGGGCGCGCTCGTTTTCTGCCGGGAGCGGATCTCCCGCCTGCGCTGTGGCCACAGCTTCCCCGGCAAGCTCCCCTGCTTCGGTCTGCTCCGCCTGCGCGACCACCTTTTCGTCGGCCACCGCCGCTTGCCCCCCCTCTTGCTCGCCTTGTCCGCCGAGCTCGAGCACCGGACTGTGCACAATCACCACCGCCGTCTGACGCGGCACGATGCTGCGCCCTCTCGCTTCAAGCAAGGCACGGGTGAATGCTGCACCCAGCAACAGGATCAGCGAAGAGTAATTCACCCACAGCAAGAGCAGCACCAGCGAGCCGGCAGCGCCATAGGAGGAAGCGGTCGCCGTGGTCGACAGATAAAGGGCGATCAGGCTGCGGCCAAAAATGAACAGCAGCGCGGTGACCCCCGCACCGAACATGACATCACGCCAGCTCAGCACCACGTCGGGCAGGACGCGGAAAATCGCGCCGAACAGCAGACTCACCACCACCAGCGACACCACCCAGTCCAGCCCGAGCAGCACCGCGCCGGGCACGAACAGCCAGTCCTGGGCAAAAGTGACCAGTGCGCGCACACCGACACTGAGCATCAGCGACACCAGCAGCACGAAGCCGATCGCCAGCACCACGGTCAGCGACAGCAGCCGGGTCTTGATGTAGTTGAGCAGGCCACTGCGACTGGGACGCGGTGCCACGCTCCAGATCGCGTTCAGCGCACGCTGCATCTGGGCGAACACGGTGGTCGCGCCAAAGACAATCGCCCCGAAGCCGATCAGGGTCGGCAGCAGGCCGCTGTTGCTGATCCGGCTGTTGCTGACGATGGTCTGCACGCCGTTGGCTGCTTCAGCGCCGATTGCCGACTCAAGCTGACGGGCGATTTCCCCCTGCGCTGCGCTCTCACCCAGCACCAGGCCGACGATGCTGACGGCGACGATGACCACCGGCGCGATCGAGAACACGGTGAAGAACGCCAGCGCTGCCGCATGAACAAACACCTGGGCTTCCAGCCAGACATTGATCGTGCGTTTGAGCACATCGAAGACAAAACGTATCCAGGCCATCAGCAGCCTCCCTTCCTGTTGATCGATTACAAAGCAGCTTCCAGCACCTCGATTCCGCCCATGTAGGGCTGGAGCACTTCAGGTACTGCAACCGAGCCATCGGCAAGCTGGCAGTTTTCCAGCACTGCGACCAGCGCCCGGCCGACCGCCAGCCCCGAACCGTTCAGCGTGTGCACGAATTCATTTCTGCCCTGCTCGTTCTTGAAGCGAGTCTGCATGCGCCGTGCCTGGAAAGCTTCGCAGTTCGAGCAGCTCGAAATCTCGCGATAGGTATTCTGTGCCGGCAGCCAGACTTCGATGTCATAGGTCTTGGCAGCGGAAAAGCCCATGTCACCGGTGCACAGCGTGATCACCCGATAGGGCAGACCGAGCTTCTGCAAGATGGTTTCGGCATGACCGACCATCTCTTCCAGCGCCTGATAACTGTGGGCCGGATCAACGATCTGCACCATTTCGACCTTGTCGAACTGATGCTGGCGAATCATGCCGCGCACATCGCGCCCACCACTGCCCGCCTCCGAGCGGAAGCAGGGGCTGTGGGCAGTGAAGCGCAGCGGCAGATCGCTGTGGGCGAGCAACTGTTCGCGCACGCTGTTGGTGAGCGAGACTTCGGCAGTCGGAATGAGATATTGCTCCAGCCCTTCCTCATCTCCGCCGCGATGCACCCAGAACAGATCTTCCTTGAACTTGGGCAGCTGACCGGTACCGAACATCGGTTCGCGGTTGACGATGTACGGCGTGTAACACTCGACATAGCCATGCACATCGCTGTGCGTGTCGAGCATGAACTGGGCCAGTGCGCGGTGCAGGCGCGCCACCGGGCCACGCAGGAAAGCAAAACGCGAACCGGACAGGCGGGCGCCGGTCTCGAAATCCAGCCCGAGGCCGGCACCGACTTCAACGTGATCCCGTACTTCAAAATCGAACTCCGGCACCTTGCCCCAACGCCGCACTTCGACGTTGTCCGCCTCGTCCTTGCCAGGCGGCACACTCTCGTGAGGCAGATTGGGCAGACGGGCAGCAAAATCGTTGATGCGCTCAAGCAGCACCGGCAAGGCCTGTTCGCATTGCCTGAGTTCGTCACCGAGCTGAGCCACTTCAGCCAGCACCGCACTGGCGTCTTCACCCTTGCCTTTCAGCATGCCGATCTGTTTCGAGAGCGCATTGCGCCTGGCCTGCAACTCCTGCGTGCGGGTCTGCAACTGCTTGCGCTCATCCTCGAGCGCGCCAAAGCCGGCTTGATCAAGTTCGAGCCCGCGACTGGCGAGACGCCTGGCGACGACATCGATCTCGTTTCGCAACAACTGGATATCCAACATCGGTTTTTCCTGCAATCGTTAAGTGATCAATGAGCCGAGGCATCGGACTCATCGAGGGGGTTTTGACAAGAATCGGCCCTGCACACGGAGGGTCTGCAGAGAAAATTCCATACGAATTGAAAAAGTTTTGTCAAATCATGATCTTGGTCAATCTCTTCACCACCGGACAAACTTGCTTTACCGCGTTTTTCGTCTATGCTGAAGACAGGAAGAAGCGTCACGCAGAAGACGCTGCAGATCGGTCGCCAAACTGGGCGATCTTTCTGGTGGAGACATTGAACAGAGGAGGATCCTGGCCATGCTATCGATTCGGGACATGCTTGATTATTGTGACATCAGCGATGAACAGGTCGCCCTCCTGGCCGAGCACGAGGGCATCACCGACGCTGCTGCCGCGCATATGGTGTGCGGCATGGTGCAAAGCGCCGCAGGAGTGCTGGTACTCACCCGCTACATGCTCGACCTCGTCGAGCGCGCGCAGTTGCGCGGCGACCCTCGTCATGCCGCACAGGCCGAAGATGTCTGTCGACGCTTCATGGCTGCTCATCCGGTGTCACCGACCCTGCACTGATTGATCCGGCGTCGGAGCTGATCCGGCGGGCTGGCGCGCTTTCCCGGCTTGTCTGGCCTGTCGGTCCAGCTTGCGCAGGTGGGCGAGCTTTTCGCCGATGCGCAATTCCAGACCGCGCGGCACCGGGCGATACCAGCCCGGCGCCTCCACGCCTTCGGGCAGATAGGACTCCCCTGCCGCATAGCCTTCCGGCTCATCATGGGCATAACGGTAGGCCTTGCCGTAATCAAGCTGCTTCATCAGCTTGGTGGGCGCGTTACGCAGATGCATCGGCACCGGCCGTGAGCCTTCATTGCGCACGAAAGCACGCGCCGCCTTGTAGGCCAGGTAAGTTGCATTCGACTTGGCCGCGCAGGCGAGGAAAATCGCTGCCTGGGCCAGCGCAAGCTCGCCTTCCGGCGAGCCCAGCCGCTCATAGGTCGCGCAGGCGTTGAGACTGATTTCGAGTGCCCGCGGATCAGCGAGGCCGATGTCCTCGTTGGCCATTCGCACCAGCCGGCGGCCGAGATAGAGCGGATCGGCGCCGCCATCGAGCATGCGGCACAACCAGTACAGCGCTGCATCGGGATCCGAACCACGCACCGACTTGTGCAGAGCGGAAATCTGGTCGTAGAAAGCTTCGCCCCCCTTGTCGAAACGACGCAGGCTGCGCGCCAGCACCTGCTCGACAAACGCTCCGTCGATCTGTTGGCGTCCATCGCTGCCGGCGGCAGTGTGCAACTGCTCGATCATGTTGAACAGCCGCCGGGCATCGCCATCAGCAAAGCCGATCATCCGCGCCTGAGCCTGCTCATCGAACTGCGGCCCCGGCGCCAGCAGCTGGCAGGCACGTGCGAACAGTTCGGCCAGCACCGCTTCATCAAGCGCTTCCAGCACATACACCGCCGCGCGCGACAGCAAGGCGGCATTGACTTCAAACGACGGATTTTCCGTGGTGGCACCGATGAAGGTCACCAACCCCTGTTCGACATGAGGCAGGAAAGCATCCTGCTGCGCCTTGTTGAAACGATGGACCTCATCGACAAACAACAAGGTATGGCGACCGTGTGCCCGCATCTGCTGCGCCTGCTCGATCGCCTGACGGATCTCCTTCACTCCGGAAAACACTGCCGACAAGGCAATGAATTCAGCATCGAAACCCACCGCCATCAACCGGGCCAGGGTGGTCTTGCCCACCCCTGGCGGCCCCCACAGAATCATCGAATGCGGTCGCCGGGCTTCAAAGGCCAGGCGCAAGGGCTTGCCTTCACCGAGCAGATGCTGCTGCCCGGCCACCTCTGCCAGCGTGCGCGGTCGCATGCGCTCGGCAAGCGGCAACGGCACCGCTGCAGCTTGTTCGGCAGGAAACAGCTCAGCCACGCTCAGCTCCTCTGTCCGAGCCAGACCATCAAGGCGACGGCAGGTCGCCGATCACATCAGCCCCGGGAGGCGGGCTGAACTGAAAACGGGTCGCCGGCAATGCCGGATTGGCATCGAGCTGCACGAAACGGATCAACGTGGTCTGGCCAAAGCTGTCCCGCAACTCCATCTGGCGCAATTCGCCCTCCTCCAGCCCAATCCGCACCCGTTCAAAGCCGCTGTCGTTCTGGCGCGGAATCGCCAGCACCCAGGACAATCCGCCCTCCTCACCGTCATCATTGAGAGCGAAACTCTGCTCCAGCTCTCCTTGACCGAACAGGATCGCTGCCGGGGTCGCACCGAGCGCATCGCCCAGCGTGCGCACCACCACCTGGTTCAGATCCGGGTCCCAGCTCCACAGCCGCTCGCCATCACCGATCAGCTCCTGGCGGTAAGGCTGCTCGTACAGCCAGTGAAAACGGCCGGGACGGGCAAAGGCAAAACGGCCGGCACTGGTACGCGCACTGCTGCCGGCAGCCGCGTGCACCGTCTGCTCGAACACACCTTCAGCACTGTGAGTGCTGCGGACAAAATGTTGCAACTGAGCGAGCGCATCTGCCGCCTGCAGCGGACTGCCGGCGAACACCAGCACCAGCAGGCCACCAGCGGCCAGCACTCTGCTCAACGTTGCCGAAACCACGGGGATCATCTTCATTCAGCTTCCTTGGCCGGAACAATCACTTCACGATTGCCATTATTACCCATTGCCGACACCAGGCCGGAGCGTTCCATCTGCTCGATCAGGCGTGCTGCACGGTTGTAGCCGATGCGCAGATGACGCTGTACCAGCGAAATCGACGGTCGCCGGGTCTTGAGCACCACTTCCACCGCCTGGTCATAGAGCGGATCGGCTTCGGCTCCACCCCCGTCACCTTCGCCGAGCAAGGCTTCTGCGTCCTCCTCCGGACCGGCGAGAATGCCGTCAACGTAGTCAGCCGGTGCACTCTGTTTGAGATGCTCGACCACCTTGTGCACTTCGCCGTCGGCAACAAAAGCACCATGAACCCGTTGCGGCAAGCCACTGCCGGGCGGCAGATAAAGCATGTCGCCCATGCCAAGCAGGGCTTCCGCCCCCATCTGATCGAGAATGGTGCGCGAATCGATCTTGCTCGACACCTGGAAAGCAATGCGGGTCGGCACGTTGGCCTTGATCAGGCCGGTGATGACATCCACCGACGGACGCTGGGTGGCGAGAATGAGGTGAATGCCGGCCGCACGCGCTTTCTGCGCCAACCGGGCAATCAGCTCTTCGACTTTCTTGCCGACCACCATCATCAGGTCGGCGAGCTCGTCGACCACCACCACGATGTACGGCAGGGTATCGAGCGGCTCGGGGCTGTCGGGAGTGATCGAGAACGGATTGGTCAGCGGCTTTTCGGCCTTGCGCGCATCAAGCACCGCCTTGTTGAAGCCGCTGAGGTTGCGCACGCCAGCCGCCGCCATCAGCTTGTAGCGCTTGTCCATTTCGGCCACGCACCAGTTGAGCGCATTGGCCGCATGTTTCATGTCGGTCACCACCGGCGCGAGCAGGTGGGGAATGCCTTCATAGATCGACAGTTCGAGCATCTTGGGGTCAACCATGATCAACCGCACCTGTTCGGGCGTGCTCTTGTAGAGCAGCGACAGAATCATCGCGTTGATGCCGACTGACTTGCCCGAACCGGTGGTGCCGGCCACCAGCAGGTGGGGCATCTTGGCCAGATCCGCCACCACCGGCTGACCGCCGATGTCCTTGCCAAGCACCACGGTGAGCGGCGAGCTCATGTTGTGGTAGGCATTCGAGCCGATGATTTCGATCAGATTGACCGTCTGCCTGCTGGCATTCGGCAACTCGAGTGCCATGCAGGACTTGCCTGGCACGGTTTCCACCACCCTGACCGAAGTCAGCGACAGCGCCCGCGCCAGATCCTTGGCCAGATTGAGCACCTGACTGCCCTTGACGCCGGTGGCCGGCTCGATTTCATAACGGGTGATCACCGGCCCCGGCAAAGCGGCCAGCACTTTCACCTCGACCCCGAAATCTGCCAGCCTGGCTTCGATCAGGCGTGAAGTCTGTTCAAGCTGTTCAGCAGAAGGCGGCTCCTGGTCAGTGCGCGCTTCATTGAGCAAGTCGAGTGCCGGCAGCGGATCCGCCCCCTGCCCTTCCGGGAACAATTGCTGCTGACGGGCCGCAGCAGGCCGCTGCACCGGCTCGAACACCATGGTCACCATGGTCGCCGGCCCATCCTGCCCGGCAGAAGCGGCCTCTTCGGGACCGAAAACCGGCTCGATCACCGCCTTGCGCCTGCTTTTGGTCAGCGTGTCCTTTTTGATATCGGCCGCAGCACTTTCCGCCCTCCGCTCAAGCGCATCGGCAAACGCACCATCGTCACGACGGCTTTCCTTGCGTGGCTTTTCCTTGTTGAGTCTCGTCAACAACGCTGCCCAGCGCTGCAGCAGCGCTGCCAGCGCAGTCTCGACCCCGTGACCGACACGCTCGACCACCAGCAACCAGGAGAGGCCGGTAAACAGCGACAAACCGGCGGCCAGCAACGCCAGCAGCAGCAAAGTGCCGCCGGCGAAACCGAAATAGCGATGAATGAAACCGCCAATTTCCATGCCGAGCAAACCTCCCGGCGCCAGCGGCAAGGAGGCACCATGGCCATGAAAGCGGAGGAATTCGAGCGCACTGCTGGCGACCAGGACGGCAACAAAACCGAGCAGGACAAAGGCAAACGAACGCCGATCAAGGGTCAACTCACTACGCAGGCGACGAAAGCCCCACAGCAGGCTGTAGCCGAGAAAAACCACCCACCACCAGGAAGAAATACCAAAAACATAAAGCAGCAGATCGGCCAGCCAGGCCCCGAAGCGCCCCCCCGGATTGTCGATCACCGCCACGTCGGCGGCATGCGACCAGCCCGGGTCGGCCTTGCTGTAACCGAACAGCACCAGGCCGACATACAGTGACATCACGCCCAGGATGAGCCAGCGCGCCTCCTGCAACAGGAGGGAAATTTTTTCCGGCAGAGGCTGGGAACGGGACGAAGAACGGGCGTGCATGAAGGCGGCAACAGAGGCTGAATGAAACAACAGCGGCAATTATAAGCGATGCGCTGTCACAGTTCAGCCCAAGGCAGTCGCATGCGTGTCGACGTCATTTTTGATCAGCAATCAAACCTGTCTGGTTTTTTCCGAGCGCGACCGCTCAGGAAGGCGTCGTCTTGCCGGGGCATGACCCCGGCACCACAGGAGAAGCTGCGATCAACGCCTGCGTGGAAATGACAGGAGTGAAATACCGGAAAACAGCTCAGATCTGGTTGAGCTGCTCGCGGATCAGAATGCCTTGCGGGCGCTCCTCGATCAGGCCTTGCTGGCCGAGATCCTTCATCACCCGGCTGACCATCTCCCGCGAAGCGCCGATCATCTTGGCGATGTCCTGTTTGGAAATCTTGCGGATCACGATCAGCTCATCGCCGTGCATTTCAGCCATTTCCATCAGCAGGCGGGCAACCCGGCCGTAGACATCCATCAACGCCAGACTCTCGATCTTGCGGTCGGCGTTGCGCAAGCGACTCGCCAGCATGCACATCAGACGCCAGCTGACTTCAAAATTGTCGCGCATGATGCTGCGAAAATCGGCGTTGCGGATCACCACCAGATCGGCCGCACTGGCCGCAACCACCGAAGCCGAACGCGGCTGCTCCTCGAACATGCCCATTTCGCCGAAAATCTCGCCCTGACCGAGAATCGACAGGATGACTTCCCTGCCCTCCTCATCACTCACCACTACCTTGAGATTGCCGTTGAGGACAAAATAGACATTGTCGGGGCGATCACCTTCGGTCACCACCACCTGACTGCGGGCCACACGACGCATGCTGGCCAGACCAGCCACCTCTTCAAGAACGGCATCCTCCAGGCCCTGAAAGAGGGGGAAAGTTTTCAGGGCAATTACCGAAACCGAGGCCATTTGCTCCATTTGAGAGCTCCGTATTGATGTGCAAGCCAATGTCAACAAAAATCAGCTGCAATTAGTGAATAATTTCACATCTTGCCCATTCTAGCCTGATCCGGACGGCAACGGTGGCAGTTCCGGCTCGGCTATAATTGCCGCTTGTTCACCTCTGCCGGATTGCCTCCCATGACCACCACTCACGCTCGCCTGCTCATTCTCGGCTCAGGCCCAGCCGGTTACACCGCCGCTGTGTATGCCGCTCGCGCCAACCTTTCTCCAATGCTGGTGACGGGTCTCGCCCAGGGCGGGCAGTTGATGACCACCACTGAAGTCGACAACTGGCCGGCGGAGGCCGACGGCATCCAGGGACCTGATCTGATGGCCCGCTTCCTCAAGCACGCCGAACGTTTCAACACCGAAATCATTTTCGACCACATCAACCGGGTCGACCTGCAGCAGCGTCCTTTCCTGCTCGAAGGCGATTCGGGCCGCTACACCTGTGACGCGCTGATCATCGCCACCGGCGCAACCGCCAGATATCTCGGCCTGCCTTCCGAAGAGAAATTCCTTGGCCGTGGCGTCTCGGCCTGCGCCACCTGCGACGGTTTCTTCTACCGCAAGCAGGAAGTCGCCGTGGTCGGCGGCGGCAATACTGCGGTCGAAGAAGCACTGTATCTGGCCAATATCGCCAGCAAGGTGACCCTGGTGCACCGACGCGAGCAATTCCGTGCCGAAAAGATCATGATTGACAAATTGATGCAGAAAGTCGCCGAAGGCAGGATCGAGCTCGCGCTCAACAGCACGCTCGACGAAGTGCTCGGCGACAACAATGGCGTCACCGGCATGCGTATCCGCGACGTGGCAAGCGGCCAGACACGCGACATCGCCTTGCACGGCGTGTTCATTGCCATCGGCCACCAGCCCAACACCGAGCTGTTCCAGGGCCAGCTCGAGATGGATGGCGGCTATCTGGTCACCCAGAGCGGCCGTCACGGCAACGCCACTCAGACCAGCATTCCCGGCGTCTTTGCCGCCGGCGACGTGCAGGACAACATCTACCGCCAGGCCGTGACCTCGGCCGCCACCGGATGCATGGCCGCGCTTGATGCCGAGCGCTTCCTCGACGCCCAGCAAGGCTGAACCGGATCATGGCACGTTCCAGCCGGCAGCGTCCGCACTCGGGACGCGCCGGTCCAGCTTCTCCCTCCGCTGCTGCTGCATCAGCCCCCAAGGGCTTTGCCGCGCTACGCGCCCGCCTGCAGGAGCACCGGCAGGAACAACGGGCGGTACAACAGACCGCAGCACAGCAGCGCAGCCTTGCCGCACAGGAAAGCCGCGCGGAAGATGAGGAACAAAGCCGGTGCGCCGCCGAACATGCGTTGTTCATGCGCAGCATCGGCACGGTTCAGCCTTTGCGCGATCGCCAGCAGGCGCTGATCGAAGCTCCGCGACCCGCGCCGGTGCCACGCCCACGGTCTGCGGCAGAAAGTGAGGAGGAAACCGGACAGCCAAGGCAGCGCATGGAGGACAACCCGCTGCTGGAAGCCTATCGTGGCGTCACGCCCTTGCGCGACAGCGGACGGATCGAACCTGCCTTCCCGCATCGCACGCGTTTCAGCCTGCCGGTGTCAGCAGAGCAAGACCGGCGCGAACTCGGCGTCCGCCCAGCCGGCCTGCTGCTTCCCACCGAGCTCGACCAGCTGGACCCGGCCAGCCTGTTCCAGCAACTCGCTACCGGCACCCGCCAGCTGCGTCCGGACGGTCGCGCCGAACTCGCTGCCCCGCTGCCAGCGCCGCTCCCCATCCAGCGCGAGCAGGACGAACGGGCCGCCTTGCTCGAAGCGATGAGCACGCCGATCAGCATCGAAGACCGGCTCGACATGGGCGACGAAGCCAGCTTCCTGCGCCCCGGTCTGCCACGGCGAATTCTGACCGACCTGCGTCGCGGACGCTGGAGCTTGCAAGGGGAACTGGATCTGCACGGCCTGGTACGTGATGAGGCCCGCACGGCAATCGCCCTCTTCATCCAGCAAGGTCTGCAGCAAGGCTGGCGCTGCGTGCGCGTCATCCACGGCAAAGGTCATGGCTCGCCGGGCAAACAGTCGATTCTCAAGCAGCTGTCACGCAGCTGGCTGGCCCAGCGCGAAGAAATTCTCGCCTTCTGTCAGGCCAGCCCCCGTGATGGCGGCAGTGGCGCGCTCTACGTGCTGTTGCGCGCCGCCCAGGCAGGCAGGCGCTGAAGCCCGGACACGGGCTTCATACCGCAGCTTCGCCCGTTTCGCCAGTACGGATGCGCACCACCTGGGCGATATCCGACACAAAGATCTTGCCATCACCGATCTTGCCGGTGCGTGCTGCCTTGATGATCGCTTCAAGAATCGAATCCAGCAGCTCATCACTGACCACGATCTCGAGTTTGACCTTGGGCAGGAAGTCGACCACATATTCCGCCCCCCGATACAGCTCGGTATGGCCTTTCTGACGGCCGAAGCCTTTGACTTCAGTCACGGTCAGGCCGGTGATGCCCGCATCGGACAACGCCTCCCTGACTTCATCCAGCTTGAAAGGCTTGATGATTGCTTCGATCTTCTTCATTATCGCTCTCCGGCTTCAGTCTTAATCACGATAGTGTGATGTTATCGGATAACGCCGATCCCTGCCAAAACTTCGTGCCGAAATGCGCAAACCCTGCACCGCCTGAGCGCGCTTGTACTCGTTGCGCCGGATCAGCGCCAGGGTGCGCTGCAGTTCATCGGCCGTGAGACCGTAATCAGCAAGCTGGGTCGCGTCGAGATCGCGTTCAACATAGGCTTCAATGAGCGGATCGAGCAGGCCATAGTCCGGCAGACTGTCACTGTCGAGCTGGTCGGCACGCAGTTCGGCCGACGGCGGACGATCGATGATGTTCTGCGGAATGACCATCGACTGCGCGTTGCGCCAGCGCGCGAGGCGAAACACCATGGTCTTGTACACATCCTTGATCACCGCCAGCCCGCCTGCCATGTCACCGTACAAGGTGCAATAACCGGTCGCGAGCTCGCTCTTGTTGCTGGTGATCAGCACGATCGCACCGGTCTTGTTCGACAGCGCCATCAAGGTCGTGCCACGGATGCGGCTTTGCAGGTTTTCCTCGGTGGCATCCACCGGCAACCCGGCAAACTGGCTGGCCAGCATCTGTTCGAAAGCCGCCATCGCCGGCGCAATCGAAATCTCGTCGTAGCGCACTCCCAGCGTGCGGATCATCGCGCGCGAATCATCGAGACTCATCTGCGCCGTATACGGCGAGGGCATCATCAGGGTGCGTACCCGCTCGGCACCCAGGGCGTCAACTGCCAGCGCCAGCACCAGTGCCGAATCGATACCGCCGGAGAAACCGATCAGCGCCTCACTGAAACCGTTCTTGGCAAAGAAGTCGGCGATGCCGAACTGTAGCGCGCAGTAGATTTCCTCTTCAATGCAAGCCGGCAAAGTCACCGGAGCCAAGGGAGAGAGCGTTTTCCAGCTGCCCGCCGTCAGCTCGAGCACCGCGAGCTGTTCCGCAAACGCCGGTGCCTGATGTGCGAGCCTGCCATCGGCATTGATTGCCAGCGAACGGCCGGCAAAGATCAGTTCATCCTGGCCTCCCAGCAGATTGGCACCCAGCACAGGCGCTTGCCGGGCCTGCGCAAAGTGCTGGTAGCGGGCGATGATCTGTTCGGTCTCGCCAGCGACCAAAGGCCGCGCATCGACCAGCAGGAAAGCATCTGCCGGGCACGTCGCCAGCGCAGCGACAAAAGCCTCATCCTCAAGCTCGCTCCCGAACAGCAAGGCCAGTTGTCGCCCCCCCCAGGAAAAGCTCAGCGCCGTGTCTGCTGCCCGGGCAAAACAGCTTTCCTCAAGCAGGCGCCGATCCTCGCTCAGGACCTGTTTGCAGCGCTGGAACAACAGGCCCCCCCCGCCGTACACCGACAAGGCGCTGAACAGCCGTCCTTCCCGGTACAGCGGATGGCTCACCACCAGCTGGATACCGGCAGTTGCCGCCGCCAGACGCTCGAGCTGCTCAGTCAGTTGGCGATGAAAGGCAGGACGCCGCAACAGATCGTCGAGCGGCGCGCCGGTCAACGCATGTTCCGCACACAGCAGCAAGCCCGCGCCTGCTGCGGCGGCCTCCGTCATGCGGTCAAGAATACGGTCGGCATTGGCCGCCAGGGCCCCGACCGTGGGATTGAGCTGGGCCAGCGCAATGCGAGGGGCCGCAGCATCCACAGTTGCGGCACTGGCAGATGGACAAGCAGATGTGCGGCTCACAACAACTCCAGACAACGATAAAAGGCAACAATGGTCTTGCCGTCGGTAATTTCGCCGTTGGCAATTCCCTCTTCGACCTGCGCGCGGCTGAGGCTGAACACTTCGAGAAACTCGCCTTCATCGAGCTGTCGTCCATGCTGACTGAGGCCGCGGGCAAAGAAGATCTCGATGCGTTCGTCGGAATAACCGATGCAGGGGTGCATCACACCGCGATATTCCCAGTAGGTGGCCTGATAGCCGGTTTCCTCCATCAATTCACGCTGGGCACAGAGCAGCGGATCTTCACCCGGCTCCAGCTTGCCCGCCGGCAGTTCGACAAAGCTGGCGCGCAAGGGGTAGCGGAACTGACGCTCGAAAATCAGCTGGCCAGCGTCGTCGACGGCGACAATCACCACCGCTCCCGGATGACGGATGTACTCCCGTCTGGCCTCCATGCCATCCGGCAGACGAACCCGGTCGCTGCGTACATGCAGCAGACAACCGCTGAAAACGGTTTCGCTCTCCAGCTCGAGCTCGGTCAAATCGTCAACATCCACGCCCCGAATCTCCATCGCAGCTCCCTCCAGAAACGACAATGGCCGCGAATGCGGCCATTGTCAGCAACAATCAAGCAGGCAAAACCTTCACTCAGAGCGAACCGATGAACGCATAAGCACACATCGACATCAGCATCTGCGGCGCCAGGCCGAGCGCAGCGATGGCAAGGCCATTCACCGACAGCATCAGGCGCACCTCACCCGGTGCCTGCAAAGGAGTTTCATCCGCCGGTGCATCGAAATACATCAGCTTGACCACCCGCAGGTAGTAGAAGGCGCCAACCACCGACATCAGCACCGCCAGCACTGCCAGCCAGAAATAGCCTGCCGCGACCACCGCCTGCAGCACGGCCAGCTTGGCAAAGAAACCGATGAAGAACGGCACGCCGGCCATCGAGAACATGACGAACAGCATCATCAGCGCAAACCACGGACTGCGCTTGTTGAGGCCCTTGAAGTCTTCCAGATTCTCGGCTTCGAAACCGGCACGCGACAGCAGGATCAGCATGCCGAACGAAGCCAGACTCATGATCACGTAAGCCACGGTGTAGAACATCGCCGAGCTGTAGGCATTGAGGGCAAAGTGCTGATCGCCGTCCACCACCCCGGACAGCAGGCCGAGCAGCACGAAGCCCATGTGCGAGATTCCCGAATAGGCCAGCATGCGCTTGATGTTCTGCTGAGCGATCGCGGCGAGGTTGCCAAGCACGATGGAGGCCACGGCGACCATCATCAGCATGCCCTGCCACTGCTCGGCGATATCGAACAGACCCCACACCAGCAAGCGTACCGCCATGGCAAAGGCAGCAATCTTGGGCGCGCTGGAGATCATCATCGTCACCGCAGTCGGCGCACCGTGATAGACGTCGGGCACCCACATGTGGAAGGGCACCACGCCGAGCTTGAAGCAGATGCCGGCAACCAGGAAGACCAGACCGAACATCAGCACGGTTTCGTTGGCCGTCTGGTTATAGGTCGACTGGGCGATGGCGCTCAGTTCGAGCGAACCAGTGGCGCCATAGATCATCGACATGCCGTAGAGCAGCAGGCCGGAAGCCAGCGCGCCGAGGACGAAATACTTCATCGCCGCTTCGACCGAACGGGCACTCTCGCGATCGAAGGCCACCATCGCGTACAGCGACAGCGACATCATCTCGAGGCCGATATACATCGGCAGCATGTGGTTGGCGGTGGCCATGACCATCATGCCCAGAGTCATCAGCAAGGCGAGCAGGTAGTACTCAGGGCGGTCAATGCGCCGTTCGCCGAGATAGCTGCGACCATAGAGCAAGGCGATTGCGGTGGCGAAATAGATCATCAGCTTGAGGAAGCTGCCGAGCAGATCGCCGACGAACAGCCGGCTGAAGGTATGCACCGGCTCGCCCTGCATGGTGAAGATGGTGATGAAAGCCGCACCGATGAGCGTCGCCTGCGCACCGTAATAGGCCAGGCTGCGCGCCGCACTGCGGGCGAAAGTCGTCACCAGCATGAGCGCCAGTGCCATCACGGCAACGAAAATCTCGGCCGCGGCGGGGTAGAAGTCGGGGACAACAAAGTTCATCTTCTGACCAGTCCGTTAAGAGTCTCTAAACAAGTCCGTCACTGACGGGCTTCAGAGCTTGCTCACGGCAACATGCCGCAGGAGTTCATCCACCGAAGCATGCATCACTTCAGTGAAGGGGAAGGGGTAAAGGCCCATTGCCAGCACGCAGAAGGCAAGCACGGCAAGGAAGGCAAATTCGCGGGCGCTGAGGTCTTCGAGCTTGGCGACCTGATCATTGGCAACCTTGCCGAACACCACCCGCTTGTACATCCACAGCGAGTAGGCCGCGCCGAGGATGATGCTGATTGCGGCAGCGAAACCGACCCAGAAGTTGAACTTCACCGAGCCGAGCACCACCATGAATTCGCCGACGAAACCGGAAGTACCGGGCAGACCGGAGTTGGCCATCGCAAACAACATGAAGAAGGCAGCGAACTTGGGCATGGTATGCACCACACCACCGTAGTCAGCGATCTCGCGCGAATGAAGGCGGTCGTAGAGCACGCCGATACAGAGGAACATCGCACCCGAAACGAAACCGTGGGAAATCATCTGCACCAGCGCGCCTTCCAGGGCGAGCGGGTTGAAGACGAAGAAACCGAGGGTGACGAAACCCATGTGGGAAATCGACGAATAGGCTACCAGTTTCTTCATGTCGGCCTGCACCAGGGCGACAAAGCCGATGTAGATCACTGCGATCAGCGACAGGGTGATCATCAGCCCGGACAGCTCATGCGCCGCATCGGGCACGATCGGCAGCGAGAAACGCAGGAAACCATAGGCACCGAGCTTGAGCGCGATCGCCGCCAGTACCACCGAACCACCGGTGGGTGCTTCGACGTGGGCGTCGGGCAGCCAGGTATGCACCGGCCACATCGGCACCTTCACCCCGAAAGCAATCAGGAAGGCGAGGAAGATCAGGATCTGCGGTTCGATCGGCAGCTGCACCTGGTGCCAGTCGAGAATGCTGAAGCTGCCACCGGACTGCATGAACAGATAGAGCAGCGCGATCAGCATCAGCAGCGAGCCGAGCAGGGTGTAGAGGAAGAACTTGATCGCCGCATAAACGCGATTCGGTCCGCCCCAGACACCGATGATCAGATAGAGCGGAATCAGCGAAGCTTCGAAGAAGACGTAGAACAGCACGCCATCCAGCGCCGAGAAGATGCCGTTCATCAGGCCGGACATGATCAGGAAGGCCGCCATGTATTGCGCGACCTTGTTCTCGATCACTTTCCAGCCCGCGACCACCACCAGAATGGTGATGAAGGCATTCAGCAGCACGAACAGCACCGAAATGCCATCCACACCAAGATGGTAGTTGATGTTGAAGCGCGGCACCCAGGCCCCGAGCTCGACAAACTGCATCGCGCTGGTGCTGGTATCGAAGCCGGTGTACAGCGGCAGGGTGACGGCAAAGCCGACGCAGGCTGCGAACAGGGCGAGCATTCTTGCCAACGGTGCGTTGCGGTCGGAACCGGTCGCGAGCACCGCCAGGCCGCCAATGATTGGCACCCAGATTGCCAGACTGAGGAGAGGAATGTCCGTCATCGTTACTTTCCGTTATGTGCGCGCATGCGATGCGCTTCCAACTTGTTGTTCATGCCCTGTTCCAGACCTGCGATCACCAGCGGTTGAGCCACACGGTGAGGAGGACGAAGACGCCGATGATCATCATGAAGGCGTACTGGTAGAGATGCCCGGTCTGGAACAGACGGGACATCTGCGCCACCCAGCCCATCAGACGGGCGCTGCCATTGACTGCCACGCCATCGATCAGGCCCTGATCGCCCGCCTTCCACAACAACCGGCCCAGACCACGCGAGCCGGCAAAGATGAAGACCTCATTGAAGCGATCGAAGAAATAGTTGTTCTCCAGCAGCTTGTAGATCGGCATGAAAGTGCGCTGAATCGCCGCCGGTACCGCCGGATTGACCAGGTAGAAATACCAGGCGACCAGCACCCCGCCCATCGCCAGCCAGAACGGCGCAGTCTGCAGACCATGGACCGCCATGCCCGCCGCCCCGTGGAAGCTTTCAGCCAGCACGCTGAGACCAGGGTGATTGTCCGCGACGTGGATCACGCCCTGGAACCAGTCGCCGAACAGCATCGGCTCAATGGTGAAGAAGCCGATCAGCACCGACGGAATCGCCAGCAGCACCAGCGGCAACGTGACCACCAGCGGTGACTCATGCGGCTTCTGTCCGGGTGCCAGACCATGGTGATGATCCGCCGAGAGCTCTTCGTCAGCATGATCGCCAACATGCTCGCCGGCCTTGCCGAAACGTTCCTTGCCGTGGAACACGAGGAAATACATGCGGAAGGAGTAGAAAGCGGTGACGAACACCCCGGCCAGCACGCAGAACAGCGCATAGCCTGAGCCGGCGATGGTCGAGGAATGCACCGCCTCGATGATCGAGTCCTTGGAATAGAAGCCCGCGAAGAAGGGGAAACCGATCAGCGCCAGCGAACCGAGCAAGGAGGTGATCCAGGTGATCGGCATGTACTTGCGCAGACCGCCCATGTTGCGGATGTCCTGGTCATGGTGCATGCCGATGATCACCGAACCGGCAGCGAGGAACAGCAGCGCCTTGAAGAAGGCGTGGGTCATGAGATGGAAGACCGCAGCCGAATAGGCCGACACGCCGAGCGCCACCGTCATGTAACCAAGCTGCGACAGGGTCGAGTAGGCCACCACCCGTTTGATGTCGTTCTGGACGATGCCGAGGAAGCCCATGAACAGCGCGGTGGTCGCGCCGATCACCAGCACGAAGGACAAGGCGGTATCGGACAGTTCGAACAGCGGCGACATGCGCGCCACCATGAAGATACCGGCAGTCACCATGGTCGCCGCGTGAATCAGCGCCGAAATCGGCGTCGGACCTTCCATCGAATCCGGCAGCCAGACGTGGAGCGGCACCTGGGCCGACTTGCCCATTGCGCCGATGAACAGACAGATGCAGATCGCGGTCACCAGCGGCCAGCCGGTATAGGCCACTTCCTGCCCAGCCAGCGCATCCGCCTGGGCGAAGACTTCAGCATAGTTGAGGCTGCCGGCATAGGCCGCAATCAGGCCGATACCGAGCAGGAAGCCGAAGTCACCAACACGGTTGACCAGGAAAGCCTTGAGGTTGGCGTAAATCGCCGTCGGCCGGTCGTACCAGAAACCGATCAGCAGATAGGACACCAGACCGACCGCCTCCCAGCCGAAGAACAGCTGCATGAAGTTGTTCGACATCACCAGCATCAGCATGGAGAAGGTGAACAGCGAGATGTAGCTGAAGAAACGCTGGTAACCGGGATCATCGACCATGTAACCGATGGTGTAGATATGCACCATCAGCGAGACGAAGGTCACCACCAGCATCATCATCACGGTCAGGCTGTCGATCTGGAAACCGACTTCCATGCTCAAGCCGCCGGATTCGAGCCAGGTGTACACCGTACCGTTGAAGGTATTGCCGGCACTGACGTCCTGGTAGATCACCACCGAAGCGATGAAGGAGATCGCCACCCCGAGAATGGTGACGATGTGCGCTCCGCTGCGGCCGATGGCTTTGCCAAACAGCCCGGCGATGATGGCGCCGACCAGCGGAGCCAGCGGCACGAGAAGATAGAGTGTCTGCATGTCCGTCATCGTGACGCTTCCTTAACCCTTGAGACTGTCCAGATCATCCACATGGATGGAGCGCATGTTGCGGAAGATGACGATCAGGATCGCCAGGCCAACCGCTGCTTCCGCCGCTGCCACGGTGAGGATGAAGAATACGAAGATCTGGCCGCCCAGATCGCCCAGATAGTGGGCGAAGGCGATGAAGTTGGTATTCACCGCGAGCAGCATCAGTTCAATGGCCATCAACAGCACGATCAGGTTCTTCCGGTTGAGGAAGATACCGACCACGCTGATCGCGAACAGGATCGCGCCCAGGATGAGGAAATGGGAAAGCGAAAGCATCTGGTGACTCCCTGAAGGCGCTGTCCGTGCAGCGCCCTGCCTTGTTCTTGATCGATCAGTCCTGTGTCTCGGCCTTCATCTTGATCAGCTCGACGCGATCCTCGCGCTTGACGATGACCTGATCCGATGCATGGATGAATTTCGGATTCTTGCGCTTGCGCAGGGTGAGGGTGACTGCCGAGATCATCGCCACCACCAGCACCAGTGCTGCCAGCTCGAAAGCATAGGCGTAATCGGTATACAGCACCCGGCCGATTTCGCGCACATTGCTGTGATCCGCCGGCAGGGGTGCCGGCGCCGGCATCGCTTCCAGACCGAACCAGGAGCCGCCCAGCACCATGATCATCTCGATCAGCATCAGCACGCCGATCAGCGCACCGATGGGCAGATAACTCCAGAAACCTTCACGAATGCGGTCGAGGTTGATGTCGAGCATCATCACCACGAACAGGAACAGCACCATCACTGCCCCGACGTAGACCAGCACCAGGGTGATGGCAAGGAACTCCGCCTGCAGCAGCATCCAGATCCCGCCCGCATTGAAGAAGGTGAGGACGAGGAAAAGGGCCGCATGGACCGGGTTGCGGGCAGTGATCACGCGCAGCGCTGCCAGCACCATGATCACGGCAAAAAAGTAGAAGATGAAGCTCTTGAATTCCATATTCTCAGCTCACGGCGCACGAAGCGCCCTCCCTTAGCGGTATTTCGCGTCCTGTTCGCGGTCGGCAGCAATCTGCGCCTCGTTGCGGTCCCCTACGGCCAGCAGCATCTGCTTGGTGTAGTAGAGGTCACCGCGCTGTTCGCCGTGATACTCGAAAACACGGGTTTCGACCACCGCATCGACCGGACAGGCCTCCTCGCAGAAACCGCAGAAAATGCACTTGGTCAGATCGATATCGTAACGCGTGGTACGGCGCGAGCCGTCATCACGCTGCTCGGATTCGATGGTGATCGCCATCGCCGGGCAGATCGCTTCACACAACTTGCAGGCAATGCAGCGCTCTTCGCCGTTGGGATAACGGCGCAAGGCATGCAGGCCACGGAAACGGTTGCTCTGCGGGGTCTTCTCTTCCGGGAACATGACGGTGATCTTGCGCCGGAAAAAATGCTTTCCGGTGAGCGCCATGCCCTTGAAGATTTCCTTCAGAAACAGCCTACCGATGAATTCATTCGCACCCATGGCTACTCAACTCCAGATCGACAACGGCGACATCATCCACACTGCCACCACCACGACCCACACCAGGGTCACGGGAATGAAGACTTTCCAACCCAGGCGCATGATCTGGTCATAACGGAAACGGGGGAAGGTGGCACGTGCCCACAGGAACAGGAACACGATCGCCGATGTTTTGAGCGCCAGCCAGTGGAAACCGTCGGGGATGAAGCCGACCGGCGACAGCCAGCCACCCAGGAAAAGCACCGAAGTCAGGATCGACACCAGGAACATGTTGGCGTATTCAGCAAGGAAGAACAGCGCGAACGCCATCCCGGAATACTCGACCATGTGTCCGGCCACCACTTCCGCCTCACCTTCAACGACGTCGAATGGCGCACGGTTGGTCTCGGCAATGCCCGAAATGACATACACCACGAACATCGGCAGCAGCGGCAGCCAGTTCCACGACAGGAAGCCCAGCCCCATGTCGGCAAAGCGGCCCTGCCCCTGGGACATGACGATGTCACCCAGATTGAGACTCGCCGAAGTCAGCAGCACGCAGATCAGCGCAAAACCCATCGACACTTCGTAGGACACCATCTGTGCCGCAGCGCGCATCGCGCCGAGGAAGGGATACTTCGAGTTCGACGCCCAGCCGGCGATGATCACGCCGTAGACTTCCATCGCGGTGATGGCAAACAGCAGCAGCAGGCCGGCATTGACGTCCGCCACCACCAGACCCTCACCGAAGGGGATCACCGCCCAGGCCGCCAGCGCCGGTGCGATCGCCATGATCGGACCGAGAATGTACAAGCCCTTGTTGGCGCCACTGGGGACGATGACTTCCTTCAGCAACAGCTTGAGTGCATCGGCAATCGGCTGCAGCAGACCGTGCGGGCCGACGCGGTGCGGGCCGACGCGGATCTGCATGAAGCCGATCACCTTGCGTTCGGCCAGAGTCAGGTAGGCGACGCACAGCATCAGCGGCGCCACCACGGCAACAATCTTGAGCAGCGCCCACACTGCCGGCCACAAGGGGCCGAACAGTTCAGCAACCGGTTCGAACAAGGCTTCCATCAGGCACGCTCCACAGTGATTTCACCGCTCATCGCACCCAGGCCGGCAGTCGACACATGGGCAGCCGCGATGCGCACACAACCGTCTGCAATCCCTTCGTCGAGTTCGGCCAGCAGCTCTGCCCTGCCCTCACCCTGACGCAGACTCACGCGCTCGCCGGCGCGGATGCCCAATGCAGCCAGCGTGCTGGCTGCCATGCGGGCCGCCGGCGCTGCGGCGTCACGCGCCTTCTGCAAGGCCGGCGCGCGGCGCACGACAGGATCGGCAAAGTAGATCGGCACATCACTCACCCGCTCAAGGCCCTGGCCCGCATGGGCGGCGGCATTGACGAGGATGCCTTCGATTTCGTTATTGCAGGCCAGCGCCGCTTCGGCAGGCAGCGCCTCCTTGCGCACGGCTTCGGACGAAGCGAATTCAAAACCCGGCAGCTCGAGCAGATTGCCGAGCACCCGCAGCACTTTCCAGCCGGGTCGGACTTCGCCAAGCGGACGGGCAACAGCGTTGAAACTCTGCACCCGGCCTTCGCAATTGACAAAACTGCCCGAAGTCTCGGTAAACGGCGCCAGCGGCAGCATCACGTCAGCCTGACGACGCAGCGCCGGCGAATCGAAGCAGCTCAGCGCCACCATCAGCTGGGCATTGTCGAAAGCCGCATTGGCGGCGTTGGCATCATTGAAATCATGATCGGCTTCAGCGCCAAGCACGACGTAAGCCTTGCGCGGCTGACTGAGCATCTGGGCGGCCGGCAGGCCTTCACCGGCCGGAATCGCCTGGGCGAGATAGCCGCCAACGCTGTTGGCTGCCTCGCCGATGAAACCGAAGCTGACGCCTTCACCCAGCAGACGGGCCAGTTCCTGCGCCAGCGCCTGCAGTTCGCTCGCCCGCTCGTGATGCACGGCCAGGCTGCCAAGCCAGATCGCGGTCTGGCGACCGGAAATCAGGCTGTCGGCAATCGCGCGGACTTCAGCCGAAGGCTCACCTGCCGACTTGAGCTGAAGTGCAGCATCAATGGTTTCGCCCCTGGCCGTCGCCACCGCCTGCACCAGGCTGGCGAGGGTGGCGACCATGTTGGCCGGACTGACCAGCGCACGGTTATGCACTGGCAGCAGCCAGTCTTCGGCGTTCGGGCCGATGGCACTGATCTTGAGACCCTTCTTCGCCGCCTGACGCACACGCTGGGCAAGCAGCGGCGCATCCTTGCGCAGGAAGCTGCCGATCACCAGCAGGCGATTGAGCTCCTTGACTCCGGCAATCGGCATCCCCAGCCAGGGCGCACCACGACGCTTGCCGTCGGCGCGGAAATCGGCCTGACGAAGACGGAAATCGATGTTGTCCGAACCCAGGCCACGCACCAGTTTCTGCAGCAAATACAGCTCTTCAAGCGTCGAGTGCGGCGAAGCCAGGGCGCCGACACTGTGCGCACCATGCTCGGCAATGATGCCGCGCAGACCGTTGGCAACAAACTCAAGCGCCGTTTGCCAATCGACCTCCTTCCATTCGCCGCCCTGACGGATCATCGGTGCGGTGAGGCGATCTTCGGAGTTGAGACCTTCGTAGCCGAAACGATCCTTGTCGGACAGCCAGCACTCGTTGATCTCGTCATTCTCGAACGGCAGCACGCGCTTGACCACGTCGTGCTTGGTCTGCACGATCAGATTGCTGCCGAGCGCGTCGTGCGGACTGACGCTGCGGCGACGCGACAGTTCCCAGGTGCGGGCGGCAAAGCGGAACGGCTTGGAAGTCAGCGCGCCAACCGGGCACAGGTCGATGATGTTGCCCGAAAGTTCGGAATCGACCGTCTTCTCGATGAACGGCATGATTTCGGCATGTTCACCACGGAAGGCCTGACCAAGCTCCATCTCGCCGGCAATCTCGGCGGTGAAGCGGACGCAGCGCGTGCAATGAATGCAGCGTGTCATGTCGGTGGCCACCAGCGAACCGAGGTTCTTGTTGCTGACCACCCGCTTCTCTTCTTCGTAGCGTGAGGCCGACGTACCGTAGCCGACCGCCAGATCCTGCAGCTGACATTCGCCGCCCTGGTCACAGATCGGGCAATCGAGCGGATGGTTGATGAGGAGGAATTCCATCACCCCTTTCTGCGCCTTCACGGCCTGCTCGGAGTGGGTCCACACCTTCATGCCGTTGGTGGCCGGCGTGGCACAGGCGGGCAAGGGCTTGGGCGCCTTCTCGACCTGCACCAGGCACATGCGGCAGTTGGCCGCGATCGACAATTTCTTGTGATAGCAAAAATGGGGAATGTAAGTCCCAGCGGCCGCAGCCGCCTCCATCACGGTGCTGCCGTCGGCGACCTCGACGAGCTTGCCATCGATTTCAATCTCTAGCATCACGGGCTCACATAGATTTGACTGCCGGCGCGCTGCAATTCGAGCGGCACGAGGCACTGCTTGTTTTCAATGTGGTATGCAAACTCGTCACCAAAGTGCTTGATGAAGCTTTGCACCGGCATCGACGCCGCATCACCCAGCGCGCAGATGGTGCGCCCCATGATGTTGCCGGTCACCGAGTTGAGCAAATCAAGATCGTCCGGACGCCCGAGACCATTCTCGATGCGGTGGACGACGCGGTACAGCCAGCCCGTGCCTTCACGGCAGGGCGTGCACTGCCCACAGGATTCTTCAAAATAGAAATAGGACAGGCGTTCGAGCGCCTTGACCATGCAGGTGGTCTCGTCCATGACGATCACTGCTCCCGAACCAAGCATCGAACCGGCCTTGCCGATCGAGTCGTAGTCCATGGTGCAATCCATCATCACGCTGGCCGGAATCACCGGCGAAGAAGAACCGCCGGGGATGACCCCTTTCAGCTTGCGACCACCGCGCATGCCACCAGCCATCTCGAGCAGTTCGGAGAACGGTGTGCCGAGCGGGATCTCGTAGTTGCCGGGACGGTTGACGTGGCCCGAAACCGAGAACAGCTTCATGCCGCCGTTGTTCGGCTTGCCGAGATTGAGGAAAGCTTCGCCGCCCATGCCCATGATGAAGGGTACGGAAGCAAAGGTCTCGGTGTTGTTGATCGTCGTCGGCTTGCCGTAGAGACCGTAACTGGCGGGGAAAGGCGGCTTGAAGCGCGGCTGACCCTTCTTGCCTTCGATCGACTCGAGCAGCGCGGTTTCCTCGCCACAGATATAGGCGCCGTAACCGTGGTGAGCGAACAGTTCGAAGGAAAAGTCGGAGCCGAGAATGTTCTGACCGATCAGGCCGGCAGCACGTGCTTCGGCGAGCGCTTCTTCAAAGCGTTGATAGACTTCGAAAATTTCGCCATGAATGTAGTTGTAACCACGCGCCGCACCCATCGCATAAGCGGCAATCGCCATGCCTTCGATGACGCTGTGCGGGTTGTAACGCAGGATGTCACGGTCCTTGAAGGTTCCCGGCTCGCCTTCATCCGAATTGCAGCAGAGGTATTTGTCGCCGGGGAAGGCGCGCGGCATGAAACTCCACTTCAAGCCGGTGGGAAAACCCGCACCGCCGCGGCCGCGGAGCACCGAAGTCTTCAGCTCGGCAATGATGTCGTCCTGCGGCGTCTTGTCGGCGATGATCTTCTTCAGCGCCGCATAGCCGCCACGCGCCACATAGTCCTGGAGCCGCCAGGTGCGGTCGCCGTCACAGCCGGCGAGGATCATTCCTTGCGTACTCATTTCTTGTCCAGCTCAGCCAGCATCTGGTCGATCTTCTCGATCGTCATCCAGCTGCACATCTGATGGTTATTGACCAGCAGCACAGGTGCGTCACCGCAAGCGCCCATGCACTCTCCTTCCTTGAGGGTGAACTTGCCGTCAGCGGTGGTTTCACCAAAGCCGATGCCCAGCTTTCCCTTCACGTAGTCGGCAACATGAACACCCCCCGAAAGGGCACAGGGCAGATTGGTGCACACGGTGAGCTTGTGGCGGCCGACCGGCTCCAGATCGTACATGTCGTAGAAACTGGCGACCTCGTAGGCAGCAACTGGTGCCATGTCGAGGTAGCGCGCGACGAAGTCGATCAGCTCACGCGGCAGCCAGCCTTTTTCGGTCTGGGCAATGCGCAAGGCAGCCATCACCGCCGACTGTTTCTGGTCAGCGGGATACTTGGCGATCTCGCGATCGATTAGTTGCAAGGATTCCTGGCTCAGCATTTCGTTATTTTCTTCCGAATGGCCTCTGTGCAGGTGCGACCACAGCCTTCACCGGGTCGCAGCGCAAGCTGTGATCTCAGCGGTCGATTTCACCAAAAACGACGTCCATGGTACCGATGATGGCCACCACGTCGGCGATCATGTGTCCTTTTGACACCTCGTCCATCGCAGCGAGGTGGGCGAAGCCGGGCGCACGCAACTTGAGCCGGTAAGGCTTGTTGGCGCCATCCGATACCGCCCAGACGCCGAATTCGCCCTTGGGGTGCTCGACTGCAGCATAGACTTCGCCGGCCGGAACATGCATGCCTTCGGTAAAGAGCTTGAAATGGTGAATCAGCTCTTCCATGTTGGCTTTCATGCTTTCCCGCGGCGGCGGTGCAACCTTGTAGTTGTCGGTAATCACCGGCCCCGGATTCTGCCGCAGCCAGTCGACACACTGCTTGATGATCCGGTTCGACTGGCGCATCTCTTCCATTCGGCACAGATAGCGGTCATAGCAGTCGCCATTCTTGCCGATCGGCACGTCGAAATCCATGCGGTCATAGACTTCGTAAGGCTGCTTCTTGCGCAGATCCCAGGCAATGCCCGAACCACGCAGCATCGGACCGGTAAAGCCCCAGGTCAGCGCCTGTTCCGGCGAAACCACGCCAATGCCGACTGTCCGCTGCTTCCAGATGCGGTTATCGGTGAGCAGCGTTTCGTATTCATCGCAGAAGCCGGGGAAACGATTGGTGAAATCCTCGATGAAATCGAGCATCGAACCTTCACGCGCGGCGTTGAGGTCACGTACCGTCTTCTCGTTCTTGAACTTGTTGACCTGGTACTGCGGCATGCGGTCCGGCAGATCGCGATAGACGCCACCCGGACGGTAGTAGGCCGCATGCATGCGCGCCCCCGACACCGCCTCATACACGTCCATGAGGTCTTCGCGCTCACGGAAGGTGTACAACACCATCGTCATCGCGCCGATATCGAGACCATGGGTACCGATGTTGAGCAGGTGATTGAGGATGCGGGTGATCTCGTCGAACATCACACGGATGTACTGCGCCCGCAGCGGCACATCAATGCCAAGCAGACGCTCGATCGCCATGCAGTAAGCATGTTCATTGCACATCATCGACACATAGTCGAGACGGTCCATGTAAGGCACCGACTGCACCCAGGTACGAGTTTCGGCGAGCTTTTCGGTCGCACGATGCAGCAGGCCGATGTGCGGATCGGCGCGCACCACTTCTTCGCCATTGAGCTCAAGCACCAGTCGCAGTACACCGTGTGCCGAAGGGTGCTGAGGACCGAAGTTGATGGTGTAGTTGCGGATTTCAGCCATGGCCGACGTCCCCGTAGTGTTCTTCGCGCACGATACGCGGTGTATTTTCCCGTGGCTCGATACTCACCGGCTGATAGACCACCCTGCCCTGCTCGGCGTCGTAACGCATTTCGACATAACCGGAGATGGGGAAATCCTTGCGGAAAGGGTGTCCGACAAAGCCGTAATCGGTGAGGATGCGGCGCAGGTCGGGGTGTCCGGCATACATGATGCCATACAGATCGAACGACTCGCGCTCATACCAGTTGGCACTCAACCACAGACCAACCAGCGAATCGAGCACCGGAAAATCGTCATCCTCGACAAACACTCGCAGCCGCAAACGCCAGTTGTGCCGAATGGACAGCAGATGCGCCGCCGAGGCAAAACGGCGGCTTTCCCGCAGCTCATTGCCCCAGGTGGAGTAATCGATGCCGGACAGATCGATCAGCTGCTCGAAATGGAGGCTGGCGTGGTCACGCAACTCACGGGCGACACGCAGATAATCCGCAGCCGCGACCTCGATGGTCACTTCACCACGATCGAGGACGAGCGACTGCAGGGTCTCGCCAAAAATATCGCGCAGAGTCTGACTCAGGCGCTCAAGCTTTGCACTCATATCAGGACCACCTGTCAGCGCGCAATGGTATTGGTGCGCTTGATCTTGTTCTGCAGCTGGAGAATCCCGTACAGCAAGGCTTCAGGCGTCGGTGGACAGCCTGGCACATAGATGTCGACCGGAACAATGCGGTCACAGCCTCGCACCACGGAATAGGAATAGTGGTAATAGCCCCCGCCATTGGCACAGGAACCCATCGAGATCACCCAGCGCGGCTCGGGCATCTGGTCATAGACTTTGCGCAAGGCCGGCGCCATCTTGTTGCACAGCGTACCGGCCACGATCATCAGGTCGGAATGACGGGGACTGGGACGAAAAATCACGCCAAAGCGGTCGAGGTCATAACGGGCAGCGCCCGCATGAATCATCTCCACCGCACAGCAGGCCAGCCCGAAAGTCATCGGCCACAGCGAACCGGTTCGCGTCCAGTTGATCACCGCATCCAGCGAGGTGGTGATGAAACCCTCGCGCAACACCCCTTCAATGCTCATGCTTTACTCCCAGTCGAGCGCGCCATTCTTCCATTCGACGATGTAGCCGATCACCAGCACCGCCAGGAAGACCATCACCGAACCAAACACGAACAGCACATGCTCGCCCGCAGCGATGAACTCCTGGAAAACCGTCGCCCACGGAAAGAGGAAGGCGATTTCCAGGTCGAAAAGAATGAACAGGATGGCAATCAGATAGAAGCGGACGTCGAACTTCATGCGGGCGTCTTCAAACGCCTCGAAACCGCATTCGTATGGGGAGAGTTTTTCCGCATCAGGCTTGTGAGGCCCGAGAATACGCCCCAGCAGCATTGGGATCACACCCACTGCCAGCCCGACGAGCATGAACATCAGGACAGGAAAATAATTTTCCAGCATGCTCAAAACCCCCTAGCAAGATTGGCAGATGATCATATCACCGCCTTTATTTTTTAGGTGCCTGATAAAGAAACGCCCGCATATGCGGGCGCTTTCATTCGATGGTGCCGACGATGAGACTCGAACTCATACAGCTTTCGCCACTACCCCCTCAAGATAGCGTGTCTACCAATTCCACCACGTCGGCACTTCGTTTCAAAGCCAGTGAATTATACGTCCTTTTTCACGGAACGCAAAACATTTCGCAGATTTTATTCGGGAATCGCCCGCGCCTTCGAATCATCGGCCGGCACTTCGATTGCAGCCGGCGCCGGCGCTGCAACCCCTTCCATCACGCTGGTCGGCGCCGCCGGACGCTGGCTGGCCAGATAGCTCAAGGCGAGGCTGGTAATGAAGAAGGTCGTTGCCAGCACTGCCGTGGTGCGGCTGAGGAAGTTCGCCGAACCGGACGAGCCGAACAGACTGCCCGACGCCCCGCCGCCGAAGGCGGCCCCCATGTCAGCGCCCTTGCCGTGCTGCACCAGCACCAGACCGATGACGCCCAGCCCGACCAGCACATGAACCGTCAGCACGATCGAAAAAAGATAATTCCCCATCACATTCCTTACAGACCATTCCGTTGTTTGAAAAAATCAGCCCGCTGCCTGGCGGCAGATGGCCATGAATGCGGCGGCATCCAGCGCTGCGCCACCGATCAGACCGCCATCGACATTGTCCAGTGCAAACAACGCGGCAGCATTTTCCGGCTTGACGCTGCCGCCATACAGGATCCGCACTGTGACAAAGGCCGGCTTGCGCTCCAGCAGCCAGGCGCGGATGAAATCATGCACTTCGGCCACCTGTTCGGCACTCGCCGCTCGACCACTGCCGATCGCCCACACCGGCTCGTAAGCCAGCACGAACTGATCGGCGGCCAGCGTCGGCAGCAGCGATTCAAGCGCCGCCAGCTGACGGCCAACGACCTCGAACACCAGACCCGCATCGCGCTCGACAAGACTTTCACCGATGCAGACAATCGGCCGCAGACCGGCAGCAACCGCCCTGGCCATCTTGGCCGCCACGTCGGCATCGGACTCGGCAAACAGCGCGCGCCGCTCGGAATGACCGATGATGACATGGCTGCAGCCCAGATCGGCCAGCATGCCGGCGCTCACTTCGCCGGTACAGGCACCATCATCGAAGGCGCTCAGATTCTGCGCACCCAGCCCGACCCCTCCCGCACGCTGCGCGAGCTGCGCAAGATAGGGGAAAGGCGGGCACAGCACCACTTCGAGCCCTGCAACCGGCACCAGTCCGGCAAGCAGGGCCTCATTGGCAGCGAGGCGGCCATTCATCTTCCAGTTACCAACGACAAGCTTGTTCATTCTATCGACAGCAGGCCAGGACTTAGCTAAACCGGTGGATTATAGAACAGATGCACCGACAAGGGCGGTGACGGACATGAAACTGGCTCACACTCCGACTGCGTGCTGGACAGCGTCGGCAATCTCGCGGGCCAGGGTATCGACCTGCTGCTTGTCCACACCTTCGACCATCACCCGCAGCAGCGGCTCGGTGCCGGAGGCGCGCAACAATACCCGTCCTCGTTCGCCCAGTGCCTGCTCGGCAGCCAGTCTGGTCTGGCGGATGCCCTCGTCCGCCGCCCAGTCAAAACCGGGAGGCAGGCCGACATTGATCAGACGCTGCGGATAGAACTGCAGATCGGCGCATGCGGTCGCCAGATCTTCGCCACGGCGCTTGAGTGCCGCCAGCACCTGCAAGGCCGAAATGATGCCATCGCCGGTGCTGTGACAATCCAGACACAGCACATGACCGGAGTTTTCTCCACCCAACGCCCAGCCGTGCTGTTGCAAGAGTTCGAGCACGTAACGGTCACCGACCTTGGCACGGTCGAATTCCACCCCCATACGACGAATGGCATGCTCAAAACCGAGATTGCTCATCAGGGTACCCACCACTCCGGGCAATTGCGCACGGGTATGGCGATCGCGGGCGATGACGTAGATCAGCTTGTCGCCGTCGTAAATTTCGCCACGCTGATCAACCATGATCAGCCGGTCGGCATCGCCATCGAGCGCAATGCCCAGATCGGCGCGGTGGGTGAGCACCGCCTGGCGCAGGCTTTCCGGCCGGGTGGCACCGACCCCATCATTGATGTTCAGCCCATCGGGCTTGACCGCCACCGGCATCACCTCGGCGCCCAGCTCGTGCAGCACGCTGGGCGCAATCTGGTAGGCCGCGCCATGGGCGCAATCAACCGCAATGCGCATGCCGCGCAGGTCGAACTCATTGGGGAAAGTGCTCTTGCAGAATTCGATGTAGCGACCGGCAGCGTCAGTGATGCGGCGCGCACGCCCGAGGCGGATCGAATCGACACAGGCAATCGGCCGGTCCAGCTGGGCTTCGATTTCCGCTTCAACCGCATCCGGCAGCTTGCTGCCATCCGCAGCAAAGAACTTGATGCCGTTATCGTAATAAGGATTGTGCGAGGCCGAGATCACCACCCCGGCCTGCAAGCGCAGGGCGCGGGTCAGATAAGCTACCGCCGGGGTCGGAATCGGTCCGGCCAGCATCACGTCCACGCCTGCGGCAGCAAAACCCGCCTGCAGGGCGGCTTCAAGCATGTAGCCGGAGATGCGCGTATCCTTGCCGATCAGCACTGCCGGATGCTCGCCGATGTGCAGCTTCTCGCGCGCGGCGAGCACCAGACCCGCAGCGTAGCCAAGTTTCATGACGAATTCGGGCGTAATGGGTACTTGGCCAACCTTGCCGCGCACGCCGTCCGTACCAAAATACTTGCGTCCCATGCTCACTTCCCAGGCAACAAAGCTGCGATTATCGCATCAGCACGCCTCAAGCGCTTGCCAGACCTGCAATACATCGCGGGTGGCGGCCACATCATGCACACGGACAATCGCCGCACCACGCTGAACGGCAATCAGCGCCGCCGCCAGACTGGCCGGCAGACGAGCGCGCACTTCGCGCCCGGTCACCGCACCGAGCATCGATTTGCGCGACAGCCCGGCCAGCATCGGCAGCTCATCAACGCTCAGCCGGCTGAACTCGCGCAACAGACTGAAATTATGCCCCACCAGCTTGCCAAAGCCGAAACCGGGGTCAAGCACGATGCGCTCACGTCCGACTCCGGCCGCATCCAGCGCGGCCACACGGTCGGCGAAAAAAGCCTGCACTGCTGCACACACATCCTGATAATGCGGCTTGAGCTGCATGGTGCGCGGTTCGCCCTGCATGTGCATCACGCACAGGGCCGCCTGGCTGTTGGCGACCGCCTCGATCGCTCCTGGCGAGCGAAAGCCATTGATGTCGTTGATCATGTCGGCACCGGCCGCCAGCGCGCGCCGCATCACTGCCGGCTTCATGGTGTCGACCGAGATCGGCAGCTGCCAGGCTGCGGCCACCTGCAGGAAAGCTTCGATGCGCTCGCCTTCCTGTTCTTCACTCGCCGGCTCGGCTCCCGGCCGGGTCGATTCGGCACCGATGTCGAGCAGTTCGGCGCCGGCCTCGATCGCCTGCTCGGCATGGTCGAGTGCTGCGGCAATGTCGGCACCACGGCCATCGCCGGAAAAAGAGTCGGTCGTCAAGTTGATGATCGCCATGATGCGCGGCGTCGACAAGTCCAGCTCAAAGCGACCGCATTGCAGCAGTTTCAATCCAATTCTCCTCATTTCGGCTGCTGGCGAGCCGCGCCGGCCCGCTGCAACGACAACGGGCCGTCTCGCGACGGCCCGTTCCGATCAATCAAACCAAGGCTGACAGCCGATCAGGCGGCCGGCGCCGGCGCATTCGGTGCAGCGCCAGGCGCATCGTCGGTGGGCGGCCGTGGCGACGGACTGGCCACTGGCTTCGGCTCACGCGGTGGCCGACCGGCCATGATGTCATTGACCTGCTCGGCGTCAATCGTCTCCCATTCGAGCAGCGCCTGGGTCATCGCCTCAACCTTGTCGCGGTTTTCCTCCAGCAAGCGGCGAGCCAGTGCGTACTGCTCATCGATGATGCGCCGCACTTCGGCATCGACCTGCTGCATGGTCGCTTCCGACACATTGCGATGGGTGGTCACCTGGCGACCGAGGAAAATTTCGCCTTCTTCCTCGCCATAGACCATCGGCCCGAGGGTGTCGGACATCCCCCACTGCGTCACCATGCGCCGCGCCAGATCGGTAGCACGGGCAAAGTCATTGGAAGCACCGGTGGTCATCTGCTTCATGAAGATCTCTTCGGCAATACGGCCCCCGAACAGCACGGCAAGCGTCTGCAGCAGGCGCTCACGATCCTGGCTGTAGCGATCTTCGGTCGGCAACTGCATGGTCACCCCCAGCGCACGGCCACGCGGGATGATGGTGACCTTGTGCACCGGGTCGGTCTTGTCGAGCAGACGGGCAACCACCGCGTGACCGGACTCGTGATACGCGGTGTTGCGGCGCTCCTCTTCCGGCATCACCACCGAGCGGCGCTCGGCACCCATCATGATCTTGTCCTTGGCGCGCTCGAAGTCGTCCATATCGACCAGGCGCTTGTTGCCACGGGCAGCAAACAAGGCTGCTTCATTGACCAGGTTGGCGAGGTCGGCGCCGGCAAAACCCGGGGTGCCGCGCGCCAGCACCTGGGCATCGACGTCGGGTGCAATCGGCACCTTGCGCATGTGCACCTTGAGGATCTGCTCGCGGCCACGGATATCGGGCAAGGCCACCACCACCTGACGGTCAAAGCGGCCCGGGCGCAGCAGCGCCGGATCGAGCACGTCCGGACGGTTGGTGGCGGCGATGACGATCACGCTGGTCTGGCCTTCGAAGCCGTCCATCTCGACCAGCAACTGGTTGAGCGTCTGCTCGCGCTCGTCGTTGCCACCACCAAGGCCGGCGCCACGCTGGCGGCCGACCGCATCGATTTCGTCGATGAAGATGATGCACGGCGCCTGCTTCTTCGCCTGCTCGAACATGTCGCGCACCCGCGCCGCACCAACGCCGACAAACATTTCGACGAAGTCCGAACCCGAGATCGAGAAGAAGGGCACTTTGGCTTCACCGGCGATCGCCTTCGCCAGCAAGGTCTTGCCGGTGCCGGGCGAACCGACCATCAACACACCTTTGGGAATGCGGCCACCCAGCTTCTGGAAACGTGACGGATCGCGCAGGAACTCGACCAGTTCGGCCACTTCCTCCTTGGCTTCGTCGCAGCCGGCGACGTCGGCAAAGGTGACGGTGTTGGCCGAGTCATCAAGCATGCGTGCCTTGCTCTTGCCAAACGAGAAGGCACCACCTTTGCCACCACCCTGCATCTGGCGCATGAAGAAGATCCACACCCCGATCAGCAACAGCATCGGGAACCACGAGATGAAGATGCTCGCCAGGAAGGACTGTTCCTCGTCCGGCTTGGTGGCGTTGACCTGCACGCCATAACGCATCAGGTCGGACACCATCCAGATGTCCTGCACCCCGGGGGTATATACGGTGATCGTTCGTCCTTCCTGGGTGGTGGCACGCAGCACCCGCCCATCAACGGTGGCACGCGAAATCCGCCCGGCCTTCGCCTCTTCCAGGAATTGCGAATATTCCATGGTATTGGGAACGCCCTGCCGGGTATTGAACTGGTTGAAGACGGTCATCAGCACGATGCCGATCACCATCCAGATCGCCAGATTTTTGAATAGATTGTTCAAGGTCCTGATCCTCAAAAGCCTTGCGGCCGTGTATGCAGCTGACTGATTCTAGTAGCTAAGGTTCCTGCGGGCAAACCAATACTGCTCATTGAACAAGGCAATGAGGCATTTCCGTGACAGGTTTCACCGTCTTCGCGTCAGCGCAGCCTGCGGCCGAGCAGATAGACTTCGGCACTGCGATCGCGCGACGCTTTCGGCTTGCGCACCTGAACACTGGCAAACGCCTGTTCCATCTGACGGCGAAAATCGGCAAAACCTTCGCCCTGAAAAACCTTCACCACGAACTGCCCTTCAGGCTTGAGGTGCTGGATGGCAAAATCAAGCGCCAGTTCGCACAAATGAATGGAACGCGCCTGATCCACCGTTGCCACTCCCGACAGATTGGGGGCCATGTCCGACATTACAAGGTCAACCCTGGCGCCGCCGAGGCTGTTTTCAAGCCTGGTCAGCACTTCGTCGGTAGTGAAATCGCCTTCGATGAACTCCACGCCGGCGATCGCCTCCATCGGCAGGATGTCGAGTGCCAGCAGCCTCGCCTGCGGACCGCAGCGGCGCACCGCCACCTGTGACCAGGAGCCTGGCGTGGAGCCCAGATCGACCACCACCGCTCCCGGCTTGAGCAGCTGATCGCGTTCATCAATCTCGAGCAGCTTGTAAGCTGCTCGCGCACGATAGCCATCGGCCTGGGCGCGCTGCACATAAGGATCATTGAGATGGGCATGAACCCAGGCCCGGCTGCTCTTGTTCTTCTTCACGCCAATATTTTCCTTGAATGCCTGCCTGCCGCACCGGCACCGCCGCCGGCCCGCCATTGAGAGTAGAATCGCCGTTTTATCGCTTCACCCAGGTCGAGAATACTCATGTCCGTGCTCAGTCCGGCACAGCAGCGCGAATTGCGCGCCCGTGCCCACCATCTCAAACCCATCGTCACTGTTGCCGGCAAGGGCCTCAGCGAAGCCGTACTCGCCGAAATCGACCGTTCGCTGCAGGCGCATGAACTGCTCAAGGTCAAGCTGCAAGGTGTCGAACGGGAACAACAACCCGCACTGCTGGCGGAACTGTGCACCCGTCTGGATGCGGCCGCAGTCCAGCACATCGGCAACATCCTCGTCATCTGGCGCCAACGCCGGGCCGAAGATACTGACCGCACCGCCGCTGACCAGCCCAGGGCCGCCCCCAAGCCGGCGCCGCGCGCATCGACCGCCAAATCGGCGGCCGCTTTTGCTGCTGCCGCCCGCCGCGCCGCACTGGCGCAAGCCAGCAGCGGTCCCCGCAATCCGGGCCGCAGCGCAGGCCGCACGCCTCCAGGGCGTTCAGCCATCGGCCGCCCTGCTGCACGCGGGCGCTGAGCCGACACCACAGCAAGATCAGGGCCGCATCAGGGCCACAGGCAACCCTGACGGCAGCCCTGATCTGCCGTTTACTCGTAACGGACGTCAAGAATCTCGTATTCGCGAACTCCGCCCGGCGCCTGCACTTCAGCGATATCGCCGGCATATTTTCCGATCAGAGCACGTGCAATCGGCGAGCTGACCGAGATCTTGCCCGCCTTGATGTCCGCCTCATCCTCGCCAACGATCTGGTAGCACACTACCTGACCGCTGTCCTGGTCCTCGAGCTCGACGGTTGACGCAAACACGCAACGGCCATCGGCATCAAGCAGCTTCGGGTCAATGATCTGGGCGCTGCCCAGCTTGCCTTCCACTTCCATGATGCGACCTTCGATGAAGCCCTGACGCTCCTTGGCGGCATCGTATTCGGCATTTTCCGACAAGTCGCCGTGCGAGCGCGCTTCCGCAATCGCCGCAATCACGCTGGGACGCTCCACCGTCTTGAGACGATGGAGCTCGGCGCGCAGCAGTTCTGCGCCATGGACGGTAAGAGGAGTCTTGTTCATGCCTTGGTTGCGAGTTCCGCGTGCAAATCCTGAATTGAATAGAC
>JAVEVA010000145.1:0-3612 GCA_034005275.1 Thauera sp. | reverse complement strand
ATTGAACAGGGGCAGGAGCGCGAAATCATCATCGCCCGCAATGGTCGTCCCGCAGCCAGACTGGTGCCGCTGGAGGGAACATCGGCCGGTCAGCGTATTGGGGTAGCCAAAGGCAAGTTCGAGGTGCCGGACAACATTGATGCCGGTAACGAAGAAGTGGCCCGGCTCTTCCTGGGGGAGGTAGAGCTTTGAATCTGCTGCTCGATACCCATATTGCCCTGTGGGCGATCACTGACAGCCCGAAATTGCCGTCACAGGCGCGAAAGCTGATCCTGTCGCCGAACACCAGAGTGTGGGTGAGCGCCGCGAGCGTGTGGGAAATTTCCATCAAGCATGCACTGGGTCGCGGGGAGATGCCGGTTTCCAGTGCCGATGCGTTGCGCTACTTCCATGAATCTGGCTACAGCTTGCTGGAAATCACTGCCGAACATGCGGTCGCGGTCGCTGATCTCGCCGCTCATCACCACGATCCCTTTGACCGTATCCTTGTCGCGCAGGCGCTTGTCGAGCCGATGCATCTGATCACGCATGACGCACAGGTGGGGCGTTACAGCGACACCATCATCAAAGTTTGAGCGGCAAAAAGCGATTGTCATGAGTGTTGGGGCCGTGGCTCGGAGTAGTGGCGTCGGCTGAGTGCCGTGCCAGGGTCGCTCCAGTTTTCCAGCTGCACAAGCTCAGGCTGCTCCAGCTGTTGATGGAGCCGCTCCTGTTGCCCGTCGGGCAGGTTCAGGCGCACGCGCCAGATGGTGTCGTCGCTGCGTTGCTGAGGAGAACCGAAGGGGCGGAAGCTGGCGCGCGTTGTTGCGCCAGGTTGCCGCTGGTGTGCTCGCTCCTTTCCGTGCCATCATCGTGCCCCGAGTGCAATGATCTGGAAAGAGCTGTGATGGAAAGTCCGTTCAAGGGGCGCAGCGGTTGGCTGCGCTTGTGGAATGCCTTGCAGTATTCGCGTGCCGGACTGCGGGCGAGCTGGCAGAATGAGGCGGCTTTCCGTCAGGAGGTCTGTCTTGCCCTGGTGCTGATTCCGCTTGCCTTGTGGTGGGGCGGGAGCGGGATTGAGCGTGCCTTGCTGGTGGCGAGCGTAGTGCTGGTGCTGATTGTCGAGCTGATCAATTCGGCGCTGGAGGCTGTGGTCGATCGCATCTCGCTGGAACAACATCCGCTCGCCGGGCGGGCAAAAGATATCGGCAGCGCGGCCGTGTTGCTTGCCTTGCTCAATGCTGTGCTGGTGTGGGCGCTGGTTTTGCTGGGTTGAAACTGCGTCAGGTGTCAGTTTGAAGCTTGTCGCCCGGTTTCAGCGCCAGAACGGCAGTTTTGCTGTTCAGCTCTGCATCTGGCCGATGGTGTTGCGCAGACGCTGGTGAGCGAGGTAGAAAAAGACGCTGCCAACCAGCAACATGGCGAGGAAAGGCGGCCACACCACCTCGAAGCCGGCGCCGCGGAACAGGATGCCCTGGGCAAGGCTGACGTAGTGAGTGGTGGGGGTGAGCGACATCAGCCATTGGATCAGTTCGGGCATGCTTTCACGCGGAGTGAGGGCGCCGGAGAGGATTTGCAGCGGCAGCAGGACGATGATGCTCATCAGGCCGAACTGCGGCATGTTGCGCGCCAGGGTGGCCATGAAAATACCGATCGACGCGGCGGCGAACAGATAGATCAGCGTCGCCAGACCGAACAGCACTGCGGAGCCGGGCACCACCACGCCCAGCACGCCTTTCACCACCACTTGCAGGGAAAAGCTGGAGGCGAGCAAGACCACCACGCCCATTGCCCACACTTTGGAGAGCATGATCTCGAACGGAGTGACCGGCATCACCAGCAAATGCTCGATGGTGCCGTGTTCGCGCTCGCGGATGAGAGCTGCGCCCGTGAGCAGGATGCCGAGCATGGTGATGTTGTTGATCACTGCGGTGACTGCGGCAAACCAGCTCTGGTTGAGATTGGGATTGAACAGCGCGCGTTCGACAACTTCCACCGGCTGTGCCGGGGTGCTGCGAAAACGCTGGACGAAAGCGTTGACTTCACCGCTGAGAATATTCTGGATGTAGCCGGTGCCGGTCTGGGCCTGGGCCTGGCGCGTGGCATCGACATTGAGCTGCAGGCTGGGGCTGCGTCCAGCGATGACGTCGCGCTGGAAGTTGGGCGGAATGTCGAGCACGAAAGTGTAGCGACCGACGTCCATCGTCGGATCGATTTCAGCCAGATCGATCAACTCGGGGGTGATGAACTGCGGTGGCTGCAGGGCGGCGACCAGGCGGGTGGATAGCTGCGACTGGTCTTCGTCGACAATGGCGATCGAAGCGCGCTGCAGGCTTTCCGGCTTGGCGCGGGCGTCAGCATAGATCGACAGGCTGAACATGAAGGCGATCAGGAACAGCAAGGTCCAGTCACCCAGCAGACTGTGAAATTCCTTGATGCCAAGGTTCCAGATATTGTGCAGATGGCGGCTCAGGGAGGAGTCGGTGGATGCAGTCATCGATTTCATCCGGGAGGTCATCAGCGTGCCTGCTTCTGCAGCAGCAGTGCCGAGAGCAGGGTCAGCACCGGGATGGCGAGCAGAAGAGGCAGGAAGGCGCTGCCGAGATCGGCGAAGTCGAGCGCCTTGGCAAAACTGCCGCGGCTGATGGTCAGGAAATGGGTGGTCGGATAGGCGGCACCAACCACCGCGCCAAAGCCTTCCAGTGAGCTCACCGGATCCAGCATGCCGGAGAACTGGATCGCTGGCAGCAAAGTGCCGATCGAGGTGCCGGCAATCGCCGCCACCTGACTGTTGGTGAGGGTGGACATCAGCAGACCGAGGCCGGTGGTGGCGGTGACGTAGATCAGCGCACCGAAAAAGAAGGTGAGCAGGCTGCCGGTGAACGGCACTTTGAACAGGATGAGGGCGAGCACGAACATCAGCACGCAATTGAACATCGACAGCGCGATGTAGGGCAGCTGCTTGCCGAGCAGGAATTCGAGCTTGTTGACCGGTGTGGTATAGACGTTGAGGATGGAACCGAGCTCTTTTTCGCGCACCACGCCAAGGGCCGTGAGCATCGCCGGAATGAACACCAGCAGCATCGGGATCACCGCCGGCACCATCGCAATCAGGCTGCGCATCTCGGGGTTGTAGCGGTAGCGCACGGCGAAATCGGCCGCTTGCTGAGGGCTGTTGCCGGTGGCGGCAGTGACTGCTTCGCTGAGCGTCTGCGCATGCACGCCGAGCACGTAGGCACGAGCGATTTCGGCACGCGCCGGCATCGCGCCATCGAGCCAGACGCCGATTTGCGGCACCTGGCCACGAGCGAGGTCACGGCCGAAACCGGGCGGAATTTCCAGCGCCATCGCCAGTTCGCCACTGACCAGGCGGCGGTCGATATCCGCATGACTTTGCAGCGGCGCCTGCTCGCTGAAATAGCGCGAGCCGGCGATATTGAGCGTGTAGCTTTCACTCGCCATGCTGCGATCGAGATCGAGCACGGCGTAGTTGAGGTTTTCCACATCGGTGGTGATGCCGAAACCCATCACCAGCATGAGAATCACGGTGCCGAGCAGGGCGAGGGTGAGGCGAAACGGATCGCGGCGCAGTTCCATCGCTTCGCGCATGCTGAAGCTGAACAGGCGGCGCAG
>JAVEVA010000006.1:0-72757 GCA_034005275.1 Thauera sp. | reverse complement strand
GTGTGAACAGCGCCCCGCTGATTGGTGTGCAGTTTTTTGTAGGCCCGCTTGAACGCCGGGCGCTGCTGCAGCGTGATGGTCATGCGTCGGGCAATTCGAAGGGCTCGGACTCTTCCTCCATCGCTTGTAGTGTGTCGCGCACAAATTCAATCGGCAGATCGGGGTTGTCAAGTGCGGCACGACCCACCTTGGCCCAGTAGGCCACTTGTTGGGGGATCGAGCGCATCTCTGCCTTGGCGCGAACCTTCGCGGTTTCGTACAGGGCGTCATCAATTCGAATTGAAATACTCATGGCCGCTTCTCCTGTGGCAGTTTGCCACAAGTGTAGTAGATGAGTCTTCCCGGCGTCAAACACATACCGATTCGCCTGTGACCCCGAAGGTGCCGGTTCCGGCGGCCTGCCCACGTAGCTCCACCCATAGAGGGCACGCTCTTGCCACGCTCTTGCGGGACATCCATTCAGTTTTTGAATTCGATGTCCGAAGGTTTCGTAGGGGCGGGTTTCAAACCCGCCCCTACACGTACATTGCCATTGTGGCCACCCGCCCTGCAGACAAAGCGGCGTCACGTCGGTGCTTCTCTTGTGGTGCCGGGGCCATGCCCCGGCTTGCAGGCGGAGGTGCTGCAACGAGCCCACAAGAAATCGCCAGTCCTTCCTTGCTGGATCAGTCATGCTCAGGCAAGGAGCAAGCAGCATCTATTTTGCACAAACAAACCACAGCGGCATTCATGCGACTGCCCTGCACTGATGGTCCGCTGATGCCTGGTTACGCTCCCCGCTGGCGTAGAATGGAACCCCGCCTTGGCGCGGGTTTTTTATTGGAGTCCGTCTTGTTGTTTTCCTGGTTCGAGCGCCGCGTCAATCCTTATCCCGAGCTTGAGAGCAAGCCGGCACCGAAGGCGTTTCTTGCCTTCTTGTGGGCCGGTACTGAAGGCCTGCGTCCGTTCATCCTGGCGATGATGCTGTGTACGGCGACCATCGGTGCTTTTGAAGCGCTGTTGTTTGCCATGCTCGGCAAGGTGGTGGATTGGCTGGCGGCGGTCGAGCCGGCGCGGTTGTGGGTCGAGGAAGGGGGGACTTTGCTGCTGCTGGCGGCGGTGGTGCTCGGCAGCATTGCGCTGGTGGCGCTACAGACCATGCTCAAGCATCAGGCGCTGGCGGGCAATTTCCCGATGCGCTTGCGCTGGAAGTTCCACAATCTGATGCTGGCGCAGAGCATGAGTTTCTTCCAGGACGAATTCGCCGGGCGAGTGGCGGCGAAAGTGATGCAGAGCGCGCTGGCGGTGCGCGATACCTGTCTGATCGTCAGCGACATCCTGGTGTTCGTGCTGATCTACTTCATCACCCTGAGTGTGGTGGTGGCCGGTTTCGATGCCTGGCTGTTGCTGCCGTTCGCCGGCTGGATTTCGCTGTATCTGCTGTCGTTGCGGTTTTTCGTGCCCCGCTTGGCGCGGGTGTCGCAGCAGCAGGCTGATGCGCGTTCGCTGATGACCGGACGCATCACCGATGCTTACACCAATATCGCAACGGTGAAGCTGTTCTCCCATGCCGGCCGCGAGGCGGCTTATGCGCGCAGTGCGATGGAAGAATTCATGCACAGCGTCCATGCCCAGATGCGGCTGGTGAGCGGGATCGAGATCGTCAATCACACGCTGTCGATGCTGCTCATCCTGTCGACCGCCGGTGTGGCGCTGCTGTTGTGGACTCAGGGACAAGTGGGGGTCGGCGCGGTCGCGGCAGCCACCGCGATGGCACTGCGCCTCAATGGCATGGCGCACTGGATCATGTGGGAAATGGCGATGCTGTTCGAGCACGTCGGCACAGTGCAGGATGGGATCAATACTTTGTCGCGGCCGCAGGAAGTGCTCGATCACCCGCAGGCGCATGTCTTGCAGGTCAGTCGCGGTGAAATCCGTTTTGAGCAGCTCAGCTTTGCCTATGGCGAACAGGGGCCGCAGGCGCGGCAGGTGATCGATGGTCTCGATCTGCACATCCGTCCCGGTGAGAAAATCGGCCTGGTCGGCCGTTCCGGAGCGGGCAAGTCCACCCTGCTCGGTCTGCTGCTGCGTTTTCATGACCCGGCGCAGGGGCGGGTGCTGATCGATGGCGATGACATTGCGCTGGTCCGTCAGGACAGTTTGCGGGCGCAGATCGGCATGGTGACCCAGGACACTTCCCTGCTGCACCGTTCGGTGCGTGACAACATCCTCTATGGCCGGCCGCAGGCGGGTGAAGATGAATTGCGCGAAGCGGCGGAGCGTGCCGAAGCGCATGATTTCATTCTCGAACTGAGCGATGCCGCCGGTCGCCGTGGCTATGATGCCCATGTCGGCGAGCGCGGGGTGAAGCTCTCCGGCGGTCAGCGCCAGCGCATCGCCATCGCGCGAGTGATGCTCAAGGATGCGCCGATCCTGCTGCTTGATGAGGCCACCAGCGCGCTCGATTCGGAAGTCGAAGCGGTGATTCAGGACAGCCTCTACCGGTTGATGGAAGGCAAGACGGTGATTGCCATTGCCCACCGACTGTCGACGATTGCGGCGATGGATCGTCTGGTGGTGATGGACGAAGGGCGGATCGTCGAAGAAGGCGACCATGCTTCGCTGCTGGCGCTGGGTGGCCTGTATGCCCGCTTGTGGGCACGGCAGAGTGGCGGTTTCATCGGCGAGGATGCCGGCGACGAACTGCTGGAGGCTGCAACACTGGCAGCTTCGGGGCAGCCCATTACAATGCAGGAATGAGTACGTCGGCTCCGCCCCCTGTTTCGCTCGCCGCCCTGCGCCGACCAGGCTGGCTGGAGCGTGGCTTGCCGCTGCTGATCTGGATCGGCGCTGCGCTGGTGCTCGGCGCGCTGCTGGCGGATGAGTGGTTGCGGGTCGAGCGCGGCACGCTGGCGATTGCGCGTGAGCGCGGCTACTCGCTGTTCAGTCTGATCCAGACCACGCGTGAGTGGAATGCCCGTCATGGTGGCGTGTATGTGCCAGTGACAGACGAGATGCAACCCAATCCGTATCTCCATCATCCGCGCCGGGATCTGCCTGATGGTGAAGGCGGCCAGCTGACGCTGGTCAATCCGGCGTTCATGACCCGCCAGATTGCCGAGCTCGCCGGCTATGGCGAAGGGGTGAAGCTGCACATCACCAGCTTGCGCCCCTTGCGCCCGGAAAATGCCGCTGATCCCTGGGAGCGTGCGGCGCTGGACAGTTTCGAGACCGGCAATCCGGAACGGCTTGAGCTGGTCGAGGCGGACGGGGTGCCGGTGTACCGTTTCATGGCGCCGCTGCGGGTGGGGACGGCCTGCCTGCAATGTCACGCCGAGCAGAACTATCTTGAAGGCGATATCCGGGGTGGGATTTCAGTGACCATGCCTGCCGCGCCGCTGCTTGCTTTGCGCGATGCGCAGCGTCTGCGTCTGGTATTCGCCTTCGCGCTTGTGTTTGTCGGCGTGGCCGGGCTGCTGCACTATCTTTATCGCCTCGTGCTGCGTCATCTGCTGATTGTCGATCGCATTCATGCGGGGCAGGAGCAGCTGATTGCTCACCGCACGGCGGAGTTGCGCCAGAGCCATGCCGAGCTTGCAGCGAGCGAAGCGCGCTACCGGGCGATTTTCGACAGTGCGGGGGAAGGAGTGGCGCTGATCGATGGTAACCTGCGCCTGCTGAAGGTCAATCCGGCATTCACGGTGATTACCGGCTATGCAGCGGATGAAGTCTGCGGCGAAAGCCTCGAATTGCTCGGTTCAGGGCGTCAGGAAAAGGACTTTTTCACCGTCATGCAGACCGAATTGGCGCGCAGCGGACGCTGGCAGGGTGAAGTGTGGAACCGGCGCAAGAGCGGAGACGCCTACGTGCAGTGGCTGTCGGTGGCGCGCACCAGCCTGAATGGCGAGCGTCCGGCCTATGTGCTGGTGATGAGCGACATCACTGTGCGCAAGGAGGCCGAACTGCGCATGCAGTATCGCGCCCACCACGATCCGCTCACCGACCTGCCCAACCGTGCCTTGTTCGAAGATCGTCTCAAGGCCGTGCTGGCGCGCGCCGATCGTAGCGGCGAGCGCTTCGGTGTGCTGTTCATGGACCTGGATCGCTTCAAGCAGGTCAATGACACATTCGGTCACCCGGCGGGCGATGCTCTGCTGATTGAAAGCGCGCAGCGCATCACTGCCTGCACCCGTGCTTCGGACACCGTGGCGCGACTGGGAGGTGATGAGTTCGCCGTGGTCGTCGGCCGGGTGAACACGGTGGAGGATGCCGCAGAGGTAGCTGAACGCATCTGCGTGGCGATTGCCCGGCCTTTCGTCTTGCCGCAGGGGCAGGCGGAAGTGGCGGCTTCGGTCGGCATCGCGCTCTGGCCCGAGCATGGTGAGGATGCAGCCAGCCTGCAGGCGCACGCCGATCAGGCGTTGTATGTCGCCAAGCGCGCCGGCGGCAATCGCTGGCATCTGTATGTGGCGGGCGAGGCGGAAGGCAAGTCGGTGCGCGAGCGCAGCTGACGCAGCGCTCAGGCTGACGCTGGAGTTCCCATTGATGCTGGCTCGGGGCATGGCCCCGACCCCGACCCCGAGCCACGAAAAGCGCAAGACGCTCCTTGTCTGAGCAGTCGCGCTCAGACAAGGGCCAGGCAGGTTTGATTGCAGGCCATGACGGCAAGTCAGCCCTGCAGCAGGGCGAGCAAGGCTTGCGGTGTGTCGGCTTGCTGCCAGTGAGCTTGCAGGGCAGTGGCGGACAGGCTGCCGTATCCCCAGCGCGCAGCGATGAACGCCAACTGGTTGGCGTCGGAAGCCTGGCCATCTTCAGCGCGGTCACCGATATAGACTGCGGACGCAGGGTCAATCTGTTCCTTGCCGAGCATGTGTGTCAGCATTGCGGCCTTGTTGGGCAGGGCGGGCGAGATCATGTCGAGTGCGTACACCGCAGCGAAGTGCTGGCGCCAGCCCAGGTGTTCGAGGATCAGTTCGGTCGGATGCAGGCGTTTGTTGGTGGCGATGCCGAGGGTGAGGCCTGCGCGGCGCAGGGCTTCGAGCATCTCGCCGATGCCGGCATAGGCGCTGGTCTGGCGATAACCTTCACGGTCATAGCTGTGCTTGAAGCCCGCTGCGAGCTGCGCATGCTGTGCTGCCGATGCTGCGGGGAAGAGGCCGGCAATGGTCTCGAGCAGGGGCGGGCCGATGATGCTGGTGTCAAGCGGCCGTGCCGGACTGAGTCCGGCGGCGGCAAACGCGGCTTGATAGCTGGCGAGGATCGCTGGTGCTGAATCGATCAGCGTGCCGTCAAGGTCGAACAGGACGTGGGTGATGTCCTGCATGTCAGTGCCCGGCACTGTCGGCGATCTGCTGGAGGTATTCGAGCACCAGCATGCTGGAGGATTCCATGTCGGCGATTGCGGTGGTGGCGGCAGCCAGGTTGCCGGCGGCGAGCTGGCGCAAGGCTTCCTTGCCGCTTTCGTGCACGCGGGCGTGCGGCGCTTCGAGCTGGCGGTAGCCGGGCAGGTGGGCGAACTGACGGCCGCCGTTTTTGTACCACAGGCCGAGACGACAGTTGGTGTGGGTCGACAGGCTGTCGGCAGTGAGCTTGTTGTGTCCGCTCAGCGCCTGGTAGACATCGAGTTTGTACACCAGATGGTCGAGCTTGGCGAGCTCGGAAAAGCTGCGCAGGGCGGCCAGCTTCATGGTGTCGGCCATGTCGCGGGCGAGCGTGCACAGCGAGTCCATGCTGTTGCGTGCATTACTGCCTTCATTGGCCGCTTCGCTGGCTTTTGATGACAGATTGTTGATCACCGTTTCGACCTTGCCGGTTTCGTCCTGGATATTGCTCACCAGGGTGGAAATTTCGTTGGTGGCGCCGGCAGTGCGTTCGGCCAGCTTGCGCACTTCGTCGGCGACCACGGCAAAACCGCGTCCCTGCTCGCCGGCGCGTGCGGCTTCGATGGCAGCGTTGAGTGCCAGCAGGTTGGTCTGGTCGGCGATCTCGCGAATCAGCTGGACGATGCCGTCAATCTGTTCGGCGCGGGTGGCGAGCTGCTGCACCGAAGTGGTGGTGCGGTTGGTCTCGCTGGCGAGGCTGGCGAGGTGATCGGAAATGCGGGAGATGGCCAGTCCGCTGTCGTCAGCAGCGCGGGTTGACTCGGCTGCGGCATTTTCCTGGGCGGACAGTCCGGAGGCCAGCGCCGAAAAGGAATCCTGTACCGAGCCCATGGTGAGACCGTAGGTGCGCAGATTGGCGAACAGGGCGCTGTTCAGCTCTTCGCGCAGCCGGATGGTTTCACATTCCGCTTCGTAGCGTGCGTGCAGGGCTTCGGCATCGACGAGCCGCTTGCGCAAGGACTGGAGCTCATCGTCCTGCTCATTGATACGCTGCTGGAGAGCTACGAGTGCTTTTTTGTTTTTTGTCCAGAACATGATTGCGATGAACCTCGTAAAAGGGAAAGGGGCGCATCGTGCGCGTGCTTGCAACTGCTAACGGACGAAGACGGCAGAACTTTAATCGGCTGACGGGTATCCGGGTGTGGCATTGTTCTCGCTTGTGCTCATTTTGCCCTTTCCTTTGTCATCTGCGCTGGCTAAGCTCGGACGGGCTTGAGGCGGAATGCGTTGGAGGTTGAATGGAAGCGATGCTGTTGCACTTCGAGGATGAAGCCCCGGAGGCGAGAAGGTTGGCACAGGCTGCCGGCTTGGCGCGTGCCCAGATCAGCCGTTGTGCGTCGACCAAAAACGAACTCGGCCTCGATCTGCCGCCGGTCCTGCCGCGTCAGGTCGCGCTGTACCGCAACTTTGCCAATGCCACTGATGTCGGGGCTGCTTCGCATTCGCAGTACCTGCTCGAGCTGCTGTTGTTCGAGCGCCTGGCGAGCAGACAAGGGGTAAGCCACCTGATGCTTGTTGCCCCCTACCTTGGCAAGGGCTTGAGTCAGGATCGCGACAGTATCCGCGTTCAGGCACTGGAAGGTTTCCTCGCGGGGCTTTTTGATGTGGTGCTGACGGTTGATCCCGCCTTGTCCGCTGTGTCCAGTCTGGGTGAGCGGTTGCCGCTTCATCATGCCCTGTTGCCTGACGGATCGTCGGGAGGTCGGGATGACTGGAGCAGCGGAAGAGGTGAGGAAGGTGATCCCCAGCTGCTCTCCCGGCTTGGCCTGGCCTTGCGCAATCTGTACCCGCATTGAATGTTCGTCTCCCGTCTGGCCGACAGGCCTGGTCTGTCATGTCTCGGCTTGCAATTCGTGTGCCGACGCCGCAGGGGCAATGGCTGCCCAGGCAAGAACGGTGTTTGATCGCCGGCTTAATAATGCTAGCATCTGTGGCATTTTCCGGATTGAACAGCAGGGCTGGACAGTAATCGTGCGCGGGCGCGTTCATCACCAAGTGCAGGGAGTCGCGTGAAACAGGCGCTCAAGACTGTCGTGTTTGCCGACCTTACCGGCAGTACCGGTCTGTATGAAACCGTGGGCAATATTGCCGCCACGCGCATTGTCACGCGCAGCACCCAGACCCTGGCTCAGGCGCTCACCCTCGCGGGTGGCGAGCTGGTCAAGTATCTCGGTGATGGGGTGCTGGTGCTGTTCGACAGCAGTCTGGCCGCTGTCGAAGCGGCCACCCGCCTGCCCGAGCTGCTGTTCGAGCAATTACCGACGGGTTTGCCACCGGGGAGGTTGCCCGGCATCAAGACCGGGATCGAACGCGGGGTGGTCATCGAGCATGGTGCCGATTGTTATGGTGATGCGGTCAATGTCGCCGCACGGCTGAGTGATCGTGCCCAGGGTGGAGAAACCCTGATTGGCGAAGCAACCTATACCAGTCTGCCGCTCGCGCAACGGCAATTGTGCCAGAGCCTGGATCGGATCCTGATCAAGGGCAAGGCCGAGCCGATCAGAGTGTGGCGGGTCGATTGGGCGCGTACAGCCGAAACCACGATGACTGCCAGCTTCGATCTCGGCCAGTTGCTCGATGATCGCCCTTTGTTGCAGTGCATCGAGCTCGAAAGCCTGGGCCAGGTCCTGAGCTTTGATGCCGATGGCGGGCCGGTATTGATCGGGCGTGGCGAAGGGGTCGGTTTTGCGGTGGAGGATACCCGGGTGTCGCGCCGCCATGCCCGGATTGAATGGCTGGGCGGGCAATGCACCTTGACCGATTTCAGCAGCAATGGCAGCTGGGTACGCTTTGCCGGCGCCAGCGCGCCGGTGATGCTGCGCCGCGACAGCTGCGTGCTTTACGATGAAGGTGAAATCGGCCTCGGTGCCCAGCCGGATGATTTCACCGCTCCGACCTTGAACTTTCGCGTGATCGATCAGCACTGAGCGCACGCTCATTGGTTTGCGTCGGACATTGCGGGAGCGGCGACAACCGCGATTTGCCGCCAGGCCCGAAATCCTCAGTACACGTTCATTACACGACATGGAAGCTTTTCTTCTCTCCACCAGCCTGGTGGCGCTTGCCGAAATCGGTGACAAGACCCAGTTGCTTGCTTTTGCGCTGGCGGCGAGGTTCCGCCGGCCCTGGCCGATCATTGGCGGCATCCTGCTGGCGACCCTGGCCAATCATGCGTTTGCTGCTGCGCTCGGCGCCTGGGTGGCCAGTCTGCTCGGGCCACAGACCTTGCGCTGGGTACTCGCCCTGTCCTTCTGCGCGATGGCCGTGTGGATGATGATCCCCGACAAGCTTGATGAGGAGGACGCGGCGACGCCGGCGCTGGGCGTGTTTGCGGCGACCACGGTCGCCTTCTTCCTGGCCGAGATGGGCGACAAGACCCAGCTGGCCACGGTGGCGCTGGCGGCCCAGTTCAACGCCTTTGTGGCGGTGGTCGCCGGGACGACGCTGGGCATGATGCTCGCCAATGTGCCGGCGGTGTTGATCGGTGGTCGTCTCGGGCGGCGCCTGCCACTGCGTCTGATCCACGGTCTGGCGGCGCTGATGCTGCTCGCGCTTGGCATCGCCACTGCGTTTGGGGCGGGGGAACGCTTCGGTTTCTGAGTGACGGACGGCTGAAACAGGACGGGCGGGGAAGGAAGTCTTCCCCGCCCGTCGCGCAGATCGACTGATCGCCGCTTCAGTCGATCGCCGAGCTTGACTTGGCCATTTCGCGCAGGGCGAATTTCTGGATCTTGCCGGTGGAGGTCTTGGGCAGGATGCAGAACTCGACATGCTTGGGCACCTTGTAGCGCGCGAGGTGCTCACGACAGTGGGCGATGATGTCGTCGGCGTTGACGTTGGCGCCTTCCTTCACTTCGACGTAGGCTGCCGGCACTTCACCCCATTTCTCGTCCGGCTTGGCCACCACGGCGGCGGTGAGCACGGCCGGATGGCGGTACAGCACTTCTTCGACTTCGAGCGAAGAGATGTTTTCGCCGCCGGAGATGATTACGTCCTTGGAACGGTCCTTGATCTTGACGTAGCCATCCGGGTGGAGCACGCCGAGGTCACCGGTGTGGAACCAGCCGCCGGCAAAGGCTTCGGCACTTGCTTTCTCGTTCTTGAGATAGCCTTTCATCACCAGGTTGCCACGGAACATCAGCTCGCCCATGGTTTCGCCATCGGCCGGGACTTCAGTCATGGTTTCCGGATCCATCACGGTAAGGCCTTCCTGCATGTGATAGACCACGCCCTGGCGGCCGTTGCGTTCGGTGCGGCGATCGATCGGCAGCTCGTCCCATTCCGGATGTTTGGCACACACGGCGGCCGGGCCATAGCTTTCGGTCAGGCCATAAACGTGGGTGATGCCGAAGCCGACCCGTTCCGCACCTTCGATGATCGCTGCCGGAGGCGCAGCACCGGCGATGAGACCGGCGACACTGTGCTCGATGCCGGCGCGCAACTGATCCGGCGCATTGATCAGCATGCCGTACACGATCGGTGCGCCACACATGTGGGTCACTTTGTGACGACGGATGAGCTCGTAGATCAGTGCCGGATCAACCTTGCGCAGGCAGACGTTGACGCCGGCATTGGCCGCCATCGTCCACGGGAAGCACCAGCCGTTGCAGTGGAACATCGGCAAGGTCCACAGATAGACCGAGTGCTGCGGCATGTCCCAGCTGATGATGTTGGAAGCGGCATTGAGGTAGGCACCACGGTGGTGATAGACCACGCCTTTGGGATTGCCGGTGGTGCCGGAAGTGTAGTTGAGCGCGATCGCGTCCCATTCGTCGCCCGGCAGCTGCCAGTCGAAGTTCGGGTTGCCGCCGGCGATGAAGTCTTCGTAGAGAATGTTGCCGACCCGATCCTGGCCGGGGAATTCTGCATCAAGCGCGTCGATCACCAGCGGCTTTTCGCCTTCGAGCAGGTCAAGGGCGGCGCGGACGGTGTCGGCAAACTCGGGGTCGGTGATCAGCACCCTGGCTTCGCCATGGCTGAGCATGAAGGCAATCGCGTCAGCGTCCAGCCGGGTATTGAGCGTATTGAGCACCGCGCCGGTCATCGGCACGCCAAAGTGGGCCTCGAACATCGTCGGCACGTTGGGCAGCATCACGGCGACGGTGTCGCCACGCTTGACGCCGTGGGCGGTGAGAGCGCTGGCCAGACGGCGGCAGCGCTCGTAAGTCTGGCGCCAGGTGTAGCTCAGCGCGCCATGCACCACGCTGGTGCGATCCGGGTAAATCGCAGCGGTGCGGCGGATGAAGCTGAGCGGTGACAGCGCCACGTAGTTGGCAGGATTCTTGTCCAGTCCTGTTTGATATCCGTTCGACATGCAGTGACAACTCCCATGGTAAGCAAGGGGGTGAGTGGAGCATGGCGGCGCGGCCCCTGTGGATCAATCCTCCCCGCGCGCCGGCTGGTTGAGCTGCTGAGGCAGCAGGTCAAGACGTGATCATACGGCTTTTCGGCAGTGGCAGAAATGACTATGACCGGAAAGATCGGCTGTGTCCGGGCGGGCCGTTGCCAAGCAATCGACACTCGATCTCCGCGTCCCTTGGCGATGAGCACAGGCAGGATTTTTGGTTGAAAATTTGATGCTCATCAAATGATAATAATTCGCATTAAATCTACAATCAGCTATGATTCCAACATCGTACTGTTCAAGTTTCGCCAGCGTCTCAACAAGGGTTTCAGCTTGCGGGTGAATTTACAGCGTCAGCGCCGCGAACTGTACGAGCTGGCGATCGATGGCTGCATGCCGGGCTTGGCCATCCTTGATGGTGAATTCGGCTGCTGCCTGGGCGAGACGGTTTTTCTGCGCAGCATGGACATCAGTGTTGGCCTGCACAATCTCGCTGACAAGCGCTACCATGAACATCTTGCTGATGGTGTTTCCGGCCAGGAACTGGCTGCTCCCGGACGCGGCATCAGCCTCAGTCTGAGCGGGAGCTTCTGAGATGAACCGTCATCATCCAACTTTGCCTGGCTGGAGCCGGCCGGTGCTGTATGCACTGGTGCTGCTGGCCTTGTTGCTGGTCACTGGCCTGGCTTCGGCGCAGAAGCTGCCCAAACTCACTTTGTCCGGGCCGATGGCAGGGGTGTCCAATCCGCTGATTCACATCGTGGCCAGCGGGGCGCTGAACGATGTGGCCGATGAGGTCGAATTCGTCGCCTGGCGCGATCCCGACCAGCTGCGGGTGATGGCACTCGATGGCCGTGCCGATGTGCTGGCGATGCCGACCAATGTCGCCGCCAATCTTTACAACCGTGGTGCCAGGCTGCAATTGCTCAATGTGTCCACCTGGGGCGTGCTGTGGCTGGTGTCGCGTGATCCGGCGCTGCGAACTCTGGCCGATTTGCGCGGCAAGGAAGTGGCGCTGCCTTTCCGTGGTGACATGCCGGACATCGTCTTCCAGCAACTTGCCGAAGCCGAAAAGCTCGATGTGCGCAAGGATCTGAAGCTGCGCTACGTCGCCAGCCCGATTGATGCCATGCAGTTGCTGGTGTTGCGTCGGGTCGATCATGCGCTGCTTGCCGAGCCGGCGGTGTCGATGGCCTTGCGCAAGACCGGCTCTTTCCCGCTCAAGGTGATCGCCCCCGAATTGCATCGCAGCGTCGACCTGCAGCAGGAATGGGGACGGGTGTTCAGCCGTCCGGCGCGCATTCCCCAGGCCGGCATTGCGGTACTCGGTGCGTTGCGCGAGCGACCGGAGCTGGTGGCGCGCATCGAAGCTGAATACGCGCGCGCCTTGCAATGGTGTGTCGATCAGCCGCTGGCCTGTGGTGAGGAAGTGGCCGCGCGCATCGATATGCTGACCGCTGAAGCGGTGAGCGATTCGATTCCGCGTTCGCAGCTGGAAGCCGTGCCGGTCCGTGAAGCGCGCGCTGAACTCGAATTCCTGTTTGAACGTCTGTTGGCGAAAAACCCGGCACTGATCGGCGGCAAGATGCCGGCGGACGATTTCTACGCTGCAGGTCAGCAATGAAACTGCTGCGCGCCTGGCTGGCTGGTTTGCCGGCTTATTTGTGGAGTGGCTGGGGCGCGCTGGCCAGTCTGTTGCTGCTGTTTGCCGTATGGGAAGGCGTGAGTGCGCTCTATGGGCCGCTGGTGATGCCCGATCCGCGCTCCACCTTCGCCACTTTGCTTGGTCTGCTTGACAGCGGTGAAGCCTGGCCGGAGCTGGCAATCACCGCACGTCGCGCCCTGATCGGTTATCTGTTCGCGGTGCTGGTCGGCGGTGGCCTTGGCCTGCTTGCCGGGCTGTCGATGACTGCGTCGATGATGTCGCGGCCGCTGGTGACCGTGCTGATGGGCATGCCGCCGATCGCCTGGCTGGTGCTGGCGATGCTGTGGTTCGGTGCCGGCGACGGCACGCCGGTGCTGACCGTGTTTGTTGCCAGTTTTCCGATCGTGTTCGTCGGCGCGCTGCAAGGTACGCGCACCCTCGACAACCAGCTGCAGACCATGGCGCAGGCGTTTCGTCTGCCGTGGGCGATGCGCTTTTTCGATGTCTATCTGCCGCACATCATTTCCTACCTGTTTCCGGCCGCGATCACGGCGCTCGGTACTTCGTGGAAAGTGGTGGTGATGGCCGAATTGCTTGCCACCCAGGACGGGGTTGGTGCGGCGCTGGCCGTGACTCGTTCTCATCTCGATACGCCGGCGACGATGGCCTGGATCGTTGCGGTGGTTGGCTTGCTGCTGGCGGTGGAATATCTGGTGCTCGAACCGGTGAAACGTGAAGTCGAGCGCTGGCGGGAGCAGAGCGCATGACCGCAGAGCGTCGGCAACTGTCGGTGCGTGGCCTGAGCCACAGTTTTGGCCGCGATGAAGTGCTGGCCGGGATCGATTTCTGCCTGTACAGCGGCGAAGTGCTGGCGCTGGTCGGCCCTTCCGGCTGCGGCAAGACCACTTTGCTGCATCTGGCTGCCGGCCTGCTCACTGTTCATGAGGGCGAAGTGCGCGTTGATTTCCAGCGCACCGCGTTCATGTTTCAGCAGCCACGGCTGTTGCCTTGGCAGAGCACGCTCGACAATATCGCGCTCGGGCTGAAGGCGGCCGGAATGAAACGTGCCGAGCGTGAACACCGCGCCCACAGTCTTGCCTTGCAGCTCGGGCTCGCTCACCGTGATCTCGACAAGTTCCCCCATCAGCTTTCCGGAGGCATGCAAAGCCGGGTCGCGCTGGCACGGGCGCTGGTGATGGAGCCGGAGCTGTTGCTGCTCGACGAGCCTTTTGCTGCGCTCGACATCGGCCTCAAGGAAGAGCCCTACCGTTTGCTGCTCGATCACCAGCATCGGCTGGGAACGGCTGTGCTGATGATTACCCATGACCTGATGGAAGCGGTGCGTCTGTCGGATGCCATTCTGGTGATGGCACCGGCGCCAGGGCGGATCTGTGCCCGCTTCGAGCTTGATCTGCCGGCGCGTGCGCGCGACGAAGCCTGGGTTTACCGTCAGACCGCGCAGTTTCTGCAGGCCGAAGTGGTGCGCGACTGCTTTGCCTTGCCGCCGCTGGCGCCGGGCGCGGGGCCTGGTTTACCGTCTGGTGCCGGTACCGCACCCAAGCCGTCCGGCAGCGGCCTGCGGCTGGTGAGTGCCGATGGCGTGGATGTAGCGGAGTCCGGTCAGCGGGAGGTGGCGAATGGGGATTGAGACAAGGGGGATTGAGGCAAAGTGGATTGATCGCCCGTGGTGCATGTGTGCTTTCCGCCCTTTCTTCTTTGCCAGCGCGGTCTACGCCGTGCTGCTGTTGCTGGGCTGGCAGCTTTATCTGCATCTGGGGGTCGGCCTGCCGGACATTCCCGGCGGCCCGGTGGCCTGGCATGCGCATGAGCTGGTGTTCGGTTTCAGTCTGGCGGCGATGGCCGGCTTTGTGCTGACGGCAGTACCCGAATTCACTGCCACTGCTGCGTTTTCGCGCGCGGTCACCGTGCAGATGCTGGTGTCGTGGCTGGCGGCCAGAGTGGCCTACTGGCTGTCCGGCTTCGGTGCTGGTGTCGGCATTGCACTCGCCGGCGCGCTCAACTGCCTGTTCTTTGGCGCACTGATCGTGCAGGTCACACCGCGCCTGTGGCGTGATCCGAGCCGGCGTCATCGCAGTTTCGTGTGGGCCTTGCTGGCCTTGTGGGCGACGCTGGCCGGCTATCATTTTGCCGTCTGGCGTGGCGAATATCCGCTGCCCTGGGTCAAGCTCGGCGTGGGTGTGACCATGGTGCTGATCGTGCTGGCGCTGACGCGGATTTCGATGCGCATCGTCAATGACGCCATTGATGAGCACCGCTTGCAGCGGGAGGAGAGCACCGCCGACATCGAGACTTATCGTGCCCGGCCGCCACGGCGCAATCTGGCGATGTTTGCGTTGGCGCTGTATTCGCTGGCCGAGTTTTTCCTGCCTTACGCTGCGATCACCGGCTGGCTGGGCCTGGCTGCTGCCGCTGCAGTGTTCAATCTGCTCAACGACTGGCATGTCGGGCGTGGCCTGCTGTCGCGCTGGCCTTTGCTGCTTTACGGCGTGTACTGGGTGATTGCGCTCGGCTACCTGCTCAATGGTCTGCACCTGCTCGGTTTGCCGCTGGCGGCCAGTGCCGGCCTGCACCTGCTCACCATCGGCGGCATGGGCGGTTCGATCTTTGCCGTGCTGTGCATCGCCGGACGCCGCCACGCTGGTCATGATCTCGATCCGCGTCCGTGGGTGGTGCTGGCTGCCGGGCTGCTGGCGCTGGCGGCGCTGTTGCGTGCCGCTTCCGGCTGGCCTTCACTGCCGGTGGTCGTCTTGCAGGCGATCAGCGCGCTGGCCTGGGTTGCGGCTTTTGTCCTTGCACTGCTTTATCTTGCCCGCATCTGGCTTGGTCCGCGCCCGGATGGCGGCCAGGATTGCGAGGAAATGGGCGAAGTCGCTGCTTTGCCGAGGACTGCGCCTGCAGACGCTCAGCTTTCGCCGGTGGCTGCCACCGACGGTGGAAGATCGCTGCCCGCCTGAGTCGGCCGGTGATGGCGGAGCCTGCAGCCGGACAGCGATCTGGATCGTGCGCTTCAGTCGGTGACGAGTTCGAAGTTTGCGCGTGGCTGTCCACAGTCGGGGCAGCACCAGTCGGCGGGTAGTTCGGACCATGCTGTGCCGGGAGCAATGCCGGCGGATGGCAGACCTGTGCTCTCGTCATAGATGAGGCCGCAGGTCTGACACATGTAGCGCTGGGGGGAATCAGTGGAGTTCATAGCGGATCGGGAGGTGGCGATAGCCACCGACCAGGTTGGAAACGATGGGGGCGGGCGTGCCGACGATTTCGAGTGAGGCAAGACGCGGGATTACCCGGCTGAAAAAGGCGTCCAGCTCAAGCAGGGCGAGTTGGCGCCCGATGCAGGCGTGGGCGCCGTAGCCGAAGGCGACGTGGCCGGCAGTGTTGCGGTCGACGAGGAACTTCTCCGGGTGCTCGAAGATGCGCTCGTCGCGGTTGCCTGAAGGATAGATCAGCGCCACGGCATCGCCTGCTGCGATGGTCACGTCGCGCAGCTTGAAGTCCTCATTGGCCGTGCGCATGAAGTGCCGGACCGGCGTCACCCAGCGGCAGATTTCGTTACTGGCGTTGCGCATCAGCTCGGGATTGGTGATCAGTTTGGCCCTTTCTTCTGGAAAGAGGGCAAAAGCGCGCATGCCGCCGGTGAGGGCGCCTGCCGTGGTGTCGTGGCCAGCGGTGATGGTGATGAGCAGATACGAAAGTGCCTCAATCATGCCCATCGGGCTGCCGTCGATCTCAGCGTTGGCAATGACGCTGGTGAGATCATCTGTTGGCCTGGCGCGGCGTTCGGCAAGCAGCTTGCCCAGATAGCCGGCGAATTCTTCAAAGGCCGCCTTGCCATAGTCGCCTTCCTGCTGCAGTTCGGGGTCGCCGGCGGCAAGCAGGGCCTGGGTCATGCGCAGGATGTAGGGTGCATCTTCGAGCGGGGCGCCGAGGATGGAGGCGATGACTTCCAGCGGATACCACACGGCAATGTCATTGGCAAAGTCGCACTCGCCGCCGTGTTCGAGCAGCCGTTGGGCGTATTTTTCGGCAATCGCCTCGATGCGCGGAGTGAGGCTCTTCAGTCCGCCGCCGATGAACCAGCGCGCCGAGATGTTGCGGTACTTGGTGTGCTCAGGTTCATCCATGTCGAGCAGGGTGCGAGCGAGGCCGGTGCGGCTGCCCTGGCGCGCCAGCGTGGCCTCTTCGATTTCGCGCGGGATGAGAGTGAGACGCGGCGCGCTCAGGAAGATCTCGTGTGTTTTCTCGATCAGCTTGATGTCCTCGTTGAGGGTCGCGATCCAGAAGGGGCGATAAGGCTCCCGGTCTACCCAGGCGAGCGGAAGTTCACGGCGCAGCTGTGCAAGCTGACGGTGAAGCGCGTCCTCATCGGCATAGGCGAGCGGAGAGAAGACGTCGAACGGTTCCGGAAGGCGACAACGTGTTTTGGCATCCATGGCGAGTACCCCTCTTGAAGATCGAGGCGTTAGACTACAAGCTATTAGTTTGTAGCGTCAATCAGTTTGCCACAAGTGGTGTGCAAGCCTGCGATATGCTTGTCTGGCAGGAAATTGAATGATCGGGAAGCATGCGTTTGGATGGCTTCCCTCCCGAAAGGAATGAGAAACCGTGCGTGCCAAGCGTTCAACCCCTGACCGTGTCCTCGATGTGGCGGAGAACCTGTTTGCCACCAAGGGCTATGAAGCCACTTCGCTCAATGATATTGCCGATCAGGTTGGTATCCGAACGCCCAGTCTGTACAACCACTTCAAGAACAAGGAAGCGCTTTATCACGCCGTACTGGATCGCTTGATGGCGCAGCTGAGGCCGGTGATTGCGCTGGCTCCTGCAGTACAGAACGATTTGCAAGGAATTCTGCAATGGGCGGAGAAAATGGTGGAGTGCTACTTTGACCATCCAAATCTTGCTCGTCTGCTGCAGCATGCTGCGCTGGCGCCGACGCCAGCGGTCAGAAAGAGGGTGCATGCTCTGCTGACGCCCCTGTTCGAGCTGCCTGATGATGCAAGTGGGATGCCGCCGATCCTGCAGCCGTGGGCGGTGATGAGTTTCAACAACGTGCTGGTGTCCTACATCACGCTGGCGCCGCTCTATCACGATCTGATCGGTACCGATCCGCTGGGCGAGGATGCGCGAGCACACCATGTGCAGACGGTGCTGGAGCTGGTCGGGGCGATGCTCAGCAAGCAGACCGGCGAGCGCTGATCCAGCGATTCCTCCGGCCGTGCTCAGCTCTGGCCAGGCGGTGGCGAACTCGCGATCTCCCCGGTGGACGATGTCTTGTCCCAGCCGCCGCCGAGTACCCGGTAGAGCGCCACGGCATTGTTGAGCCGGGTCAGGCGCAGCTGGGCGAGCTGATCTTGGGCGCTGAACAGGCTGCGCTGGGCGTCGAGCACCGCAAGCAGGTTGTCGGCGCCTTCGCGGTAGCGCAGTTCGGCCAGACGCAGGCTGCGTTCAGCTTCGCTGAGGATCTCGCGCTGCAAGCTTTCCTGAGCCTGGTCGCGTGCGCTGTCACCAAGCGCGTCTTCGACTTCCTTCAAGGCGGTGAGCACGGTCTGGCGATAGGTTTCCATCAGTTCGCGCTGGCGCGAGCGCTGGGCTTCGACTTCGTTGCGCAGGCGACCGCCGTCGAAAATGGTTTGCAGCAAGCTGGCGGACAGCGACAGTGTGCTGGCGTGGCCGGCGAGTGACAGCAGTTCGGCGCTTGCTGCACTCGCACCGGCACTCAGGCTGATGCTGGGCAGCAGCTCGGCGCGTGCGGCGCTGATGTTGGCGGCGGCGGCTTCCAGGCGGGCTTCGCTGGCGGCAAGATCAGGGCGGCGCAGCAGCAGGCTGGCAGGCAGGCCGGCGTCGATGGTGGGCAGCTGCAGGTCGGCGAGTTTTTCCTGATGGCCGAAACGGTGCTGCGGCATTTCGCCGAGCAGGATGGCGAGCGCGGAGTGAGTCTGCTGCAAGCTGACTTCGAGCGGATCAATCGCTTTCTGCTGGGTGAGCACCGTGCTCTGCTGCTGGCTGACTTCCAGCGCGGAAGCGGCGCCCTGGCGGTAACGCGCTTCGACAATTTTCAGCACCCGTCCGGCAATGTCGAGGTTGGCGCGGGCAATGCGCAAGCGTTCTTCCAGCGTCAATGCCTGGAACCACAGGTTGGCGATATTGGCGCTCAGCGACAGCTGGGCAGCATCGTGATCAAAGCGGCTGGCGGCAAAGTTGGCGCTGCTGGCGTTGCGCTGGGCTGCGAGCTTGCCCCAGAGATCGATTTCGTAACGGGCGCTGAGTCCGGCGGAGCTCGAATCGGCGCTGCGGCCGCCGCTTTTCTGGCTGCCGCTGCCGGCACTGAGACTGAGGCTGGGCAGCAGGCTGGCGCCGGCCTGACGCAAGGCGATCTCGGCCTGAAAAACCCGTTCGGCCTGGATGAGCAGGCTGGGTGCTTGTTGCAATGCGGTGTCGATCAGTGCATCGAGGGTCGGCGAAGCGAACTGCTGCCACCATTGCGGATCGATCTCCGCCGTTGCGGCGCTGGCGGCTTGCTGCTGCCCGCTCTGGTTGCCTCCGTCGTTGCGCCAGGCATCGGGCAAGCTCATCAGCGGACTGCGTACCGGTTCGCTGATGGCACAGCCGCCGAGCAAGACCGCCAGCACGGCGGCCAGCAGCAGGCGTTGGGGGCGCTGAGCAGAAGATGAAGAATGAGTCATGGATTTTTCACTTTGCGGCCAGTGCAACCACTGGATCGAGGCGGGCGGCCTTGCGTGCGGGCAGGAAACCGAAGACGAGGCCGGTGAGGAAGGCGCAGCTGAAGGCGAGCACCACCGGGGTGAGCGAGTACTGCACTGCGGTGCCAAAACTGGCAATGAGGGCGGCGCTGCCGAGGCCGGCGGCGACACCGATCAGGCCGCCGATGGCGGATACCACCAGTGCTTCGATGAGGAATTGCTGGAGGATGTTGCGCGTGCGGGCGCCAGTGGCCATGCGGATGCCGATTTCGCGGGTGCGTTCGGTGACCGACACCAGCATGATGTTCATCACGCCGATGCCGCCGACCAGCAGCGAAATCGCGGCTACCGTACCGAGCAGGATGGTGAGGGTGTTCTGTGTTTCAGACACGGTGTCGATCACCGAAGCCATGTTGCGGATCTGGAAATCTTCGCGGCCGTGGCGGGCGAGCAGCAGTTGATGAACCAGCTCCTGAGTGTCGTCGATCAGGGTGACGTCTTCGACCGCGATGGTGGCGTTGCGCAGGAAACGATCACCGGTGATGCGCAGGCTGCCGGTGCTGTACGGCACGAAGACGATGTCGTCCTGATCCTGCCCCCAGGGCGTGGCGCCTTTGGGGCTCATCACGCCGATGACCTGGAAGGGGATGTTGTTGACCAGGATGAACTCGCCGACGGCGTTGCCGCCACCGAACAGTGCCTTGGCGGCAGTTTCGCCCAGCACGGCGACGGTGGCGTATTGCTGCTCGTCTGCAGCACTGAAAAAACTGCCGGCAGCCGGCGCCCAGTTGCGGGCGACGATGTAGTCGGCCGAAGTGGCGTTGACGCTGGTGCGGTGGTCGACATTGCCGGAACGCAAGGTGACGCTGCCGCCTTGTTCGGGCACGGCCGCCAGCACGTTGCCCAGCTCGGCAATCGCCTGCACGTCTTCGATCACCAGGCTGGCACTGGTATCGCGGCCGCGCATATTGGGTGCGCCGGGGCGGATGGTGAGCAGATTGGTGCCCATCGCGCTCACCTGGTCAATCACTTTCTGCTTGGCACCGTCGCCAATCGCCAGCATGGCAATCACCGAGGCGACGCCGATGACGATGCCGAGCAGGGTCAGCACGGTGCGAAACAGATTGGCGCGCAGCGCACGCAGCGCGGTGCGGGTGGCTTCGATGATGTCGGCCAACGCTGAGCTTTGTCCCTGTGCCGGGGTGAAACCATCGCTGTGCAGGCGCTCAGGGTGAGGGCCGCTGTCGGCAACGATGAGGCCGTCACGGATTTCGATCAGCCGCTCGGCTTCCGCTGCGACTTCACGTTCATGGGTGATGAGAACGATGGTGTGGCCGGCGGCGGACAGTTCGCGCAACAGTTTCATCACTTCGGCGCCGCTGTGGCTGTCGAGGGCGCCGGTCGGTTCATCGGCAAAGATGACGTGGCCGCCATTCATCAGCGCGCGCGCAATCGACACCCGCTGTTGCTGGCCACCGGAGAGCTGCCCAGGGTGATGATGACCACGTTCGCCGAGGCCGAGCTTGGCGAGCAGTTCGCTGGCGCGCTGGTGGCGTTCGGCCGGTGGGATGCCGGCATACACTGCTGGCACTTCGACATTTTCGCGCGCACTGGCGCCACCGATCAGGTTGTAGCTCTGAAAGACGAAACCGAAGGTCTCGCGACGCAGGCCGGCAAGCTGGTCGCGGTCGAAACTGGCCACATCCTCGCCCATGAAAAGGTAGCTGCCGCTGCTCGGACGGTCGAGGCAGCCGAGGATGTTCATCAGGGTCGATTTGCCTGAGCCGGAGGCGCCCATGATGGCGACAAATTCGCCGGGATAGATCTGCAGATCGATGCCGTGGAGGACGCGGGTCTCGATTTCGCCATTGATGAAGCTGCGCGTGATGCCGCGCAACTCGATCAGTGGTGTGGCGGTGGGGGTGGTGTTCACAGGCGTGGTCCCATGGATGGGCGTGGTGCGCTGCCGCCGCGGGCAGCGGCGGCGAGCGCGACTTGGTCGCCTTCTTCGAGGCCACTGAGAATCTGTGCGTTGATGCGGTTGGAAACGCCGACTCTCACCGTGCGCTCTTCAAGATTGCCGCCGGCGCCGAGCACGCTGACGCGAGCTTCCCGCCCTTTGCCGTTTTCTGCGGGATTGCCGCCCCTGTTGCCCTGGCCAGCAGAGCGTTCAAAACGCAGCGCGCCCATCGGCAACAGCAGTGCATTGTCGGCATGGGCGATGACGAAATAGACTTGGGCAGTCATCTGCGTCATCAGCTCCTTGCTCTCATTGGGCACTTCAAACAAGGCGTTGTACAGCACCACGTTATTGGTCACCGTGGGGGTCGGTTCGATCTTGCTCAAGGTGCCCCGCCAGCGTCGTCCCTGGCTGCCGAGGGTGGTGAAATAGGCTTCCATGCCCAGCCGCAGGCGACTGATGTCAGCTTCGGAAACCTGGGTTTCGACCACCATGGTGCTCAGATCGGCGATGCGCAGGATGGTTGGTGCCTGCTGGTTGGTGTTGAGCGTCTGGCCCTGGCGGGCGCTGATCGAGACCACCGTGCCGCTCATCGGCGACAGGATGCTGGAATATTGCAGATTGGCTTCGTCGGCGCGCAGGGTGGATTCGGTCTGATCGATCTGGGCGCGCAGCGCTTCCAGCGAAGCGGCGGCGGATTCGGCGTTGGCTTCGGCAACCTGCACGCTTTCGGCGGTGGTGGCGTCTTCGGCAAGCAGGGCTTGCTGACGGCGCAGCTGGATGCGGCTGAGCTTGAGCTGGGCTTCGCGATCCTGCAAGGTGGCGCGCAGATTGCGCAGTTGGGCACGGGTGGCGTCAACCTTCGACAGGTAGATGGTGGCGTCGATTTCGCCCAGCAGATCCCCCTCTTGCACCTCCGAGCCGACTTCGACGTGGATTTTCTTCAATTGGCCGGAAACCTGGGCGCCGACATCGACGTAGTCACGCGGCTGCAAGGTGCCGGTAGCGGCGACGCTGTCTTCGAGCGTGCCACGGCTGACACTGACCAGTTGGGGCTTGCTGACCGCGGTGTTGGCGCTGGTGTAGTGCTGCCAGCCATACCAGCCGCCACCGGCAGCAAGGGCGAGCACGAGAAGGAGCAGCAGGGGACGGGATTTCTTCTGTTGGGACATGGAGGGATTCAGGAGATTGGCAGGAAAATGGGCACTGAGAGGTGAGCACTGAGGGGCGCTGAGCTAACACGGAGGCAGTGCGGAGTGCTGACAAGGATAGGGCTTCAATTGTGTTGTCGTGTATCGAATTGCAGCGTCCCTGCAGCGCTTCTGCTACGCCTGCCCGGTGCTGGTCGTCGGGCAGGCTTTGATCAGGGTCAACTGTGATGCGTTTGTTCACTTTGGATAAGGCGGATATATTAGACTTTGTCTAAATTGTTCTTGTTGGTTCATTTCAGTACCTTCCAGAGGAGAGCAGTATGAAACTGAAGGCAATCACCCTCGCAGCGACCCTTGCATTCACCGCCAATGCCTGGTCTGCCCCGCGCGACGAGCCGATCCAGCCGATCGAGCCGGCCAAGGTCACCAATCCGGCGATGGTCGAACTGGGCAAGAAGCTCTTTTTCGATCCGCGCCTGTCGCGCTCCGGCTTCATCTCGTGCAACTCCTGTCACAACCTGTCGATGGGCGGCAGCGACAATCTGAAGACTTCGATCGGTGACAAGTGGCAGCAAGGCCCGATCAACTCGCCGACTGTGCTCAACTCCAGCCTGGCCGTCGCCCAGTTCTGGGACGGTCGTGCCGCTGACCTGAAGGAGCAGGCGGGTGGCCCGATCGCCAATCCGGGCGAGATGGCCTTCACCCACGATCTGGCAGTCGGTACCTTGCGCACCATCCCCGGCTATGTGGCGGAATTCAAGTCGGTGTTCGGTTCGGCCGACATCAGCATCGACAAGATCACCAAGGCCATCGCCGCGTTCGAGGAAACCCTGGTGACGCCCAATTCGCCCTTCGACCAGTGGCTGAAAGGCGATGAAAAGGCACTCACCGACCGCGAAATCGCCGGTTATGGCCTGTTCAAGGACAGTGGTTGCGTCGCCTGTCACAACGGGCCGGCTGCTGGGGGGACCTCCTTCCAGAAAATGGGTCTGTTCGAGCCCTACAAGACCAACAACCCGGCTGAAGGTCGTGCTGCGGTCACCGGCCAGGATGAGGATCGGATGAACTTCAAGGTTCCCACCCTGCGCAACGTCGAGCTGACCTACCCCTACTTCCATGATGGCGAAGCGGCCACCCTGGAAGAAGCGGTCGACATCATGGGCCGGCTGCAGCTCGGCCGGAAGTACAGCGAGCAGGAAATCGGCGATATCGTTGCCTTCCTCAAGACCCTCACCGGCGACCAGCCGTCCTTCGTGATGCCGCTGCTGCCGCCGTCGACCAATGCAACGCCCAAGCCCAACCCCTGGGCCGAGTAAGCAGTCTCGGGTCGCAGCTTGCGCAGCGCCTATGGGAGATGTGCGCATTTTTTCGTAGGAGCGACGCAAGTCGCGAACAGCGCAAGGGAAAGCGGTAAGCACCCCTTGCGCGCCAGCTGGCAGTCGGGAATGGCGGTGGACAGAGATGGCCGCCGCCATTTTTCTCCGTTTACCGTGTGCGGCAGCAGCACAAGGAGAGAGGATCAGCCATGAAAGTCAGCAGCGCCGAAGAGGCAGCCCATCATCTCCGTGTTGCCGGAGTGAGGCCGACCCGGCCGCGGATCGAGATCGCCCGTGTGCTGTTTGCCGAGCCGGTACATTTGTCTGCCGAACAGATCATTGCCCGTGTCACCGGACTGGATGCCGGGATTTCGCGTGCCACCGTGTACAACAGCCTCAACCTGTTCTGCGACCGGGGCCTGTTGCGCGAACTCCACGTCGATGCCGGACGTACGGTGTTTGACTCCAATCCCTTGCCACATCACCATCTGTTCGACATCGACAGTGGTGAGGTGACCGACCTGCCATGCCAGGCGCTGCCTGAGCTGGGCGCGGCTGGCGAAGGCCTCGAAATTCTCGATGTGATCGTCCGTGTGCGTCGCCAGCAGTCCGCTACAGTCTGATTACGGCGCAGCGGCCTCGCCTGGCGTGGTGATGAAACCCATTTTCTCGATCCCCGCTTCGCGTGCGAGTGACATCACCTCGGCCAGCTTCTGATAACGGGTTTCGCGATCGGCATGCAGGTGCAGCTCCGGTTGCGGCTTCAGTTCGGCGGCTGCGCGCAGGCGGGCAGGCAGCACGGCATCATCGAGCGGCTCATTGTTCCAGAACAGATAGCCCGCTTCGTTGATCGACAGCGCGATCACTTCCGGCTTGTTTTCCGTCGGCTGGCTGGCGGCCTGCGGCAGGTCGATCTTCACCGAATGGGTCAACAGTGGTGCGGTGATCATGAACACGATCAGCAGTACCAGCATGACGTCGATCAGCGGCACCATGTTGATTTCACTGTGCAGCGGACGACTGCCTTCGCCACTGAAACTACCGAAACTGCTCATTACGCAGCTCCCTCAAGGCGAGCGGCAGGGGCAGGGCCGGTCTGCCTGTCCTGAGCGGCAGGATGGTTGTTCGATGCGATACGGGCGCCAGTGGCAAACCAGGCCAGCAGGTCGTGGGCAAAGGCATCCAGTTCGGAGAGTTCGACGCGGTTGGCACGGGTGACGGCGTTGTAGGCCAGTACTGCGGGAATGGCGACGAACAGACCGAAGGCGGTCATCACCAGCGCCTCACCCACCGGGCCGGCAACCTTGTCGAGACTGGCCATGCCGGAGGCGCTGATATTCACCAGCGCGTGGTAAATCCCCCACACCGTGCCGAGCAGGCCGATGAACGGTGCGGTCGAGCCGATCGAGGCGAGGATGGTCATGCCGCTTTCAAGACGGGCAGTCGACAGTGCGATCGATTTGCGCAAGGCGCGGGTGATGGTCTCGTCGGCATCCAGCTTGCTGCCCAGGGTGTCGTTGCCGGCATGGCGGCGCAGATATTGAGCGGCGGCCGCCCCTTGCTGGGCGAGCGCTTCGAAAGGCGAGTCCGGTATCTGCTGACTCAGACCCTGCAGGCCGGCGTCGAGACTGGGAGCGGCCCAGAAAGCTTCGACGGCCTCTTCGTGGCGGCGGGCACGCAGCTGGCGCAGGCTGCGGGAGAGAATCAGATACCAGCTGGTGATCGACATCAGCAGCAGGGCGAGGCCGACGCCACGGATGACGGTGTCGGATTGCGCCCAGAGATGGGCAAGGCCGAAGGCCTGGCTTGTTTCCATGATTCAGTTTCCTGTGAGTTTGAAGACGATGGGAACCTGGACCCAGGCTTCGACGGTGGTGTCGCCACGTTTGGCAGGGACGAAGCGCCAGCGGGTGACGGCTTCCTGGGCGGCCTTGTCCAGACGCTCCGAGCCGGAGCTGGTATGCAGATTGATGCGCAGCGGCTGGCCGTCAACACCGACCAGCACCCGCAGCATGACCTGACCTTCTTCGCGCAGGCGGCGCGAGACTGGAGGATATTTGGGCGCCGGATTGTTCAGATAGGCGGCATCGAAGCGCGCTGCAGTCAGCTGTGGGCCAGGCTCGGCAGCCGAAACATTGGCTCGGGGCGCAGGTGCGGGCGGCGGTGCCGGCGCGGGTTCGACGGCTTCGTCTGTGCTCGGTTCGCTGCTGCGCTCTTCACTGGTGAGCGCGGTGGCGGACTCGGTCAGCACCGGCTCGGGTTTGGGGAGCGGTTTCGGCTTGGGAGTCGGCTTGGGTATGGGCTTGGGCTTCGGTTTTGGCAGCGGTTTGGGTTCCGGCGGTGGGGGTTCAGGCTCGGGTGCTGGCGGCTCCGGCTGCGGCTCCTCCTGTGCGGGGGGCGCGGTTTCAACCGGCGCTTCGATCAGCGCTACCGTGATGCGGCTGACCGGGGGAATTTCGACCGGACGCTCGGCAAGCTGGAAGATGAAGGCGAATACCAGCGCATGGCAGGCCAGGGCGACGCCCAGCGCGAGCGCACGCAACAACCGGTCACGGCTGCGCTGCTGACGTTGGCTGCTGCGACTGGGCTTCGATACCGTGGCCCGGGGACGACCGTCGCGCGGGGTGGCCGGCAGAGCGAAGACAAGCTTGGGTAGAGAAGAGGCTGCGGGAGAGGCTGCGCTGGTCATGAGGAATGAAGAGCGCCCGTGAGGGCGCATCGTGCTGCGAGGCGGATGGGGCTCAGGAAGCCTGCGGCTCCATTTGCGATTGCAGGTAGTTCTGCAGGCCGACACTGTTGATCAGATCGAGCTGGGTTTCGAGATAGTCGATATGTTCTTCGGTGTCGCTGAGGATCTGCTTGAACAGGTCGCGCGAGACATAGTCCTTGACCCCTTCGCAGTAAGTGATCGCTTCGACCAGGTTGGCATGACCGCCGAGTTCGAGCTTGAGATCGCCCGCCATGCATTCGGGCACGTCCTCACCGATCAGCAGCTTGTCGAGCTGTTGCAGATTGGGCAGGCCTTCGAGGAAGAGGACGCGTTCGATGAGGGCGTCAGCGTGGTGCATCTCCTCGATCGATTCGTCGTATTCATGCTTGCCGAGACGCTCGAAGCCCCAGTTCTTGTACATGCGGGCATGCAGGAAGTACTGGTTGATGGCGGTGAGCTCGATGGTCAGCTGACGGTTGAGATACTGAATGACTTTTGGGTCGCCTTTCATGCGGCCTCCAGGGCAAAGGACAGGGGGGCCAGCCCACGCAGATCGTAACTGCGTCCACGGGCTGCCGGGGTAAGGTCGGTGGCCTCAAGACATTCGCGCAGACATTGCTGGGCAAACTGGGCGCAGCGACCGCACTCGGTGGTGATGCCCAGTTCATGACGCAGCGCGCGCAGATTGCGGGCACCTGCATGCACTGCAGCGTTGAGCTGTTTTTCGGTCACTGCCTTGCAGACACAGACATACATATTCTAGCCCCGGAGTCGTCTCTTCGCTGCAGCGCCTGCCCTGGATGTCCAAGGATGCTGCAGTGCTGGAGTTTGAAACAATAACGATTCGCATTACAGCACGAGTGAGGAACAGGGTCAATGCCTGCAGCGGCTAATTTGATGCTTTGACCGGTGAATTGGAATCACCCCAGGGTGAGTCCCCGAGCGCAGCCGGCCCGGGGACCTTGCAGGCTCAGAAAGCGGGCACGATCGCGCCCTGGTACTTGTCGGCGATGAACTGACGGACGGCAGGCGAGGTCAGTGCTGCGGCCAGTTTCTTCATCGCCGGGCTGTCGATGTTGTCTTCACGACCGACCAGCAGGTTGGCGTAAGGCGAATTGGCATCTTCGATGAACAGCGAGTCAGTGAGCGGATTGAGTTTGGCCTGGATGGCGTAATTGGTGTTGATCAGCGCCAGATCGACCTGGTTGAGCACGCGCGGCAAGGTTGCGGCTTCCAGCTCGCGGAATTTGAGCTTTTTCGGGTTGGCAGTGATGTCGCGTGTGGTGGCGACCACGTTGGTCGGATCCTTGAGGGTGATCAGGCCCTGGCGGGCGAGCAGCAGCAGGGCACGGCCGGAGTTGGACGGGTCATTGGGCAGTGCCACCGTGGCGCCGTCGGGCAGGTCGGCGAGCTGCTTGTGCTTGCTCGAATAGCCGGCAAAGGGTTCGACGTGGATTTTTGCCACGACGACCTGAATGTCATTGGCGGTTTTCTTCTTGAATTCCTCCAGATAAGGCAGGTGGAGGAAGAAATTGCCGTCGACGCGCTTCTCGTTGGTCTGCATTGAAGGCTGGACGTAGTCGGTGAACACTTTCACTTCCAGCTCGACGCCTTCGGCGGCCAGGGTCGGTTTGACGAATTCAAGCAGTTCGGCGTGCGGCACCGGGGTGGCGGCGATCACCAGGCGGTCGGCCGCATGCACAGCAGTAGCGAGGCCCAAGCTGGCGAGGCCGGTGAGCAGCAGTTTGCGAAGTTTCAGCGACATGGGGTTTTTCTCCTGAAAAGCTTGTTCATTTGCGCGTGAAGCGCAGGACAAGGTGGTCGCCAGCGTACTGGATGAGCTGGACGAGGATGACCAGCAAGGCGACGGTGATTACCATCACTTCGGTCTGGAAACGTTGATAGCCGAAGCGGATCGCCAGATCGCCGAGGCCGCCGCCACCGATCACGCCCGACATCGCGGCGTAGGACATCAGGGTGATCGCGGTGACCGTGGTGGCGCCGATCAGGCCGGGCAGGGCTTCCGGCAGCAGGGCGCCAAAAATGATCTGGTGGGTGCGGATGCCCATTGCCTGGCAGGCTTCGATGATGCCGCGGTCCAGATCGCGCAGCACGTTCTCGACCAGCCGGGCAAAGAATGGTGCGGTGCCGACCACCAGGGGCGGGATGGCGCCTTCGACACCGAGCGAAGTGCCGATCAGCGCCAGCGTGACCGGAATCATCACGATGAGCAGGATGAGGAAGGGCACTGAACGCAGCACATTGACCACAAAGGACAGCAGGCGGTAGAGCGTGGGCTGGGCGAGCAGCTGTCCGGCAGAAGTGAGGAACAGCAGGATGCCCAGCGGCAGGCCGAGCAGCAGGGTGAACAGCAGCGAAACGCCGGTCATCACCAGGGTTTCCCAGGTGGCGAAGGCAATGTCGCCCCATTCGATGGCAGCCAGTTCGATCATTGGACAATCTCGTGATGAATCTGCAGGCGATCCAGGGCGGCAAACACCGCAGCCAGTTCCTCGGTACTGCCGTCAAGCGCGAGCAGCAGCTGGCCGAACGGCAGCTCCTTGATGGTCGACACTTCGCCCTGCAGGATGCTGAAACGGACTCGGCTGGCCGTCATGATTTCGCTCAGGATCGGCTGGTAGGTCAGCTCGCCGAGGTAGGTCAGTCTCACCAGCTGGCCCTGGATGCCGGCAAAGCGCTGACCTGGTTCGAAAGCGGCTGCCGCGAGCGGATCGCTTTGCGCCACCATGCTGCGGGTGGTCGGATGCTGAGGATGGAGGAAGACGTCGGCGACCGCGCCGCTTTCGACGATCCGGCCACCGTCGATCACTGCCACCCGGTCGCACAGACTGCGGATGACCTGCATTTCGTGGGTGATGAGGACAATGGTCAGATCAAGTTGGCGGTTGATGTCGAGCAGCAGGCGCAGGATTGACTGGGTGGTTTCGGGGTCGAGTGCGGAAGTGGCTTCGTCGCACAGCAGCAGTTGCGGACCGCTGGCGAGCGCGCGGGCAATGCCGACGCGTTGCTTCTGGCCACCGGAAAGCTGGGCAGGATATTTGGCTGCGTGGGCACTGAGGCCGACCAGTTCGAGCAGTTCGCTCACCCGCGCAGCGCGTTCGCCGGCGCTCAGCGTGCTGGTGCAGCGCAGCGGCCAGTCGATGTTGGCGGCGACGGTCTTGGCCTGCAGCAGGTTGAAGTGCTGGAAAATCATGCCGATGCGCTGACGCAAGGCATGCAGGCGGGCGCGGTCGAAGCGGGTGATGTCTTCGCCATCGATCAGGATGCGTCCGCTGCTCGGCCGTTCGAGCAGGTTGAGACTGCGCAGCAGCGTGCTCTTGCCGGCGCCGGAGCGGCCGATGATGCCGAAGATCTCGCCACGGCCGATGTCGAGGCTGACGTCATCAAGCGCGTGCAGCGCTTCGCCACGGTGGTGAAAAGTCTTGCTGAGGTGTTCGATCTTGATCACTGCGGGCGGGCTGCCTGGGTGCGAAAACGGCGAGTTTAGCAATCGGCTGCAGCGGCTGCCACCGCTTCAGGGCATTGCGGTGGCAGAGGGCTGTGCTTCCGCAGAAGGTGCTTCCGTGGTCTCTGCGCGAAACATCTTTCCCTGGGCCCGGTCGCAGCCGGCGTGGAGCAGGGCGTCGCGCTGTGCCGGGGTGTCGACTGCGGTGGCAACGACCTTGATGTCGAGACGGTGGGCGAGCTGGCACAGGCCGGTGAGCAATTGCTGCAGCCGTGGGGTGTCGAGCACACCCTGTGCCCAGTCGGCAGTCAGCTTGAGCTGGTTGCAGGGCAGATCGTGCAGCAGGAGGGTGCTGGCGCCGCCACTGCCGAAGTCGGCGAGCACGATGTTGAAGCCGGCCTTGCTGAGCTGGAACAGGGTGGCGAAACAGGAAGAGGCGGTTTCCCGCAGCTGGCGTTCGCTGAACTCGAGATTGAAGCGGGTGGCCGGTACCCCGCTGCGGTCGGTGACGGCGAGCAATTCGGTGAGCAGGGTCGGTCGACTCAGCTGCGAGACCGGGATCCTGAAATGCACTGGCAGGATGGGGTGATCGACCAGCTCGGTCTGGGTCTGGATGTCGGCGCAGGCTGCGCGCAGCGCCTGCAGGCTGAGATCATGCGCCAGATCAATGGTCTCGGTGATCGAGCTGAGGCTGGCCGACGCTTGCAGGGCGGCGATGGCAGGGGGCCAGCGCACCTGCGCTTCCACGCCCTGCGCTGCGGCGCTGGCGAGATCGGCGATCAGCAGGTAGTCGATCGAAGGTTCGCAGTTGATCATCCCGTCTTCGTCGTCATCGCTTGCGGTGGGGAGGAAAGGCAGGGCTTCGGCGTGAATCGAATCGTGGAAAAAGGCGCTGGCCCCGGTCTCGTGCAGGTAAGTCCGGTGCAGCATCCTGCCCGCCTGCTGGAGCAGTTTGTCCGCGTCCAGGCATTCATCGGTGCTGAGGGCAATGCCGATGTGGCTGCGCGGCAGAGGGTTGGGACTGTCGGGCGGGAAACCCGGGTCCGGGGTGACGATCAGGCTTCTGGCCAGATGGAGGGCATCGTCGGTGTCAGGCAGGGATTCGAGCACGATGGCCAGCTCCTGTTCGCTGATGTGCGCGATCAGGGTGCTGGCCGGCAGACGCTTGCGCAGATGCTCGGCGAGCGCACACAAGCTCTGCTGGCGCGCTGATGGCGGTTCGCCACTGGCGTGACCGGTGTGGCTCACTCTGAGCACCAGGACGGCGAGGCGTTCCTTGTGGCGGGTGCGCAGGCGTTGCAGTGCATGGTTGACCAGCTCGATGAACAGCGCGCGGTTGGGCAAGCCGGTGAGCGGATCATGCAAGGCGTTCTGGCGCCATTGTTGTTCGGCACGCTTGCGTTCGTCGATGTCGGTGATCGAGCCTGCCATGCGGGTGATGCGCTCGCCGTCCTGGCGGCGCATCTGGCCACGGGTCAGGATCCAGCGATAGCCGCCATTGGCGAGGCGGGTGCGGTGCTCCATGTCGAACTGGTTGCTGCGGCCTTGCAGGTGCTCGATCATCCGTTCGCGATATTCGGCACGGTCGGCCGGATGGACATGGTCGAGAAAGCCTTGCGGTGAAGGGGGCAGGCCGCCTGGCGGATGGCCGAGGATCTCGCAGAAGCGATCGGAAAAATACACGGTGTTGGCGACGATGTCCCAGTCCCACAGGCCGTCACTGCTGCCCTGGATGGCGAGGCTGTGACGCTCCTGGCTCAGCCTCAGTCCGGAAACGCGCTGCTGCAAGGCTTGCGCCATGATGTTGAAGTGGCGGGCAATCCGCGACAGTTCGTCGCGGCCCTGATCCGGAATGCGGTGATCGAGATGGCCTTCGGCGATCGCCTTGCTGCCTCTGAGCAGCGCGTCGAGCTTGCGCGTCAGGAAGTAACCGATGATCGACAGCAGGATGAAGGTCAGCAGGATTTCGGCGGCGGCAATGCCCACGCCCTGGCTGATGATCGCCTCACGGGCGGCGAGCAGGGATGAAGCGGAAATGCCGAACTCCAGCCAGCCGGGGCGATCATCGGCCAGCACGATCGGATGGCGGATGTGAACGGTTTTTTCGCGCAGCAGGTCAGGCAGGGAGGCGTTATCGGTGTCGAGCGTCGACGCTGAGAGCCCGGCTTGCAGCCAGTCGCCGGCACGGAGCAGTTCCCGGCTGTCGGCGTCGAGGACGCGAACGTAGATCAGGCCTTCCTCGGCGTCGGCCAGGCTTTCATCGAGCATCCGCTCCAGCTCGGCATAGCCTTGCTGGCGGCCATAGCTGCTGGCGATGGCGTGCAGCATGCTCGTATTTTGTTCGACGGTGGTTTGCAGGCTGGCGTTGGCAGCGTTGTTCATCAGCCGCACGCTATTGGCGAGCAGCAGACTCAGGAGGACGATCTGTACCGTTGTGCTGGCCAGCAGCAGGCGAAAGCGGATCGAGGCCGGACGCAGCTCAGCAGACATGGCGAGGCTCGCTCAGAGAGTTCGGAGGGTTCCGTGCAGGGGGCTGCGGACGGCGCTTCAGCGCCTGGCGAGACGTTTCACGCTGGCCGATGCGTCAACGCGACCTTCGCGGGCGAAAGCCTCGAGATTGGTCTCGATGCGGTCGGGAGCGTAGAGATAATTCACCATCAGTCCCCAGGACTGGGCGAAGCCACGTGGGGAAGTGTCGGCGAGCCAGTTCAGGCGTTCGATGCGGGCACCATTGCCGAGATGGAAACGGGCGACCGAGTCCCAGGGGCGATCCTTCCGTTCAGCGTGGAGCAGATAGCGCGCTGCGAGGCGCAGCAAGGGATCGCGCAGGGCGCGGGCGAGTGCTTCTTCCTGCACCCAGCGGCTGTCACCGGCACGCAGTTCGGCGAAGAAAGGCGCTTCGATGTGCTCGATGCCGAGGGCGGTGAGCCGCTTCCAGTCGCTGTCGCTGATGCAGTCGGCGAGCTCGTCCGGATGCTGGCCGAGCCAGCGTACCAGACCGGGAATCGGCGACAGGGTGGCAAAGGTGTCGAGGCGGGGGAAGTCGCGCTGCAGGTCTTCAACCACGCGCTTGAGCAGGAAATTGCCGAAGGAGACACCGCGCAGACCCGCCTGGGTGGCGCTGATCGAATAGAAAATGGCCGTGCTCGCTTTGCCGACATTGCTCAGCGGCGCTTCGATGTCGAGCAGGCTCTGGACGTTGTCGGCCAGCTCTTCGAGCAGGGCGACCTGAACGAAGATCAGCGGTTCAAGCGGCATGCGAGGATGAAAGAAGGCGTAGCAGCGGCGATCGGAGTCGAGCCGGTTCTTGAGATCGTCCCAGGAACGGATCTCGTGCACTGCTTCGTATTCGACCAGCTTTTCGAGTAGCGCTGCGGGAGAATTCCAGGTGATGCGTTGCAGCTCGAGAAAGCCGACATCGAACCAGGCCGAGAGACGGGCTTCCAGTTCGCGGTCAAGCGGCTTGAGCAGCGGCTCGTCAGCGATGAAGCGCAGCAGGTCGGCGCGCAGATCGACGAGGAATTTGACTCCCAGCGGGATGGCGTTGAACTGGGTGAGGATGCGCAGGCGGCGCGAGCGCATTGCCTTGCGAAGTCCGGCTTCGGCCTCCCACTGCTGCGCTGTGCCGACCGCCGCCTGGTAGGCGCGGTGCGCCTCGTTGATTTCCTCTGGGTCCGGGCCGAATTCGAGCGCGATCATGCGCAGCATCTCCAGCCGGCTGCTGTCGTCCAGGCGCAGGTAAGTCTCTGCCAGTCTGGCGGCACGCTGGCGGGTGGAAATCTCGCCGCCGCGGCCTTCGGCGCATTCCTGCAGCTGGCTGCGGATTTTCTCGAGGTCGCGCTCGCTGGCCTCGCTCTGGCGCGAGTTGCGCGCGCTCATCAGTTGCCGCATGCGCAGCAGGCTGCGTGATACCAGTCCGTCTCCAGTCATGTCGGCTCCGCCCGTGATGGCTCAAGTGTGGGTTCAAGTCCGGATGATAGCGCCATCAATGCAGGATGGAAGAGGGAGGCGCCATGCCGTGGTGTGTGGGAGGCGCTCGCCTCAGTGCGCGGTGCGGCGCTGGCTATGCCACAACAGGAAAGCGCCGGCGATCATCATCGGCAGGCACAGCCACTGGGCGGTCGACAGGCCGAGACTCAGGGTGCCGAAAATGCCCGGGTCCGGGGTGCGGAAAAACTCCACCACGAAGCGCAGCAGGCCATAACCGAGCAGAAACATCGCCGATACCGCACGCAAGGGCCGTGGCGCGGCGGCATACCACCACAGCAGGGCAAACAGCAGTACCCCTTCGCCCAGAGCTTGATAAAGCTGGGAGGGATGACGCGGTAGCGCATCGACCCAGGGGAAAATCATCGCCCAGGGCAGCTCGCCGCTGACCGGTCGCCCCCACAGCTCACCATTGATGAAATTCCCCAGCCGCCCGGCAGCGAGTCCGGTCGGCACCAGCGGCGCGATGAAATCGGTCACTTGCCAGAACGACCGCTGGTGGCGGCGAGCGTAGAGCCACATCGCCACCAGCACGCCGAGGAAACCGCCGTGGAAGCTCATTCCGCCCTGCCAGACCGCGAGAATCTGCCCCGGATGCTGGAGGTAATACGCTGGCTGGAAGAACAGCACTTCACCGAGGCGGCCACCGATGATCACACCGAACACGCCGTAGAGCAGCAGATCGTCGATCATCGTCGCATTCCAGCCCAGCTCGGGACGGCGGCGGGCATGAGCGCGGCCGAGGGCGATGAACAGCACGAAGGCGAGCAGGTACATCAAGCCGTACCAGCGCACGGACAGCGGGCCAAGCGAGAAGGCAACCGGATCGAATTGGGGGTGGGTGAGCATGAGAGGGGTCTGCGGGTGAGGCGGTAAAACACACGGCGAACGCTGACCGGGTGTGTGGCCAGCCAGTCGTTCAGTCGGATCGTCAGTCAGTCAATTGAGTCAGTCAAATTGAGCGCGAAAGCTGCTCAGTTCGGCACGCAAGGCTTCGACTTCGCTGCGTAGCGTACGCACTTCGTCCTCGAGTTCAGCCAGGCGGCCGCGACCGCCGGCGCTGTTGCCGAGCTGGCTGCCGGCCGCTTCGGCTTCGGCCAGCAATGCTTCACCGCCGAGCAGGTGCAGGTAGCGCACTTCCTTGGTGCCGGGTGCGCGCGGCAGCGCTGCGGCCATCGGCGGGTATTTGTCGCCGAGATGTTCGAGTGCTGCTTCGACTGCTGCGATGTCGTCGAAACGGTGCAGGCGCTCGCAGCGCTGGCGCAGCTCGCCAGGCGTTTGGGCGCCGCGCAGCAGCAGGATTGCCAGCACCGCCTGTTCGGGCAACGGCAGCGAATGGCGCAGGCGGATCTGGTGCTCGTACTTGGCGACCCGGCCGCTGGCCTGGGCGCGTTGTGACACCAGCCGGCGTTCGATGAGGCGGTCGATGGCGTCCTGGACTTCAGCTTCACTCAGGTTCATCACCGGTTCGCGGGCGCTGAGCTGGTTGCAGCCGTTGGTGAGCGCATTGATCGACAAGGGGTAGTTGTCGGGGGTGATGAAGGACTTTTCCATCAGCACCCCGAGCACGCGCAGCTCGGCCGGATCAAGGTCGAAACCGTCGGTTGCGGGTTCGACTGCGGGTTCGGTTCGGGCGGCGTCGGAGGTCATGGTGGGGTCGGAATCGGTGTCGTGCATGAGGGCTCCCGGGAATGGCTGGAGCCCGAATGATACGCATGCCGGGCGCGGCGCGTTAGAATTGCAACTTTAGTGCTGAATTTGCGGAGCCTCTTCATGCCCCAGTATCGTTCCCGTACCTCTACCGCTGGTCGCAACATGGCTGGTGCCCGTGCCTTGTGGCGCGCCACCGGGATGAAGGATGAGGATTTCACCAAGCCGATCATCGCCATCGCCAACAGTTTCACCCAGTTCGTGCCCGGTCACGTGCATCTGAAGGACATGGGCCAGCTGGTGGCACGCGAGATCGAGGCAGCCGGCGGGGTGGCAAAGGAGTTCAACACCATCGCGGTCGATGACGGCATCGCCATGGGTCATGACGGCATGCTGTACTCGCTGCCTTCGCGCGAGCTGATCGCCGACAGCGTCGAGTACATGTGCAATGCCCACACCGCCGATGCGCTGGTGTGCATTTCGAACTGCGACAAGATCACCCCGGGGATGCTGATGGCCGCCTTGCGGCTCAATATTCCGGTGATCTTCGTGTCCGGCGGGCCGATGGAAGCCGGCAAGGTGCGCTGGGATGACAAGGAAGTCGCGCTCGACCTGGTCGACGCGATGGTGATGGCGGCCGACAAGGATCGCTCCGATGAAGAGGTTGCAGCGGTCGAACGTTCGGCCTGTCCGACCTGTGGTTCCTGTTCGGGGATGTTCACCGCCAACTCGATGAACTGTCTCACCGAAGCGCTGGGGCTGTCGCTGCCGGGCAATGGCACCACTCTCGCCACCCACGCTGACCGCGAGCAGCTGTTCAAGGAAGCTGGCCGTCGCATCGTCGATCTCGCCCGCCGCTATTACGAGCAGGACGATGTCAGCGCCCTGCCGCGCAGCATCGCCAGCTTCAAGGCTTTCGAAAACGCGATCAGCCTGGATGTGGCAATGGGCGGTTCGACCAATACCGTACTCCATCTGCTGGCCGCTGCGCGTGAGGCAGAAGTCGATTTCACCATGCAGGACATCGACCGCATCAGCCGCCGCGTGCCCTGTCTGTGCAAGGTCGCGCCGGCGGTGGCGGACGTCCATATCGAGGACGTTCATCGTGCCGGCGGCATCATGGCCATCCTCGGCGAGCTCGATCGTGCGGGCCTGCTGCATACCGATCTGCCCACCGTGCACAGCCCGAGCATGGCCGAAGCGCTGGCAAAATGGGATGTGGTGCGCAGCAGCGATGAAGCGGTGCACCACTTTTTCCGTGCTGCACCGGGCGGGGTGCCGACTCAGGTCGCTTTCAGCCAGGACCGGCGCTGGCCGGCGCTGGATACGGATCGCAGTGCAGGCATCATCCGCGACAAGGCGCATGCGTTCACGGCCGATGGTGGCCTCGCGGTGCTCTACGGCAACATTGCCGAGAAGGGCTGTATCGTCAAGACCGCCGGGGTCGATGAGTCGATCTGGGTGTTCAGCGGTCCGGCACGGGTGTACGAGAGCCAGGAAGATGCGGTGCGCGGCATCCTGCTGGAGCAGGTCAAGGCTGGCGAAGTGGTGATCATCCGCTACGAAGGACCCAAAGGTGGGCCGGGGATGCAGGAAATGCTCTATCCCACTTCGTATCTGAAGAGCCGCGGTCTGGGTGCCAAATGTGCGCTGCTCACCGACGGGCGTTTCTCTGGTGGCACTTCCGGGCTGTCAATCGGTCATGCATCGCCCGAGGCTGCCTGTGGTGGCGCCATTGCGCTGGTCGAAGACGGTGACCTGATCGAAATCGACATTCCGCAGCGGCGCATCCAGCTGGCGATCAGCGATGAGGAGCTGGCGCGGCGTCGGGCGGCGATGGAAGCGAAAGGCAGTGCGGCATGGAAGCCGGCCGAGCGCAAGCGTGTCGTCTCGGCAGCGCTGCAGGCTTATGCGGCGTTGACCACTTCGGCCGACACCGGCGCGGTGCGTGATGTCAGCCAGCTGCAGCGTTGATTGGTGCGGTGTTTGTGAACTAGGATCCTGGTCATGGAAAGCGAACTTGCCGAGCTTGAATCCCGGCTCGAACAATTGATCACGCTCCACCTGCGTGCCGAGGCGGACAATGTCGGTCTGCGGGCGCGGGTGGCCGAACTCGAAGCTGCGCGCCGTGCGCAGGAAGCAAAGCTGGAGCGGGCGCTTGGCCGCCTGGATGCCTTGCTTGAAACGTTGCCGGAGGACTGAACAAGGTGGCCAGTGATCATCTCGATGTAATGCTGCTGGGCAAGGAATACCGTGTTGCCTGTACGCCGGAAGCGCGCGACGAATTGCTTGCAACGGTCGCCTATCTGGACGACAAGCTCAGTGATCTCGGCGGGCGTACCAATGCCGGTGGCGAAAAACTGGCAATCATGACTGCGCTCAACATCGCCCATGAGTTTCTCCAGTACCAGCGGGGTGGCGGGTTTGACATACCGGGTGTGAAGCGTAGAATCGGACTCATGAATGCACGACTTGACGGCGTGCTTTCCAAGGCGGAAAAACTGTTTTGAATCAGGCGCTGACAGTCGTTGCTCCACTTTTTCACCAGTGTTTCACTCGTGACGGCTGACAGTGAATTCGATCAATCCCCTGCAGTGTTCGTTGAAGCCGTAGATTCCTTGAACCAATAGTCGAGAGACTCGGTTGCCGACCACGATCTCGCTGGTGTGAACGCTCCTCGCGAGCGATCCTGATGCGAAAGGAACGCGACCTCCCTGAACCCCAGGTTCAGGATGCTCGGCCAGGACGGCACAGGCGGGGGGCCCGACAACAAAGGCGCAGCGTGGTCTGCGCCTTTGTTGTTGACGGTTGACAGGCCGCCTGCATCTGCCGGTTCCCGGCTCTTGTCTCGATGGATGGGCAATGATGAGTTTTGATTTGTGGTGGCTGAGCTATCCTCTGCTTGGCGCTTTTGTCGGCTTTTTTGCCGGGCTGCTGGGCGTCGGCGGCGGTGGCATTCTGGTGCCGATGCTGACCACCCTGTTTCTTGCGCAAGGCTTTGACCTCAGTCAGGTGGTGCACATGGCGCTCGGCACCTCGATGGCCAGCATCATGCTCACTTCGGTGTCCAGCCTGCGCGCCCACCATGCCCACGGCGCAGTGCGCTGGAGCGTGGTGCGCGGGATCACCCCCGGGGTGCTGATCGGCACTTTTGCCGCCACTTTCATCGCCGCCCGCATCGATACCGCCTCGCTGGCGATTTTCTTCGTCCTGTTCATGGCTTACGTGGCGCTGCAGATGCTCGCCAATATCAAGCCCAAGCCGAGTCGCGAGCTGCCCGGTACCCCTGGTCTGGTGGCGGCCGGGCTGGGAATCGGCGGCGTGTCGGCGCTGGTGGCGATCGGCGGCGGTTCGCTGTCGATTCCTTTCATGACCTGGTGCAACGTCAAGGTTCATCATGCCATCGGCACTTCGGCGGCGATCGGGTTGCCGATTGCGGTGGCCGGAACGATTGGCTATCTGGTTAACGGCTGGGGTACCCCCGGCATGCCACCGCTGACGCTCGGCTACATCTATCTGCCGGCGCTGGTGCTGGTGGCACTGGTGAGCATGATTGTTGCCCCCTACGGTGCGAGACTGGCTCATCGTCTGCCGGTGGCGATTCTCAAGAAGATCTTTGCCGGGGTGTTGATGTTGCTGTGCGCCAAGATGCTCCACAGTATTTTCGTTGGTGGCTGAAGATGGAGCTCAAGCTCTGGCTGGCTTTTCTGGTGGCGACCACGGTGATCGCGATTTCGCCGGGGCCGGGGGCGGTGCTGTCGATGTCGGTTGGCCTGCGGTACGGCTTTCGTCAGGCTCTGGGCAGTATCGCCGGGCTTGAGCTCGCCCTGCTGCTGCAGCTGGGGGTGGTGGCGCTCGGTCTGGGGGCGGTGCTCAATGCTTCGCCGACCGCCTTTGCGCTGATCCGGCTCGGCGGTGCCGCTTATCTGGTCTGGCTGGGGATCGAGCGCTGGCGCAGTGCGGCGCGCATTGTCCCGGGCGTTGTCCATGAGGCGGCAGCGCCAAGCTTGCCGCATTCCGGGCGCAAGCTCTGGCTGCAAGGTCTGCTGGTCAATCTCACCAATCCGAAGGCGATCATCTTCATGGGGGCTTTCGTGCCGCAGTTCATTGTTCCGGAGCGGCCGCAAGCGCTGCAGCTGGGTATTATCGGCCTCACCATGGTGGTGAGTGATGTGCTGGTGATGGGCACTTACGCCTTGCTCGCCAGCCGTCTGCGTCCTTTGCTGCAGCAGCCCCGTCACCAGCGCCTGCAGCACCGCCTGTTTGGCGCATTCTTCATCGGTGCCGGCCTGATGCTGGCGTTTTCCGGGTCGCAGTAAGCATCTGCCTGGGGTCTGCCCGGCTCCGCTTCACGGTGATGGGCTGAGCGCGTCGATGATGGTGCGCAGGTTGTGGCGCATCATCGCCAGATAGCTGGCCGCCGGGCCGTCGGCCGCCGAGAGGGCGTCTGAATACAGCGTGCCGCCGATGCGGGCACCGCTTTCGGCGGCGATGCGCTCGATCAGGCGGCGGTCGATGGTGGTTTCCAGAAACACGGCAGGCACACGTTCGCGGCGCAGCTGCTCGATCAGGCGGGCGACGCCTTTGGCGCTGGCTTCAGCATGGCTGGCGAGACCGGCCGGGGCGAGAAACTCGATGCCGTAAGCGTGACTGAAATAAGCGAAGGCGTCGTGCGAGCTCACTGCCCGTCGCTGTTCGGCCGGCAGGCGGGCGATTGCCTGATGAATCTCATCATCGAGTGCCGCCAGTTGTTGATCGTAGCGGGCCAACTGGTGTTGATAATGTTTGCTGTGAGCTGGGTCGAGCGTGCGCAGTGCCTTGGCGATGTTGCGCACATAGTGGCGCACCTGGCTGACATCCTGCCAGGCATGGGGGTCGCTGGAGCCGTGGTGGTCGTGTCCATGCCCATCCTCATGATGTTCATGAGCGTGTGTGTCCTCCTCTTCGGCCAACTGGTGAATGCCGGCACTGGCAACCAGGGTGGTGCCGCGATAGCCGCCGGCGCGGGCGAGACGTTCCATCCAGTCATCGAAACCGAGGCCGTTGATGATCACCAGATCGGCGTTGCCGACCCGGCGGGCATCCGATGGCCTGGGCTGGAAGGAATGGGCGTCTTCATTGGCGCCCACCAGGCTGATCACTTCGACCCGCTCGCCGCCGATTTCGCGCGCCAGATCGGCGAGGATGCTGAAGCTCACTGCCAGGCGCAGCACCGGCGTGTCGCTGGCTCTGGCATGACCGGGCAGGTTGAGCAAAATGAGGCTGGCGCACAGCCAGGCGAAGCGCTGGAACTTGGGCAGGAAAGACATGAGTATGGAAAGGGCAGGGGAAATCAGGATTGCAGGTGCTGATGGACTGGCAAGCGGCTGGCGAGCACTCCGCCCGGTGCGGCTAGCAGGGAGACGAAGTAGGCCAGACCGCAGACGAGCACGATCGCCGGGCCGGCAGGCACATCGGCATGGAAGGACAGCAGCAGGCCGGCATAGCCACTGAGGAAGGCGATCAGCACTGCGGCGAGCAGCATCATCGACAGTCGCCGTGCCCACATCCGGGCTGCGGCGGCCGGCAGGATCATGATGCCGACCGCCATCAGGGTGCCGAGCGCATGAAAGCCGCTGACCAGGTTGAGCACCACCAGCAACAGAAAGCCGTAATGAGCTGGTGCCGACCAGTGGCTGATGCCGCGCAGGAAAGGCGAATCGAAACATTCCATCACCAGCGGGCGGAACAGCAGCGCCAGCGCCGGCACGGTGACACTGGCAATCGCCGCGATCAACAGCAAGGAGTCATCATCCAGCGCCAGTACCGAGCCGAACAGCACATGCAGCAGGTCAAGATTGCGTCCGCGCAGCGAAACGATCATCACCCCGGCGGCCAGCGAAAGCAGGTAGAAAGCGGCGAGGCTGGCATCTTCCTTGAGCACCGAAGCACGAGTGACCACCCCTGCTGCGAGCACGACCACCAGGCCGGCGACGATGCCGCCGATGGTCATCGCGCCGAGCGACAGACCGAACGCCAGATAGGCCAGTGCTGCGCCAGGGAGGATGGCATGGCTCATCGCATCGCCCATCAGGCTCATTCGACGCAGCAGGAGAAAGACGCCGACAGGGGTCGCACCCAGTGCCAGTGCCAGGCAGCCGGCAAGCGCGCGGCGCATGAAGGCAAATTCGGTAAACGGGGCAAACAGCAGTTCGGTCACGATTGAGGCGCTTGCTGGAGTGGATGGGAAGGCTGGGCTTGGGAAGGCTGGAGGGCTGCAGCGATCAGCGCCGGATCAGCCGGCTGGAAACCACTGTCCTCATCGGCATGACAGGCGGGAGCGCTCTCATCGAAAGCTTCGGAAAGACGGCGCGCGCGCGCGAGCAGGATCGGGGTGAGCACTTCGGCGCTGGCACCGTAAGCGACCGGTTCGCGGGAGAGCAGCAAGCTGGTGGGGAAGTGGCGCAACACCTGATCAAGGTCGTGCACCACGCTGAGAATGGTGCGACCTTCGCGGTGCCAGCTGTGGATGAGTGCCATCAGATCGTCGATGGTACGGCTGTCTACTGCGGCAAACGGTTCGTCAAGCAGCAGAATGCGCGCGTCCTGCAGCATCAGGCGGGCGAAGCGGGTGCGCTGTAGCTGGCCCCCGGACAGGGTGCCGACGCTGCGGCGCTCGAAGCCGCTCAGGCCGACTGCGGCGAGTGCGGCACTCACCCGCAGCCGTTGCGTGCGCGACAGGCCACCAAAAGCGCCGATCTCCCGCCACAGTCCCATCGCCACCGCATCGAACACGCTGAGCGGAAAGCTGGCGTCGATTTCGCTGCGCTGGGGCAGATAAGCCAGTTCGCCGCGCTGCAGGGTGGGCAGGTGGATGTGTCCGCCCAGCGGACGCAATTCGCCGGCCAGCCCTTTGAGCAAGGTCGATTTGCCGGCGCCGTTGGGGCCGACCACTGCGAGCAGGCTGCCGAGCGGAATCTCGCAATCGAGATGGTGCACCGCCGGGTGGCGTTCATAACCCAGGGTGAGGTTGTCGAGCCGGATGGCGGCAGGATTGGCGTCGGGCATGGGTGGCGTTCAGTTCAGTGCCCACAGCACGCACAGCCACAGCAGGGCGACCGCAAGCGCGGCAATGGCGAGGCGGTAGCCGGCGTGCAGGCCGAGCAGGCTGGGGCCGGGGAGGCAGACCGGGGCGACTCTGGCCGCGCGCGGGTGCTGGTGGGCCTGCGGTGGGTGATGGGGGTGGTGAGGGTGTTGGTGAGGAGCGGGCTTCATGGGCGCGGGCCTTCGGTGTTGCAGCCGGCACAGGCGCCGTGCAGCACCCATTCGGTGCGAGCGATGGCGAAGCCGGCCGGCAGATCCGGTGGTGGTACGGGGGTGGTGCTTTCCAGACAGAGGATCTGGCCGCAGTGGTCGCAGTGGAAATGTGCGTGGCGGTGGCGCTCGTCGTGGTGCAGCTCGAAGCGCCAGGCACGCTCGCCGCTGGCGATGCGCTGGGCAATGCCCTGTTCGACCAGCCAGTCGAGGGTGCGGTACAGCGTCACGCGGTCGACATCCTGTCCGGCGCTGCCCAGCAGGCTGGCGAGCTCGTCGTGCGACAAGGGCTGGGCGCTGGCCTGCATCGCTTCGATCACCGCCACCCGAGTGCGGGTGACGCGACCGCCGCGCGCACTGATGAGCGTGCGGGCAGCGGTATCGGGCAGTGGGCGGGAGGCGGCGGACATCGACAGGCGGAGACGGTGTGGCTTGTTATTGCAACATTGTAGCAGTATGAGTGATCGGCTGAGGAAGAAAACATGCAGCTGGTCAGCATGAAGCTCGGCTGTTGGCAGGAAAGCGGAACAATTTCCTCGTTAGCTGAAGTGAATTTTGCTATCGTCATCGATTCTGCATGAACTGGAATCGCGCACCAGCGCCTGTCTGGTGCGGCAAAGGGAAAAACGCTGTGAGTGAAGAGGCCCGCCTGGCTGCTGAATCGTCTGTTGAGCTGTCTCCGGAGTTGCCCGCAGGGGATGCGTCCGTGGAGCCGTCTGCTGGACAGGCTTGCAAGCCGCCGGAGGCTGGCACCGATTCCTTGCTTGACTGCCTGTTGCTCATCGCCCGCAATCATGGGCGTGCGAGCACTCCGGCCGCAGTGCTCGCCGGCCTGCCGCTGGCTGAAGGCGGGGTGTTGACACCGCAGTTGTTCCAGCGTGCGGCTGCCGGACTGGGTTTCAGCAGCAAAGTGGTCAGTCTGGCGCCGACCCGGCTCAATCCTGCGCTGTTGCCGGCGGTACTGCTGCTGAAGGACAGCAAAGCCTGCGTGGTGCTCGCACTCGATCCGGCCACGCGCACGGCGAGCGTGCTGTTTCCCGAATTCGGCGATGAAGTAGTCGAAACTGCACTTGAGACGCTTGAGCAAAGTGCTCTGGAACGGGCGATCTATGTGCGTCCGAATGCCGGCGCGGGGCGGGCTGGCGATACGCAAGTCATTGGCAGCATTGCCGGACAGGGACGCGCCTGGCTGTGGCAGACCTTGCTTGGCCAGCGTGCGTTGTACCGTGATGTGCTGCTGGCCGCGCTGCTGATCAACCTCGCCGCAGTGGCGATGCCCTTGTTCATCATGAATGTCTATGATCGGGTGGTGCCCAATCATGCGTTCGAGACCTTGTGGGTGCTCAGCTTCGGGCTGATGCTGGTGCTGGTCGGCGAATATGCCCTGCGCCTGCTGCGCGGGCGTTTTGTCGATCTCGCCGGCTCGCGTGCCGATCTGCAGGTTTCGGCGGGGCTGATGGCGCGCGTGCTTGACCTGCGCATGGTGGCACGGCCATCTTCGGCGGGTTCTTTTGCTGCCAATCTGCGCGCTTTCGACAGTGTGCGCGATTTCATCAGTTCGGCCACCATCGTCACCATGATCGATCTGCCTTTCGGCCTGCTGTTTGTCGCCATCATTGCCTGGGTGGCCTTGCCGATGGCCTTGCCGTTTGTCGTTGGCGTGATCGTGCTCCTCATTCATGCCTGGCTGTTGCAGCGCAGCATGCGTACGCTGGCCCTGTCCTCCCAGCAAGCCAGCGCCCAGCGCAACTCCAGCCTGATCGAAGCGCTGGTCGGGCTGGAAACGCTCAAGGTTCATGGCGCCCAAGGCCGCTTCCAGCTGGTGTGGGAACAATCGACCGCCTTGCTGGCTCAGATCGGCAACCAGTTGCGTCTGCAGGCAGCAGCGGTGAGCAGCGGTTCCAGCCTGATCCAGCATCTGGTCAGTGTCAGCATGGTGATTGTCGGCGTCCAGCTGATTGCCGCCAACGAGCTCACCACCGGCGGCCTGATTGCCTGCTACATCCTGTCTTCGCGCGCAATGGGACCGTTTTCCCAGGCTGCCGGCCTGCTGCTCAAATATCACCGCAGTGCGGCGGCACTTGCCGGTCTCGACAAAGTGATGAGCGCCGAAGTCGAGCATCCGGCCGGGCAGCAGTTCACCAGCCGTGGCCGGCTGCGGGGCGAAATCGAATTCCGCAATGTCAGCTTCAGCTATCCCGGTCAGCGCCAGCCGGCGTTGCGCGATGTTTCGCTACGCATCCACCCGGGCGAAAAAGTTGCCGTTCTCGGGCGCATCGGCTCCGGCAAGACCACGCTGGAAAAGCTGGTGCTCGGTCTGTATACCCCGGACGAAGGGGCGGTACTGGTCGATGGCATCGACGTACGCCAGCTTGATCCAGCCGAATTGCGGCGCAACATCGGCTATGTCCAGCAGGACGTCAATCTGTTCAGCGGCAGTCTGCGCGACAACATCGTGCTTGGTCATCCGTTCGCCAGCGATGAGGCGGTGGTCAAGGCGGCCGAGCTTGGCGGTCTGCTTGAGTTCGTCAATGCCCACCCTTCCGGCTTCGACATGAAAGTGGGCGAACGTGGCGATTCGCTGTCCGGCGGGCAGCGCCAGGCGGTGGCGATTGCGCGTGCGCTGATCAGCGATCCTGCCATCCTGCTGCTCGATGAACCGACGGCGTCGATGGATCTGGCCAGTGAGGAAGCCGCCAAGAAAAACCTCGCCGCTTTTGCTGCTGAGCGCACCATGCTGGTGGTCACTCATCGTACATCGCTGCTGGATCTGGTCGAGCGGGTGATCGTGGTCGACAAGGGCAGGGTGGTAGCCGATGGGCCCAAGGCGCAAGTCATCGAGGCTTTGCGTCAGGGCCGGATCGGGAGGGCAGAAGGATGAGCCGCAAGCCCGGCAACGTACTTTCTCCGGCGGATGTCGCCTGGCTCGATGATGCCGATCAGGCCCGGCTGTTGCAGGAGCCGCTGCGTGCGCGTCGTCTGCTGTGGTCCGGCGCGCTGCTTGTTGTCCTGCTGCTGGCCTGGGCAGCAGTCGGTGAAGTGGATGAGGTCACCCGCGGTGAAGGTCGCATCGTGCCCTCGCGCCAGTTGCAGATCGTGCAGGCGGTCGATGGTGGAGTGGTGGAGGAAATGCTGGCCCGTGAAGGCCAGGTGGTGGAAGCTGGCGAGTTGCTGATGCGGGTTGATCCCACCCGTTTCATGTCCTCGCTGCACGAGAACCGTGCCGAGTTTCTCGCCCTGCGCGCCAAGGCTGCCCGCCTGGAAGCACTGGCTCAGGGTACGGTTTTTGCTGCGCCAGAAGATGTGCTCGCCGAAGCGCCGGAAGTGGTCGCTCATGAACGCCGGCTGTACGAGTCGCGCAAAAAGGAAATGGCCGCGCAATCGTCCAATCTGCGTGAACAATTGAGTCAGCGCCGTCAGGAGCTCAATGAAGTGCAGGCCCGTCACAGCCAGGCGGTGCGTGGCTTCAGCCTTGCCCAGCAGGAGCTCAATGTCACCAAGCCACTGGAGGCGTCGGGGGCGGTGTCGGAGGTCGAGCTGTTGCGGCTGGAGCGCGAAGTCGCCCGCCTGCGCGGTGAGCGTGACCAGGCTGCAGCGCAGATTTCCCGCATTCAGGCAGCGATCAGCGAAGCCAGCGGCAAGATTCAGGAAGTGGAGCTCAATGTGCGCAACCAGATGAGCAACGAGCTGTCCGACACTCTTGCCCGCATCAGCAGCCTGTCGGCCGGCAGTGGCTCGCTCGCTGACAAGGTCAAACATGCCGAGCTGCGTGCGCCGGTGCGCGGCACCGTGCAGCGCATCCTGGTCAACACGGTCGGCGGCGTCGTCCAGCCCGGACGCGAAGTGATCGAAATCGTGCCGCTCGATGATTCGCTGGTCGCCGAAGTGCAGATCAAGCCGCGCGACATTGCCTTCCTGCGCCCGGGGCAGGAAGCGATGGTCAAGTTTTCCGCTTATGATTTCGCCATTTATGGCGGTCTGGAAGCCGAACTCGAACACATCAGCGCCGATACGGTGATCGATGAGCGCGGCGAAGCCAGTTACCTGGTGCGCGTGCGTACGCGCGAAGCCAGTTTCGGTGAAGAACAACCGGTGATTCCGGGGATGATGGTTGAAGTCGATATCCTGACCGGCAAGAAAACCATTCTCAGCTATCTGGCCAAACCTGTGCTGCGGGCCAAGGCCAGGGCGCTGACCGAGCGCTGATCAAGTGCTGAAAGATCAGTGATGGAGGGATGATGGAGCAGATTTTTATCGGTAGCAGCCGCGTGCGGCCCAGTGAGCGCTGGAGCAAGGCTTTTCCGCAGGGGGAAGTGATCGATCAGGAGCAGTTTCCCTGCACGCCGGCTCGTGGAGTGCTGCTGTGGGTGGATAGCGCCCTCGATAACTGGGAGCAGCTGGTGGCCGATCTGAGGCAGAGCGAGGCGGCCGGTGTGGTCGTGCTGTCAGCCTCGCCCGCCGAGGAACAGGCGCTGCAGGCACTCAGCCTGGGCGCGCGGGCCTATTGCCACAGCTACTCGCCGGTGGAAATGCTGCTTGAAGTCGCCGGGGTGGTCGCCCGTGGCGGCTTGTGGGTCGGGCCGCGGTTGCTTGAGCGCCTGATCGGCGCGATGCAGCGTCACCGTCTCCCGGCTGCTTCGGCCCCCGCTTCGGCGGCGCTGGAGCAGCTCTCCCCCCGCGAGCGCGAAGTCGCGCTCCGTGTCGCCGAAGGTCATTCCAACAAGCAGATTGCTGCCCAGCTCGATATTTCCGAGCGCACGGTCAAGTCCCACCTCGGCACCATTTTTACCAAGCTCGACGTCAGCAGCCGCTTGCAACTGGCCTTGCTGCTGACCCCGGGAAAGGCCTGAAATGGTTTACGTCAGACGAAGTGTCAGCGGTGAAATCCTGGCGATCAGCAAGGAGCTGCCGGTCGGCGAGCAGGCCGACACCTGGAGTGCGCTGGCTGCAGACGATCCCGAATTGCGTGCCTTTGGCGTTCAACTGCTCGGACGCGCAGGTGGGCTGGCTGCTGCCGACCTGGACTTCATTCGAGTACTGGAAGACTTGATTGATCTGCTGCAAGGCAAGGGCGTGATCGCCTTCACCGATCTGCCGGCCAGTGCGCAGGAAAAGCTGCTCGGTCGCCGTCAGACCCGGGCCAGCATGCGTGGCCTGAAGCTGATCAATGATGGAGAGGACGAAGAAATTCCCCTTCTATTGTGATTTTTGTCACTTGCATGGTTGCCGCCTGCGACCGAAGTCCAGTTCTGCCGCAGCGTCAGTCAGGCTATCCTGCAGGTGATAGGCGGGCGTTGAACCGTCGCATGTTTTTGCTTTTGTCCATTGTCATCCGACTGGCGCGTGCCGGTCGGTTTTCACAGGAGTCACCCTGATGGCCGAGATTATCGCCACTCTGGTTTCAGCCACCGGCAATGCCTATGCGCGTGACGCGCAGGGCAATCTGCGGCCACTCAAATCCGGTGATGCCCTGTTCGAAGGCGAGACTGTCGTCACTTCCCTCGGCGGCCGTGCCGAGTTGCTGATGGCTGAAGGCGATCTGATGCGGATCGAAGGTGATCAGGCCGTGACAATGAGCCCCGAGCTCAACGAAAGCACCCGCCCTGACTTGGGCAATGCCCAACTCGCTGAAGGCGACATCGAACAAATCCTCCAGGCCTTGGACGCGGGCGAAGACCTCGACACGGTGCTCGAAGCTCCCGCTGCCGGCCTTGGCGGTGGTGGCGGTGGCGAAGGCAGCAACTTCGTTCGCCTGCTGCGCGTCGCGGAAGAAATCGCTCCCGCGAGCATCGCTTTCCAGACCGCTCCGACCGAGCCGGGTGATTTTGTCGGTGATGCGCTGGAACCGTTGGATATTGTTGACGACACGGATGCCGACGCAGATGCGGACGCGGATGCAGATGCGGACGCGGATGCAGATGCGGACGCGGATGCAGATGCGGACGCCGACGCGGATGCCGACGCGGATGCCGACGCAGATGCCGATGCCGACGCCGACGCGGATGCTGACGCAGATGCAGACGCTGATGCAGATGCAGACGCTGATGCTGATGCGGATGCGGATGCGGATGCGGATGCCGATGCGGATGCGGATGCCGATGCGGACGCCGACGCGGATGCTGACGCAGATGCAGATGCTGACGCTGACGCTGACGCTGACGCTGACGCTGACGCGGATGCGGATGCGGATGCGGATGCCGACGCGGATGCGGATGCGGATGCCGACGCGGATGCGGATGCGGATGCCGACGCGGATGCCGACGCGGATGCTGACGCAGATGCCGACGCGGATGCTGATGCCGACGCTGACGCTGACGCGGATGCGGATGCGGATGCCGACGCCGATGCTGATGCAGATGCGGACGCGGATGCCGACGCGGATGCTGACGCAGATGCCGATGCCGATGCCGATGCTGACGCCGATGCCGATGCTGACGCCGATGCCGATGCTGACGCCGATGCCGATGCTGATGCTGATGCAGATGCAGATGCGGACGCGGATGCGGACGCCGACGCGGATGCTGACGCAGATGCCGACGCCGATGCAGATGCTGACGCGGATGCTGATGCGGACGCCGATGCAGATGCAGATGCGGACGCGGATGCTGATGCCGACGCTGATGCGGATGCCGATGCCGACGCCGATGCTGACGCAGATGCCGACGCCGATGCTGACGCGGACGCCGATGCAGATGCAGATGCGGACGCGGATGCTGATGCCGACGCTGACGCTGACGCTGACGCTGACGCTGACGCTGACGCTGACGCTGACGCTGACGCTGACGCAGATGCCGACGCCGATGCTGACGCGGACGCGGATGCGGACGCCGATGCAGATGCGGACGCGGACGCGGATGCTGATGCCGACGCTGACGCTGACGCTGATGCTGATGCTGATGCTGATGCTGATGCTGATGCTGATGCTGATGCGGACGCCGATGCAGATGCCGATGCCGATGCGGATGCCGATGCCGATGCGGACGCCGACGCGGATGCTGACGCAGATGCGGATGCCGACGCTGACGCTGACGCTGACGCTGACGCTGACGCTGACGCTGACGCTGACGCTGACGCTGACGCTGACGCGGATGCGGATGCCGACGCGGATGCCGACGCGGATGCTGACGCAGATGCCGACGCGGATGCTGACGCGGATGCGGATGCCGACGCGGACGCCGACGCGGATGCCGATGCCGACGCGGATGCTGACGCAGATGCCGACGCCGATGCTGATGCCGACGCTGATGCTGATGCTGATGCTGATGCGGACGCCGATGCCGATGCAGATGCCGATGCAGATGCCGATGCCGATGCGGACGCCGACGCGGATGCTGACGCAGATGCGGATGCCGACGCTGACGCTGACGCTGACGCTGACGCGGATGCGGATGCGGATGCCGATGCCGATGCCGATGCTGATGCGGACGCGGACGCGGACGCGGATGCAGATGCGGACGCCGACGCCGACGCGGATGCTGACGCAGATGCAGACGCAGATGCAGATGCAGACGCTGATGCAGATGCAGACGCTGATGCAGATGCAGACGCTGATGCAGATGCAGACGCGGATGCGGATGCCGATGCCGATGCCGATGCTGATGCTGATGCTGACGCGGATGCCGATGCCGATGCTGACGCAGATGCCGATGCTGACGCAGATGCCGATGCAGATGCAGATGCAGATGCAGATGCTGACGCTGATGCGGATGCGGACGCCGATGCAGATGCGGACGCCGATGCTGATGCTGATGCCGACGCGGATGCGGATGCGGATGCGGATGCGGATGCCGACGCCGATGCTGACGCGGACGCGGACGCGGACGCGGACGCCGATGCTGATGCGGACGCCGACGCGGATGCCGATGCCGATGCTGATGCTGATGCTGATGCTGATGCGGATGCTGATGCTGATGCGGATGCTGATGCGGATGCGGACGCCGATGCGGATGCTGACGCCGATGCCGATGCCGATGCCGATGCCGATGCCGATGCCGATGCCGATGCCGATGCAGATGCTGACTCGGACAGCGATAGCGACTCAGATGGCGACAGCGATTGGGGTGACTGGGGTGAAGGTGATGGCGGCTTTGGCTTTGGTTTTGGCGCGCCGGCAGCTGCTTCGATTCCGATGCCGGTCGCGGTTCGTTCGGGAGGCGCCTCGGCAGAGACCACAGGAGGTGGCTCAGGAGATGAGCTGATTATTGGGGATCTGCTGGGTGGTGCTGAAGAAATCCTGCCTGCTGGTGAATCGACCGGCAGAGAGAGCGGTGGGGATGCTGACGATCATTTGCTTGATCAGACGATTGAGCAATTGAGCAACGAGGGCGGTAGCGACACCGTGTAACCGTTCAGCCAGCCCGCACGCGCAAACGCCTTGCCCACTCCCTTCCGGGGAGGTGCGAGGCGTTTCTTTTTCTTTTTCGGTTTGCTCTTGGTGAGCGTTGTTCGCTCAGATGAATGTAGTGCTCAAGACAGCGCAAGCGCTCGCCAGTTATGCTCAGGTGGTGGGCAGTATGGGCTGTTGCGGCTCGGAATTGGTGGGTGAACCGGCTTGAAGAGGGGGCGCAAAAAGGAGGCATGAAAAAACCCGCCTCGGTGATGAGGCGGGTTGATTATCTTTATCTGGCGATGTGAAGCGGTTCAGCGTCTGCGGCGGCTGAAACCAAAAGCAGTCAAACCAAGAGCAAGCAGGGCGAAGGCGCCCGGTTCGTCGACCTGTTTTGCTTCGCCAAAGGTGATGTCATCAAAGGCAAACCAGTCGCCACGGCGATTGCCCTGGCTGTCGAAGTGGGCAGGGTTACTGTTGGTGAAAGTGATGGAGTCGAAGTAATTCTCGTTGTCAATGATCCCCCAGTAGACCACGTCACCTCCTGCGCTGCCTGGTGTGCCAGAGAAGTCGTGGGTGTAGGAACTACCGTTGGTGTAGTTGACAGTGATGCTGGCAAGGCCCAGAAAGTCACCGAAGTCGATCCCATAAAAGCCGAAAGAGTTGGTTGGGTTGACAAAGCTGAGCTGGATCCAGGGTGAGCCGGTTTCAAGATATTTGTTGCCCGAAGTCGGATAGCGTCCGGCATTGGTCTGGCCGTCGCCGAGCGTGTGCACCCGGGTGTAACCGTTGCCGGCCGAAAAATCGGCAAGGGCGGTGCCTTCGGTGAAGTAACTGCTTCCTTCGAAATCCTCGGTGAAGCTCCAGGTTACGTCACCCATTGCGGCAAAGAAACTGTTACGAGCGTCATCTGCGTTCGGAGTGGCGGTTAGGCGTGTGCTTTCACCCAAGCCTTGGTCAAAACCGTAGAAAGTCTGCGGAGCGCTGAAAGCAGGAGCCGCCCACGCAAGGGCAAGGCTCATGGAGAGGACTTTGAGTGAATGCTTCATGACAAGTCTCGGTAACTGGGGGATGAGGGTGCAGACAGAGGTCTGTTGTCGGCTTCGGGGACAAAAAGCTTGCCACCCTTCTTAGCCTGAAGGATAGCAAGGTGCAAAGCTAATCAATGTGACTGATGTCACGACCGGACGGAATTCTTGCTCCGGACTGTTGTATCAACGCGTATTTTGATCAGAGGGGGCTGGCAACTCACGCTGCTCAGCACAGCTTTCCACATATCCGGAGCGAAGCGCGCCTCGCGTTGAGTTCGCTCTGGCCAGTGGTGCGGCATCAGGTTTTCCCTCCCGGTGACGCGTTTGCCCAGTTCTTCAAGCGCTTCCATGACTTGCACGATCAAAGCGTGACCTGGGATTTCATCGTCTTTTACCACCAGGCTGCCGTTGCGATAACGTAAGTTGCGCAGTTTACCCGGCACCTTCACCTTGGCGGGCTGGACTCCGCAATGCTCGATCAGCGCATACCACACCGGCAGTGCTGCGTAGGATTGTTGCCAGAAGAATTGCAGGTCAGCAGTGTTCTTCGGGAGTTGTTTCGCCGCGACCCGGGACTTGCCCAGGATCGTCTCGGCCCAGCGCGCCGTGCCTTCGTAAAACCACGGCTGCTTGAAGGGCGTGTAGCCATTCTGCACCTGGTGAAAGAACTCATGGGCAGGGGTCAGGTTGCCGCTGCGGTAATGGCTGTCGAGCTCGATGATCAGTACGCACTCGCCGGACGGCAAGCGGCGTACCTCGTCAAAGGCACGCCCGTTGATGCCCTGCAGCCTGCGAAAACGCACGAGGATATGGCTTGCACCCTGTCTGCGGTAGCGAGGGCTGGCGAGTGGCGGGCGGAAGTGGAGGTATTGCAGCATGTCGCGCATTGCCATCAGCTGGATCGCCGCATCCGCCACCACGTCCGGCACGTCGGAGGCAAGAGCGTCGTCAGTGTTCTGCAGGGCGTGTTCTCCCGTCAGCGCATACTGAAGAATGAACTCGCTGCTGCGGTGCTCGCGCCACTCACCCCGCAGTGCAGGCAGGGGTTGCAAGCAGTCCGCGCCATGGGCAGCCAAACTGGACCAGAACATCCAGAACAGTACGCTCATCAGGAATCTGTTCATTCTCATGACCTTTCTCCGCCCCCGGCAGGAGGAGGTCCAGCCTGCTCAGGCTTTTCTGTGTTCCTTTCAGGCAGAACCTTTTTCCAGCTTGTCGACAAGCTGGTGGAGACCGATGCCGTTGGAAGCTTTCAGCAGTATTCTGTCCCCATCCCGGAGACTGGCTTGCAGTGCTGGCCATAGCGTCGTGATGTTTTCATGGCTTGAAACCTCACGGTGTTCGGATAACAGCTCGGAGAGCAGGGCCGGCATCTGCTCTCCGACCAGAAAAATGTGATCGGCACTGGCGGCATTGATGTCGCCGACCAGGCTCTGATGGTGTTGAACGCTGTGCTCGCCAAGTTCCAGCATGTCGCCCAGAACGAGCAATTTGCGCCCATCTCCAGTGGTTGACTGCTCGGCAAACAGCTGTAGCGCGGCCCGCATGGAAGCCGGGTTGGCGTTATAGGCTTCATCTGTGACATGCAGTTTCTTGTTGTCGTAAAGCAGGTCGATTTGGCGGCCGCGTCCTGCGGGAGGAGAGAAGGCGGCAAAGCCTGTGCGCAGGGACTCGGGGTCAATACCGAGGATGCGGGCAACGGCGAGGCAGGCGAGACTGTTGAGGGCCATATGACGGCCAGGTGCCTTCAGCGTATAGGAGAACTGCCAGTTCCCGCCGGTAACGGTCACTTCGCCGCTGGTCGCGTCAAGCTTGAGCAGACGCAGTTCGGCCTCAGAGTGCTCCCCGTAGGTCAATATCTGCAGTTGTTCGGCCTCGGCAGCATCCCTAAGAAGGTCAAAATGCTCGCTGTCACGACAGATCACGGCCCAGCCGCCATCGCGGACACCACTGAAAATTCTTGTCTTGCGGCGTGCAATGGTGAGGGTGTCACGGTGGTGGATGAGATGAGCGGGCGCAACATTGGTGATGACGGCGATGTCCGGCTGCGCCAGTGCGGTGTTGAATGCCATTTGCCCGATGGCCAGCTCGACGATGTTCAGATCGGCGTGCCATGGGAATTGGCATAGATTCCACGCCACGCCAAAGGGCAGGTTGGCGCTGGCCTTGCTCGCGGTGGTGAGCATTGCACCGGCAAAGACTGTCTCCATCATCTTCACCGTGGAGGTCTTGCCCGCGCTGCCGGTAATGCCGACGACCGTGCCGCTCAATCGCCGACGTGCGTGGTGAGCAAGCACATGAACGTTTGATTTGGCGCTGTGGCGAAGCTGAAAGATGGGCGCCTCTGTTTGCAGCCCGCGCCTTTCCAGCTCAGCGGCATCAAGGCTGCTGATCAGGGCGGAATATTTCATCTGTCGCCGCTGGATCTGCTCGATGGGTACGCCTTGTTCTCCAGCATGGGTAGCGACAGCGATGATGTTGCGGTCGTCATGGCTGCCCACCCAGGCGGTCACGCCGGGAGCCTCGAAGTGTGGTGGAGGAGGGCGCTGCCAGTGACCGTCAAGCGCTGATTCGATACAGTGCCGAGTCCAGTTTGGTGGTGCGTCGTCTCCACAAAAATAGACCAGCTGCTTGCTGTCTCCAGAGCCCAGGATGAAGCCGAAGCGGAAGGCGTTTTTTTCCAGCCAGGCCTGGGTCGCTTGTTCGGGAATATCGGCAACGACGATGGCCAGCCCCCAGCCGTGCGGACTGTTTCCCGGCTGCAGTTGCGGTAGGCGGGCGTGAAGTCTGTTCTGGACGGAGAGGCTCTGGTAGGTGCTGGGCTGGTTGGTAGCAGGCCGTAGCAGAATGCCGGCTCCGGCTGCTGCTGCTCGCATCCTGTTCCAGGCAAGAGCAGCAGGTGAAAGCAGGCGGCCGCCCCGGATGGGGGTGAGCAGTGACAGCGGTAGCTGGCCGTTGCCTTGTCCGGTGAGGTTGGCCGGTAGCTTGATCGCCGGCAGGGGCGCAGGCCTGACCGCCCGGCCTCCGCCAGTCAGCATTTTCCAGTACGCCACATAGCCCGAAAGATAGTGCTCGACATCATCAATACGCACTCTGAAGGCGTGGTGGCGAATGAAGAAGCTGCCGACGACATCCTCGGGCCTGGCATGAAACAGGGCGAGCTCTGGCCAGAAGAAGCCGTTGAGCTGGTAATGGGCGCGATGGTGCAGGGCACGCTCGAATTTCGTCAGATCCAGCCCGTCGAGGACGTGAGACATTTCGGGGTGCTGACTCTGGATGCGTTCGATCATGGCGGCAAAGGCCATGCACAGTTCAAGCAGGGTGGGGAAGGTGGTTTCGCGCTTGAGGATGAAGTCGAGGTGGTCGGCGATATTCTGCACGCCGAAACGGAAGTATTTTTCTTCGGGGCGATAGAGCGTCAGCTCGTTGGCGCAATAGGACAGCCAGTGGTCGTGATGTCGCCAGTGTTCGGCGGCGAGGAAATAGTCGAAGGCCTTGTCCACCGTCTGCAGCCAGCGTTCGTCGCGGGTGAGGCCATACAGGCGCATCAGGCCGAAAGCCGCTTCGCCATCGTAGTAGACGATGCGGAAGGTGGTCTTGATACTGAGGTCAGCGGCGTTGAGCACATGGACGAATTTGCCCGGGTGGGCGCCGGTCGCTTTCCCGTCAGCATCGACTTCGCCTTGCTGCAGGTGACAGATGCCGAGCGCCAGTTGCTCCATCAGCGGGCGGTAGCGCTGATCGCCAGTGAGTTCGTCGTATTTGACCAAGGCAAGCAGGCTGACGGCGTTGGCGCCGAGCTTGATTTCGTCGTTGAGATCGACGTTGAAGGCCAGCGGCTGACCGTGCGGCTGTGGATAGCGGCGGATCAGCTGCTGGTCGAGGTAGTCGAGCGCCCGCTCGATGGCGGTCCGCAGCGCGTCATCTCTGGTCAGCTCCCAGGCTTCCAGCATTGAATACACCGTGCTGGCATGGCGCAGGCTGTTGTAGGTGTTGATCTGGCGGCCGAAGTTGGGGAAGTGGCCGTAGATGAACTGTCCGTCGGGCTTGACCTGGCGAGCGAGAAAGTCGGCACCGCTGCGGATCAGTGCCAGCACCTCGTTGGCCTGGAGGTCGGGAAGCTGGCGGCGGCCGCTATTGAGCAGCTCAGGCTGGCGCCAGCTGTGCTGCAGACTTGCCGGGCCGTTCAGCCATGCAGCTTCGCTGCCGGGAAGGTCTGCCAGAGCGGGATCATCACTGACGAACAGTCCTTCATGGGTGAACAGCCAGACCGCCTGCTGGTCAAGGTCGGGAGCGTCGAAATCGAGCGTCAGTGCGGCACCGAAACGACGGCGGGCATGGACAAGAAAGTTGTGGATATTGATGCCGCCATGCGGGGTGTCGGCGCCGGTGTACAGCATGGCGTTGGCGTTGAGTTCGTGTTCGAGGAAAGCCTGTTTGAGTTCGCTGTCCAGCGCGAGTCCGAAACGGAAGTAGTTGCGCTTGGTGTTGTGCAGGCGCTGCTTGAGTTCGCCCCAGCTTGAACGCAGCACTCCGGTTGGCCAATCGATGCGCAGCCAGCTGACGTCAAGCTGGCGTCGCTCTGCGGTGCGCTGGCAGGCCTGGCTGCCTTCGAGCCAGGCCTGGTGAAAATCCTTACCCTCGCTGCTGACGGTGCGCGCACGCTGGCGGCCATCACTCACGGAAAAGAACAGCCGGGACGGCAGGGGGGTAGAGACATTTGCGTTGGTCTCACCTTGGATGAGCAGGCGCTGAGCGTCATTCAGCAGCTTGGGCAGGGCCATCATTATCCTCGTGAAAAGAGCGGAGGTGCGCTTGGCTGCACGGCAGCTCAGAAGCTTGCCGGGTAGTGTATCGCGGTGGTGTGGTGTGATGGCTGCATGGAGTGACCGCTTTGATCTGGTGATGCTTGAAGCGAGATTTATATCTTTGAGCTATTGTTTATATGCCTGAAAGGAGGGAGTTGCTATATCCAATGGCATTTAACATCCCCGAATGCTCGAAACAAGAATCAGGGAAAGCCGCTTGCGGCGCGGATGGAATCAGGCCGAACTGGCGCAACACATGCATGTTGCCCAGCCTACCGTGTCGGCCTGGGAAACCGGTCTGAAAGCGCCGAGGCTCAAGATCCTGCTGCGTTTGAGTGCCGTGCTGGGGGTCAATTTCCAGTGGTTGAGTACTGGAGAAGGAGAGCCTTATTCGAAGGTGGCCGAGTTGCTGAAGGGCGGTGGCGAAAGTGCCCATATAGCGGGCGGCTATGATTTGCTCGATCGGGATGAAGAAGAACGCTTGCTGGCCAGCTACATGCAGCTCAGTGTCGTCCAGCGTCAGGCTTTGCTGGCCTTGCTGGAGAGTTTCCAGATCGATACGGCAGGCCGGCGTGGGCAGGATGCGGCGCGGAACTTTGCCAGCCTTCCTTATCCTCGTGCCGGTCTGCCGGTGCCGGGCACTGGGCCGGACGAGCGCTGAAGCACACTCTGGTCCGCACGCCGGTTTTCAGCTGCGCGGCATCTGTGCACGCACGGCTGCCAGTACCGCAGCGCTTTGCGGGCGTACTGCCCGCCACAGGGTGAAACTTTCTGCCGCCTGTTCCACTAGCATGCCCAGGCCGTCGGCGACGCGATCGGCGCCGAGCGCGCGCGCGGCGCGCATGAAGGCGGTGTCGTCGCTGGCGTACATCATGTCGTAGGCCAGGGCGCCGGCTGCGTAAATTCCTTCGGGCAGCGGCGGTGCGCGGTCGGCCAGACTGGCTGCGGTGGCGTTGATCACCACATCGAACTGCTGACCGGCAAGTTCGGCAAAATCGGACGCCTTGAGCGTGCCCGGGCCGGCATGCGGGGCAAATTCGGCAGCCAGTGCGACGGCCTTGGCCGGTGTGCGATTGGCGATCGACAGTTGCGCCGGCTGGCAGGCGAGCAGCGGCAGCAGGGCACCGCGGGCGGCGCCACCGGCACCCAGCAGCAGGATGCGCTTGCCGGCCAGCGGGCAGGCGAGATTGATCGTCAAGTCACGCACCAGGCCGGCGCCATCCGTGTTGTCGCCCAGCATGCCCTGGTCGTCAAACAGCAAGGTGTTGACCGCGCCAGCCGCTTGCGCCCTCGGCGTGAGACGGTTGGCGAGCGCAAAAGCTTCGAGCTTGAACGGGACGGTGACATTGGCACCGCGGCCGCCGGCTGCGCGAAAGTGCTCCAGTGCCGCGGCAAAACCGTCGGCCGGAGCGAGGATGGCTTCGTAGTGCAGCGCCTGTGCCGTCTGCTCGGCGAACAGGCGGTGGATGAGCGGTGATTTGCTGTGCGCGATCGGGTTGCCGAACACGGCATAGCGGTCGGAAGCAGCATGGGGTGCGGGCAGGGTGCGGGTCATGGTGCGAGTTATGGTGCGGGGAGCGGTCGTCACTGGGTGCGCAACTGGTCGGCGTTGGTAAACGTCCAGGTGCGGGTGATTTCGATGATGTCGGCGTCCTTGCGGATGTCGGGCGGGAAGGCGGCATACGGTGCGGCCATGGTGACGATGTGTATTGCGGCATCATCAAGCAGTTTGTGCCCCGAGCTGCGGCTGACATGGACTTTCTCGATGCTGCCGTCGGCGCGGATCGATACTGACAGCAACAGGTTGCCGTACAGTTTGCCGCGTGCAGCATCGGGGTAATTCAGCGTGCCGATGCGTTCGACTTTCTGTCGCCAGTCTTCAACGTACTGGGCAAAACGGTATTCACGCGCTCGCGCGCCGATGAATACCCGCCGCGGCCGTTTGGCAATTTCGTCGAGCTGGCGGTCGATTTCCGCTTCCAGGCGGGCGACTGCGGCTGCGCTGTCAAGCAGATCCCGACCGCGTGGCTGGGGAGTGGGGGCGCTGTGCTCGACCGGGCGGCTGGAAGTGCTGGTGCTGGCCGGCGCCTGCTGGCGGGTGAGTGCCGGCTTGTGCACCCGTTCCGGTTCCGGGCTGCGCGGTCTGGCTTCGACCAGCGCATCGCCATCGCGCTGGGTGTCCTGCGGTGGCAAAGGCGTGGTCGGCCGTGCTTCCTGCTCGGTGGTGCCGCCACCGTCGAGATTGGCCTGGGCGAGCAGTTCGGCCTGTTCCGGGGCGCGTGCATGGCGGGCGTTGACCAGCACCACCGCCAGTCCCTTGTCCTTCACTGGCGCTGCGGCCGGCATGCGGAACTGCAAACTGAGCAGCAGGGCGTGCACCAGCACTGAAACCACGATCGCCACGCTGAGGGCAGTACCCGGCTTGCGTGAAGCTTCCTGTTCGAACACGCTCAGATCAAGTGCATTCAGCGAGCGGGGAGAAGTGGCCAGCGTGTTCACGGCGATCAGAGCGGGCCGAAGGCGTCGCTGTCCCAGGCTTCGGCGCTGGTTTCCGGCTCGGCCAGGGTGCGCAGGAAACGGGCGTCGACTTCCACGTCCAGCAGGTCGGTCTGCTCGATCTTGAGGCGGATGAGGCTGCCGGGCAGTTGCAAGGGCATCGACGGCAGCTTGAACACCAGCGGAATGTCCTGCAGGCGGACAATGTTTTCGCGCAGCACGGTGGCGTCGAATTCGTCGCCATCTTGCTGGCGCAGCCAGCGCAGACACCAGTAGCGTTCCATGCGCCGCTGAAATTCGGCGTATTCAGCGTAGGTGAGTTCAAAATCGCGCACTGCAGCCATCAGCTCGGCCGATTTGGGCGCAAACGGCGGTGCTTCACCTTGCAGCACGCTGATGATCTGCCATTGGTTGGCCAGATCGACGTAGCGGCGCAGCGGTGAAGTCGACCAGGCATAGCATTCCACCCCCAGCCCTTCGTGTGGCGCAGCGGCCGTGCTCATCCTGACCTTGCCGCCACCCTGGACGCGGTAGATGCCGGGAATGCCGGCTTCGTCGAGCAGGCGTCCCCAGCTGACATTGGCGTGAATCATCAGCTCGGCGACCAGCTTGTCGAGCGGCGAGCCGCGCCGGCGGGGGAGGATGCTGACCAGGCCGGGGCCATCGGCCGTCTGCTGCGCCCAGTCGACGCTGAAGCTGAATTCGATGCGGTCTTCGCTTTCGCCCGCCTTGCCGCGTCCGGCTTCGAGCACGGTCGCCAGATCCCACAGCAGATTGAGTTCCTTCTTCCAGGGGAAGTCGGCGCTGTCGCCATACACTGAATCCTGGTTGAACAGCGGCTCGACATCGTGCAGGCGCAGATTGGCCGCGACCGGCACCATCTCAAGCCGGCTTTCTTCGCCGAGTACGGCGAGGTCGGCGCTCAGGTCGACATACAGCGAAACTGCCGGACATTCCTTGCCGGCACTGAGGGTGAAGCTGTGCACGATGTCTTCGGGCAACATGGTGAGCTTGTTGCCCGGCATGTAGACCGTCGACAGGCGGTGACGGGCGATGGCTTCCAGTTCGCTGCCGCGAGTGAGGCCCAGTCCGGGGGCCGCGATGTGGATGCCGATCCGCCAGCCGCCTTCCGCCCGCGCAGTGACCGAGAAGGCGTCATCGATTTCGGTGGTCGAAGCGTCATCCAGCGAGAAAGCGGTGACCTTGGCACGCGGCAGGCCGCTGGCGGCAGCGGGCGTGGGGTAAGGCGGGAAATGGGCGCCTTCCGGGAAGTTGTCGAACAGGAAGCGCTGATAATGAAAATCGTAACTGGAGCCGATGGCGCCGCATTGCAGCAGCAGGCGAGCGGCAGACAGGCCGCTGTCGACACAGGCAGCTTCGAGCGCCTTGATCTCGATGCGGTTGCGGTCGGGGCGGTAGAGCGCTTGCGGCAGCAGGCTGGCCAGCGCGTCAGGCAGGCGGCCGGCGAGCAGTTCATTGCGCATGTGCTCGATCGCTTCTGCCTGCTGACGTTTCTTTTCCTGTCCGGCGAGTGCTGCCTGCAGGATGTCGGCCGGTGCCTTGCGGAAACGTCCTTTGCCTTTGCGGTGAAACCACATCGGCGACGCGTGCAGCCGCAGCAGGATCGCTGCCGCTTCGCTGGAGTTGGCCGGGTGGCCGTGGTACTCGGCCGCGAATTCGGTGAAGCTGAATTCCTCGTCGCCGCACACTTCCCAGAGGAATTCGGTGTCCAGCTCTTCGGCGCCGCGTTCGGCCGCCAGCAGCAGGTCGGCCGGTGCCGGCTCGCGGAATTCGAGCAGCACATTGGCACGCTTGAGCTTGATGCGCTTGCCGTGAGTGTTCTCGACCTGCAAGGTGGTCTGGTTGTCAGCGAGGATGGTGCCGGCCTTGAAAGCGCCATCCTCTTCATACAGCACGAACATTGGCTTCTGCCGGAAAATGCGAGCCTGCCAGTTTACTCGATTCCACTGTCACGTTGAGCCCAGCTCATGACGTGCGCGCCGGCTGCTGCGCAGCAAGTCGACGGAATACACTGCCAGCGCGAGCCAGATCAGCGCAAAACTGATCAGCTGTGCAGCGTCGAAGGCTTCGCCAAAGATGAACACCGCAATCAGAAAACCCAGGCTGGGGGCGATGTATTGCAGGAAGCCGATGCTGGCCAGTGGCAGGCGCTGGGCGCCGCTGGTAAACAGCATCAACGGCAGCGCAGTCAGCACTCCGCTCAGTGGCAGCAGCCAGTCGGTCACCGGGTCGCGGCCGAAACCGAGCTCGCCACGGTATTGCAGCCACAGCAGCACGGCGATGGCAAAAGGCGTCACCACGATGGTTTCGATGAACAGTCCGCTCACTGCCCCTACTGGCGCACGTTTGCGCAGCGCGCCGTAAATGCCGAAGGTGCCGGCAAGATAGAGCGCGATCCATGGCAAATTGCCGACTTGCCACACGCGTGCCAGCACTCCCGCCACCGCAATCGCAACGGCAACGCGCTGCAGGGCGCGCAGACGTTCGCCAAAAAATGCCGCGCCGAGGGCGATGCTCACCAGTGGATTGATGAAATAGCCCAGGCTGGCTTCGAGCAGGCGATTGGCATCGATCGACCAGATGTAGATCAGCCAGTTGCTGCTGGTCAGCAGTGAAGTGAAGGCGAGCAGGGCGAGCAGGCGGGGCTGGCGGCAGATTGCGGCCACGCTGGCAAGCCGGCCAGTGGCTGGAATGAACGTCAGCATCAGGCCCAGCAGCAGCGCTGACCAAAGGACGCGGTGGGCGACGATTTCCAGCGGCGTGATGCTGCCGATGGCGCGGAAGTAGAGCGCGGACAAGCCCCAGATGATGAAGGCGCTCAGCGTCGCCAGCATGCCGTGACGGCGGCGGACGGCCTCATCGTGTGCAGTGTTCATTCAATTGGTCAGCGAAAAATGGGGGGAGACAGGCTCGGAGCCGGCTTCAGCGGCGGCGGGCGACGGCGATCAGGCAGCGCGCAGGCAGCAGGTAACCGCCGCGCTCATCCTCGCAGCGGTAGTCGGACAGTTCGTGGCTGACTTCGTCCTGCAAACGTTGCTGGATGCTGGTCGGCAAACGTGACAGTGCTTCTGCCGCGCCACCGGCCAGATCGAGGAAAGCCTGCCAGTAGGCTGCGGCGTCGGCAAAGTGGCAGTTGAAATCGCAGGGCTGCAGGTCGATTGCGCTGAAACCGGCGCTCTGGAGCAAGTCGGTGAGCACTGCCGCCTCGCCGAGGCGGAACACCGAGGGACGTGGCACTTTGGGCGGTGGCAGCAGGCGGGCAATGCAATCCTGGGCACAGTGGATCAGCGGCACGCTGGCGCGATCTGCCCACACCGAGAGTGCCAGTAAGCCGCCCGGGGCGAGCACGCGGTGAATTTCAGCGACTGCGCGCGCCGGATGCGGGACGGCAAACAGCGCCAGACCGGCCAGGACGCGATCGAAACAGCGGTCGGCGAGACAGAGTTGCTCGGCGTCGGTGGCGACATAGCGGAGCTGCCCGGCCTGGGGAGACAGATTAGACAGACTGCGGCGGGCTTCTGCCAGCATTGCTTCGGCCAGATCACTGGCCAGCACCAGGCCACTGCTGCCGACTTGCTGCGCCGCGCCGCCAGCGAGCACGCCCGGGCCGCTGGCGAGGTCCAGCACTCGTTGTCCGGGCGCGAGTTGCGCTGCAGTGAGCAAAGCCTGATTGAGTTTCGCCCGCAGCGTGTCCGCCCCTGCCGCGTAGCGGGCAGCAATGCGGTTGTAGCCGGCGCGCTCCATGGCCTTGAAGCGGCGAGCGTCGAAACCGGCGCTGGCGGCAGGCATGTCAGGCGTTTCCCCGGGAGTCATCGAGGCCGGCGAAAGCAATGATCTGGTCGAGATAATCCGGCCAGCGGGTGAAGCTGTGATCACCGCCAGTGAGCACGGTCTGGCGCGCGCCGGCGTATTTGCGCACTGCATCGCGGTAGTCGAGCACTTCGTCGCCGCTTTCCACCAGCAGCCAGTAGCGTTCTGGATGAGTGATCTGCTTCACTTCCAGGGTGCGCAGCTCGTCGATGTGGGCGGTGGTGAATTCGAACGGCTCGCCGGTGTACAGATTGTCCTGCACGCCCAGATAAGCTTCGAGCGACAGTGGGGCGATGACGGCCGGATTGACCAGCACGGCACGCAGATCATGCTGTTCGGCCAGCCAGGTGGCGTAATAGCCGCCCAGCGAGCTGCCGACCAGGGTGGGCGCATGGCCGTTGCCGATCGCCTTGTCGATGGCGGCTTCAGCGAGCGCGATCGCTGCGCTGGCCGACACCGGCAGCTGTTCGCACCAGAAGTGCTCGCCCAGCCCGCGAGCCTGCAGGCGCTCATGCAGGCTGCGCGCTTTCCACGAAGCCGGCGCGGAACGGAATCCGTGCAGATAGATGATCATGGTGCTTTTTTCCTCGGCGCTCGGTCCAGCTCAGTCCGTCCAGCTGACCCAGCCAAACTGCCAGCTTGCCAGCACCACCAGGCCGAACACAATGCGATACCAGGCGAACGCGACAAAAGTGTGGTTGGAAATGAACTTGATGAAACCTTTCACTGCCCACATGCCAGCGATGAAGGAGGCGACGAAGCCGACGGCGAACACTGGCAGATCTTCCAGCCGCAACAGCGCCCAGTTCTTGTACAAATCGTAAGCCGTGGCGGCGAACATGGTCGGAATGGCGAGGAAGAAGGAAAACTCCGCTGCCGTCTTGCGCGACAGGCCGAACAGCAGTCCGCCCATGATGGTCGCGCCGGAGCGCGAAGTGCCGGGGATCATCGCCAGCGCCTGGGCAAAGCCGACTTTGAGCGCATCCTGCCAGCGCATCTCATTGATATCGTGGAGGCGGGGTTGGTAAGCGCGCTTTTCGACATACAGGATGATCAGGCCGCCGACCACCAGCGCGGTGGCCACGGTGAGCGGATTGAACAGCGCGCCCTTGATGGTGGAGTGAAACAACAGGCCGAGCACTGCTGCCGGCAGAAAACCGAGCAGCAGCAGCCAGACGAAATGCTGGGACTTGCGATCGCTGCGCAGCCCGCCTGCCACCGTGAGCAGCCGCGCGCGATATTCCCAGCACACGGCGAGAATGGCGGCGAGCTGGATGACGATCTTGAATACTTTGCTCGCCTCGTCGTTGTAACCGAGCAGGTCACCGACAATGATCAGGTGACCGGTCGACGAAATCGGCAGAAATTCGGTCAGCCCCTCGACGATGCCGAGAATGAGAGCGATGAGAAGAAGGGTGACATCCATGCGTGACTCGTTCGCCGCAAGGCAAAACCCAAGATTATAACGGCAGCGGCCGGTCTTGCTGGCGCGCAGCTGCAAGCAGGGGATAATGGCGGCTTTGCTACCTGCTGTGTCCGGATTGATGACTGAGTCTGCCCCTGATCGCCGCCAGAAAATGGAAACCGGTGCCGCGATCGAAAGCCGTGATCGATGGAATGACTGCCTGAGTGCCGATCGGCCGCGCTTGCGACGCATGGCGCGTGAGCTGGGGCGCACGCGCAGCGGCAAGCGTGTGGCTGGCAGGGAGGGCGGCAAGGAGAGCGGCAGGCAGGATGACCAACGCCAGGAACGTCGCGAGCAGCTGAGCGCTGATTTTGCTGCTTTGCAGGAGCGCTCGCGGGCGGCCTATGCCGCACGCCAGGCGGCGCTGCCGCAGGTGGAGTTCCCGGAAGAGCTGCCGGTGTCGGCGCGCCGGGAGGAGATCGCCGCGCTGATGTCCCGGCATCAGGTGATCATCGTCTGTGGCGAAACCGGTTCCGGCAAAACCACCCAATTGCCGAAAATTGCCCTCAGTCTGGGGCGCGGAGTGAGTGGGCTGATCGGCCATACCCAGCCGCGCCGGCTGGCTGCACGTGCGACCGCCGGACGCATCGCCCAGGAGCTGAAATCGCCGCTTGGTGAGGAGGTCGGTTACAAAATCCGCTTCACTGACCGCACTTCGCCGCAAAGCTACGTCAAGCTGATGACCGACGGCATCCTGCTGGCTGAAACCCAGACCGATCCGCTGCTGTCCGCTTACGATGTGCTGATCATCGATGAAGCGCACGAGCGCAGCCTCAACATCGATTTCCTGCTCGGCTATCTGAAAACCCTGTTGCCGCGCCGCCCCGATCTGAAGCTGGTGGTGACTTCAGCCACCCTCGATGCTGAACGTTTTGCCCGTCACTTTGCCGATGACCAGGATGAACCGGCGCCGGTGATCGAAGTGTCCGGCCGCCTTTATCCGATCGAACTGCGTTATCGGCCGGTGCTGGCGGAAAGTGCCGCCACGGTAGAAGCATCTGCGGCAGGAGCGCGCAACCGTGATCGTGACCTGATGGACGCGCTGGTCGACGCGGTCGATGAGGCGCAGCGCTGCGGGCCGGGCGATGTGCTGGTCTTCCTCCCCGGCGAGCGCGAAATCCGCGAAGCAGCGGAAGCCTTGCGCAAGGCTCATCACCGTCCGGGCACCGAGATCCTGCCGCTGTTCGCGCGCCAGTCGGCGCAGGAGCAGGCGCGAGTGTTTGCTTCCTCGGGTGGGCGGCGCGTGGTGCTGGCGACCAACGTTGCCGAAACATCGCTCACCGTGCCCGGCATCCGTTACGTGGTCGATACCGGGCTGGCGCGGGTGAAACGCTACTCGACGCGCAACAAGGTCGAACAGCTGCAGATCGAGAAAGTCAGCCAGGCTGCCGCCCAGCAGCGTGCCGGACGCTGCGGGCGGGTGATGGACGGCATCTGCTTCCGCCTGTATGACGAAGAGGATTTTCAGCGCCGCGCCGAACACACCGACCCCGAAATCCTGCGCTCTTCGCTCGCCGGCGTCATCCTGCGCATGAAAGCGCTCAAACTTGGTGAAGTGGAAGACTTTCCTTTCATCGATGCACCGGGTTCGCGGCTGATCGGTGATGGCTATGCCCAGCTTGCCGAGTTGGGCGCAATCGAGGATGAAGGCGCACGTGTCCTCACCACCATCGGCCGCCAGCTTGCCCGTCTGCCACTCGATCCGCGCATCGCACGGATGATTCTTGCTGCGCGCGAACGCGATGCGCTTGCTGAAGTGCTGGTGATTGCGGCGGCACTGTCGGTGCAGGATCCTCGCGAACGGCCGCAGGACAGTCCGGGCGCAGCCGATCAGGCGCATGCGCTGTTTCGCGGCGGCGAGCAGGATCAGCGTTCGGAATTCCTCTGGTATTGGCGGCTGTGGCAAGCCTGGGATGAAGTCCAGCGCCATGAGTCGTCGAGCAAGCAGAAAGCCTGGTGCAAGAAGCATTTTCTCAACTACCTGCGCATGCGCGAATGGCGCGAAGTGTTCACCCAGCTGCAGGCCTTGTGCGCCGAGCAGGGCTGGAAAGCCGGCGAAGCCAACGCCCATTACGACGCGATTCACAAAGCTTTGCTGGCCGGTCTGCTGGGCAATATCGGCTGTCGCAGCGAAGAGGGTGAAGCCAATCGCAAGTCAGCGCAGGCTGGCAGCTACCTGGGCGCACGCGGGATCAAGTTCTGGCCGCATCCCGGCTCGGCACTGAGCAAAAAAGCGGGCAAGTGGATTGTCGCTGCCGAGCAGGTCGAAACTTCGCGCCTGTTTGGCCGCTGTCTGGCACGCATCGAGCCCGAATGGCTGGAGGAAGTCGGCGCTCATCTGCTCAAGCGTCAGTTGTTCGAGCCGCACTGGTCGAAAACCGCCGGTGCAGTGCGCGCCTGGGAGCGTGGCACCTTGTATGGCGTGGTGGTGTATGGCAAACGTGGTGTGCCTTACCGCGATCATGATCCGGCGCTGTGCCGTGAGCTGTTCATCCGCGAAGGTCTGGTCGGCGGTGAGATTGCCGAAGGCGCACTGCGCAAGATGGCTTTCCTCACCCACAACCAGCGCCTGATGGCGGAGATCGAACGTCTTGAGCACAAGATGCGTCGTCCGGACGTGCTGGTCGATGACACGCTGATCGAAGCCTTCTACGACAGCAAGATTCCGGCGGAAGTCTGCGATCTGGCCAGTTTCGAAGCCTGGCGCAAGGAGGCTGAGCAGGCTGAACCCGGCCTGCTCAAGCTGAGCCGCGAGCAGTTGATGCGTCATGAGGCCGAAGGCGTCACCAGCGCGCGTTTCCCGGCCAGCATGAAAGTGCTCGGTCAGGCGCTCAAACTCAGCTATCTCCATCAGCCAGGTGAAAGCGAAGATGGAGTGAGCCTGAGTGTGCCGCTGGCGATGCTCAACCAGATTCCGGCGGCACGTTGCGAATGGCTGGTGCCGGGACTGCTGGAAGAAAAAGTGCTGGCGCTGATGAAAACCGTGCCGCAGAAACATCGCCATCGGCTGCAGCCAGTCGCTGCCAGTGCCGCCGCTTTTGTCGCGGCAGTCGACGCGGGGGAAGTCGACACTGACGAGCCTTTGCTCAAGATGTTGCAGCGCTTCATCGAAGAGCGTGTTCAGCTCAAGCTGCCGCTGGAAGGTTTTCGCAGCGAAAACCTCAAGTCGCATTGTCTGATGAATTTCCGCGTCATCGATGAACATGGCCGTCTGCTGGCGCAGTCACGCAATCTGGCTGAACTGCGCACCCGTTTCCGTGCCCAGATTGCCAGCCGTTTCGCCGGCGCGGAAGCCGGCGGTGCGCTGGCGGCAGCAATGAGTGCCGCCGGGGTCGCAGCACCGGCTGTTGCCGAGCGCAAGCAGGCAGCGTCGAAAACTGCTGCGGTCGATCGGCGTCGGCCAGAGGTGGCCGCCGCCAGCTCAATGCCCACTGCGGCGCTCGCTACGGCGCCTGCGCCAGCAGCAGAAAGCGGCAGCGCTGCCAGTTACGAAGCTTTGACTGACTGGTCGTTTGGCGCTTTGCCCGAATTGCTCGAAATCCGTATCGGCGGGCGCGAGCTGATCGGGTTTCCTGCCTTGCACGACGACGGCCACAGCGTGTCCCTGCGGCCGTATGACACGCCGGAAGAAGCGGCACGCATCCATCGCCGTGGGCTGATGCGCCTGTTTGCGCTCAACCTCAAAGAGCAGGTGCGGGCCATTGAACGGCTGCCCGGCTTGCGCGAGCTGGCGCTGCAATACATGAACTTTGGCACTGAAACGGAGCTGAAGTCACGACTGGTGGAAGCGACCTTGCTGCGGTGCTGCCTGCTGGAACCATTGCCGAGCGATGGCGAAACTTTCCGCCAGCGCTGTGTCGAAGCGCGTCCGCGGCTGAGTCTGGTGGCTCAGGAGCTGATGCGGCTGTGCTTGAGCATTCTGGCCGAACACGCCAGCGTGCTCAAACGGCTGACGGCGCTGAAGACTTTCCCGGCGGTGAGCGAAGATGTCCACGCTCAGCTTGCTCAGCTGTTGCCGAAAGACTTCCTGCTCAGCCAGCCTTGGGAGCGCCTGGCGCATTTTCCGCGTTACCTGAAAGCGATCGGCATCCGCTTTGACAAGCTGCGCAACAACGCGGCGCGGGATGAAGAGTCGATGCGTGCCTGGCAGGCGTTGCAGCAGGCCTGGTTGCGCGAACGTCAGCAGCGCCTGCGCGCAGGGGTCGAAGAGCCGGCACTGGAAGATTTCCGCTGGCTGCTCGAAGAACTGCGTGTCGGACTGTATGCCCAGGAGCTCAGGACGCCGATGCCGGTGTCGGTGAAGCGTCTGCAGAAAATCTGGGACAGCCGACCGCGCTGAACGGTAGATGGCAGGCGGCAGGCGCGAAAAACTGTGCGTGAGCTTGATTTTTTGTTATCATCGCGCGTTTCCTTGCTCCACCGGTTTCGCATGCCGGGGAGCTGCAACAACCAACCGCAAGGAGTCTGCATGCGACATTATGAAATTGTGTTCATCGTCCACCCTGATCAGTCCGAACAGGTGCCGGCGATGGTCGAGCGCTACAAGTCGCTGGTGACTGGGCGCAACGGTCAGATCCACCGTCTGGAAGACTGGGGTCGTCGTCAGCTTGCCTATCCGATCCAGAAGATCCACAAGGCTCACTATGTGCTGATGAACATCGAGTGCGACGGTGAAGGTCTGGCCGAGCTTGAGCATGCCTTCAAGTTCAACGATGCCGTGCTGCGTCACCTGATCATCAAGATGGACAAGGCGGTCACCACCCCTTCGCCGATGATGAAGGAAGAAAAGTCGCGTTCGCTGAACACGGCTGCTGAAGGCGAAGCCAAGCCGGCAGAAGACGAAGCTGCTGCCTGAATCGGCTGAATTTTGCCGGAATCCGGAGTAAACCTGCTGCGCCTCGAAGCCGAGGTACTTGAACTGCAGGCGCTACGACGAACTCCCGCCGGAATCGCAGTCAGAAACTGCATTTTGCAGCACCGCTCCCGCCAGCTTGAAGCAGGACATTGGCGCGAAGTCGAAGTGGAAGTGCAGGCGGTGGTGGTCGGTGAGATGGTGGCAAGGTTCGAACAGCTCGGGCCGGGTTCCAGGGTGCAGGTGGCCGGTTTTCTCGCTGCCCGGAGCATGCGAAGCAAAACCCCGGTGCTGCATCTGACCGAAATCGAATTTATTGAAGGAAACTCAAATGGCTTTCAAGCCCAAGTCGAAGTTCAAGAAGAAGGATGATCGTGGTGGTCGCGGGCTGTTCAAGCGCCGCAAGTTCTGCCGCTTCACCGCCGAGAAGATCGAGGAAATCGATTACAAGGACATCGAGATCCTGAAAGACTTCATCACTGAAAACGCCAAGATCATGCCGGCGCGTATCACCGGCACCAAGGCCGGCTACCAGCGTCAGCTGTCGGTGGCCGTCAAGCGCGCACGTTTCCTGGCGCTGATGCCCTACACCGATCTGCACCAATAAGAGGAGTCTGGAATCATGCAAATCATTCTTCTCGAAAAAGTGCTCAAGCTCGGCGCGCTGGGCGATGTGGTCAAGGTCAAGGACGGCTATGCCCGTAACTACCTGATCCCCCAGGGCAAGGCCAAGCGTGCTACCGAAGCCAACCTGGCCGAGTTCGAAACCCGCCGTGCCGAACTGGAGCGTGCCCAGGCTGACCGCCTCGCGGCTGCCCAGGCGATTGCTGCCCAGCTCGAAGGCGTGACCGTTCAGGTCGCCCGCAAGGCCGGCATGGATGGCCGTCTGTTCGGCTCGGTCGGCAACAGCGATGTTTCCGAAGCGCTGGCCGCACAAGGGTTCGAAGTCGAGCGTTCGCTCATCCGCCTGCCCCAGGGTCCGCTCAAGCAGGTTGGCGAAGTCGAACTCGAAATCGCGCTGCACCCCGAAGTCACCGGCAGCGTCATTGTTGCCGTGGTGGCCGAACACTGATCGCGCGTTTGCGGTCCGTGTCAGCAAAAAGCCGCCTGCGGGCGGCTTTTTGCGTTGACGGCGAGGGTGGGTGCCGGGCGTCGGCAAGCAACGGCTTGCGATGGCGGACGATGATCACCGGCTGCGATGCGCGCTAAACTTCCACCTTTCGGCAGCGACCAATGCTGCCAGCAGGATTTGTTGAGGCCATGATGAACGATTCGGCGCCGATGTATGCCCAGTATGATGACCCCCAGCTTGCCCAGCTCAAGCTGCCACCCCACTCGGTCGAAGCTGAGCAGTCGCTGATCGGCGGCATCCTGCTCGATAACCAGGCCTGGGAGCGGATCGCCGACCTGGCCAATGAGGCCGATTTTTACCGCGACGATCACCGCCGCATCTACCGCCACATCACCCGGCTGGTTGATCAGGGGCGGCCGGCGGACGTGGTGACGGTGTTCGAATCGCTGGAAAAAAATGGCGAAGCTGAGCAGGCGGGCGGTCTAGCCTATCTGGCGGAAATTGCCAACAACACGCCCTCTGCCGCCAATATTCGTCGTTATGCGGAAATTGTTCGCGAGCGCGCCATCCTGCGCAAGCTGGTGGCGGTCGGTGATGAGATCGCGGCCAGCGCTCTCACGCCTGCCGGCAAGGATGCCAAAGCTTTGCTCGACGAAGCAGAGGCCAAAGTGTTTGAAATTGCCGAAGCTGGCGCGCGCAATGCGAGCGGCTTCGTCAGCATTCAACCGATTCTCAAGCAGGTCGTCGACCGGGTGCAGGAGCTTTATGACCGTGACAATCCGTCCGAAGTTACTGGCGTGCCCACCGGTCTGATCGACCTCGATGGCAAGACTTCCGGCCTGCAGCCGTCGGATATGATCATCGTCGCCGGTCGGCCGGCGATGGGCAAGACCACGCTGGCACTCAACATCGCCGAACATGTGGCGATCGAGCAGAAGCTGCCGGTGGCGATCTTCTCGATGGAAATGCCCGGCACCCAGCTTGCCACCCGTTTCATCTCGTCGGTGGGGCGGATCGACATGCAGAAGATCCGCAGCGGCCGTCTGACCGATGACGACTGGCAGCGCTTGACGATGGCGATCGGCAAGCTTTACGAAGCGCCGTTGTTCATCGACGAAACACCGGGGCTCAACCCGATTGATCTGCGTGCCCGCGCCCGTCGCCTGGCGCGCCAGTGTGGACGGCTGGGGCTGATCGTCATCGATTACCTGCAGCTGATGAGTGGCACCCGCGATGGTGAGAACCGCGCTTCCGAGCTGTCGGAAATTTCACGCTCGGTGAAGTCGCTCGCCAAGGAGCTCAACGTGCCGATCATGGCGCTTTCCCAGCTCAACCGCAGCCTGGAGCAGCGCCCCAACAAGCGGCCGGTGATGTCCGATCTGCGTGAATCTGGTGCCATCGAGCAGGACGCCGACATCATCATGTTCATCTACCGCGATGAAGTGTACAACCCTGATTCACAGGACAAAGGTACTGCCGAGCTGATCATCGGCAAACACCGCAACGGCCCGACCGGCACCTTGCGCATGACCTTTATCGGCGAGAACACCCGCTTCGAAAACTACGCCGGACCGCAGGATTTCTGATCAACATCTGGCTGGATGCCGGCCATGGGGGTGGCGCGATCTCGGACATGGGCGACCACAAGGGTCGCCCCTACGCATGGTGGTAGCTGGCGGACAGGACGGCCGCAGGGATAGTTCCGGCATGGTTGGTGGCGACGAAAGGCTTCGTAGGGGCAGGCCTTGTGCCTGCCCTGGCGATGGCGCGATCGCTGACATGGGCGACCACAAGGGTCGCCCCTACGTTTGTTGTGTCATTTATTGTCATCACCGAATCTGATGGCCAGATCAAATCTTTCCGGTGTTTTGGATTTGCTTTTATTTTTTCGGTGTCTATAATGCGCATCTTCCTTGCTGCAGCGGCCCTTGTGGGGCGGTGTTGGCAGGGAAGGGAAGCAGGGTCTGAGGTGGTTTGTTCGGATTTTCCTGGTTCGGTCGAAAAAGAAAATTTTCACCGGACGCTTGACAGGTTAATTCGAGCTGATCATAATCTCGCTTCTTTGCTGCAGCGACTGCAGCGCTCTTTAAAAATTTGGACAACCGATAAGTGTGGGTGCTTGGTTGTTGTGGTCGGCAGCTTTATGCTGCACACAATGATTGGGTGCTCATGCTGATTAAAAGTCAGTATTTTGAGTATCTTGCTGGATTGAACTTAAGAGTTTGATCCTGGCTCAGATTGAACGCTGGCGGCATGCTTTACACATGCAAGT